>JAHFVC010000386.1 GCA_023264765.1 Mycobacterium sp. | reverse complement strand
ATGTCGGCGCTGTTGCAGGCCTACCGTCAGATCGATGACACCCGACCGACCGTGATCATCGCCTACACAATCAAAGGCTACGGGTTGCCGACGGAGGGGCATCCGCAGAACCACTCATCGCTTCTGAGCGCCAACGAATTTGAGGCGTTTGCAGCTCGACTTGGTCGTGACCCGATGAATCCCTGGGGCCATTTCCCGGCCGGGTCGGCTGCCGCGGATTTGTGTACTTCGACTGCACGCCGATTACGCCGGGAGCCCGTCAGACCGCTGAACGATTTGGTCGTTCCCACCGAAACCCGACGGACGCCGAGAGGGACGGCCAGCACGCAAGCCAGCCTCGGTCGCGTCCTGCTGGATCTCCACCGGGATGCGCCAGACGTCGCTAAGCGCATCGTGACGGTGAGCCCCGACGTCAGTTCGACTACGAATCTGGCAGGGTGGGTCAACAAAGTCGGTGTCTGGTCGGTGAGAGAGCGTAGGGACTGGTTCGATGATGACCCGGATACGCTCATGCACTGGCGCGAGAAACCTACCGGACAACACATGGAGCTCGGGATCGCGGAGACCAACCTCGTCGGTCTCATCGGGGAGCTCGGTTCGACTTGGAGTCGTTGGGGGCAGCCGTTGTTCCCGATCGGTGTGTTATACGACCCATTTGTCGAGCGAGCGTTGGAACCCTGGTCGTACGGAATCTATGCAGGCGGCCAGTCAATCCTCGTAGGCACTCCATCTGGGGTGACTCTCGCTGCCGAGGGCGGTGCTCACCAGTCGATAAAGACGCCGTCGGTAGGACTCGAACAGCCCGGATGCGTCTCTTACGAACCAGCCTTCGGTATCGATGTCGAATGGACGCTGCTCGCGAGTATCGGCCGCCTCGGGCGACCGGATGGCGTGTCATCCTATTTGCGACTTTCAACTCGACCAGTCAGGCAGGCCCTCGCCGCGGTACCCGAAGACCCCGCCGCCCGTGAACGCCGCCGCCGTCAGGTCATCGCAGGCGGATACGTCTTGTCCCGACGAGAACGGGCCGCGGTGACGTTGGTCGGTATGGGTGCCCTCATGCCCGAAGTCATCGACGCCGCCGAGCGGCTTGAACAGACTGGGGTCGTCGCTAACATCATCTGCGTCACCAGTCCCGGCCTCCTCTTCGAAGCAATGCAGGCTCGACGCGGCCAAGGCTCGGCGGCGACCTGGGTTCTCGACCAGTTGTTTCCCGCCGAAAGGTCGACGCCCATGGTGACTGTGTTGGACGGCCATCCCCACACGTTGGCGTTTCTGACCGGCATCAACCGCGTCGCCGGTGTGGCACTGGGAGTAAGTCAGTTCGGACAGGCAGGGTCCCTTGACGATGTATACCGCCATCACGGCATCGACACCGACAGCATCGTACGTGCTGCGTTGGACGTCATCGCGTGATGCATCGATTCCGTGGCGGCAGCGGCTGATTCGACGGTTGCATCTGGGAACGCCGGGGCTTATCGGCGACACGACCGCCCGCCAGCTGTTCGACGAACCGAGGACCTACGCGAGTGTGTAGCCGATGGCCACCGAACCACATCGAAGTATCCGACGGAGACGTGTTTTACACGCGGCAGGCGGTAACGCCTCGACCGCACCACCTGAATTTGGCCGGCTCTGACGCCACCGATCGAGGTACTCACGCGGGCTTGACGGACACCTCCAGAGAGCGGAGTCCTCGAACCGTGTTGTTAAGGTGGCGGACGGGTGCGGCTTCGATGGTGAAGCTGACTACTCGGTCTGCGAGGGCGTTGAAGACCGAGTGCGCCTCAAGCCGGGCCAGCCCTTGGCCGGCGCAGGCGTGCAGCCCTGACCCGAAAGCCAGGTGGTCTGACGCGTCGCGCGTGATGTCAAACAAATCGGCGGTCTCACCGAAGTGGCGTTCGTCGCGATTGGCAGATCCATACATCATGATCAGTCGATCACCGGAGGCAATATGGTTGCCTCCCAGCCCTAGATCTCGTGTAGCCACTCGTGTGAACATTTGCAACGGACTCTCGAAACGCAGTACCTCGTTGAATGCAGCGGAGATAAGGGAACGGTCAGCACGCAGGGCTGCCCATTGTTCGGGGTTCTGTGCGAACAGGGCAACCGCGGAACCAATCGCGTTCACGGTGGTGTCCATGGAGGCGCTCGTATAGGCAGAGAGTAGCTGCGGGGCGGATTCGCGAGAGATGACTCCGGCAGCTGCGGCATCGAAAATGGCGCGCCCCATGCTCCCCTCGACCAACTCAGTGCCGTCGAGACTGTAGAGCCACTGAAACTGATCACCGACTACCGGCATGACGTCCACTGCTCGTTCGTTCAGCGGACCAAGGGTGTTGAAGACGGCATCGCCCCAGTCCAGCAAGTAGGGTCGGATTTCGTGTGGTAGGCCAACGAGGTCAGCAATGATTGTCGGCGGGAAGACGCGCGCGAGATCGGCTACGGCGTCGAAGGTTCCGAGATCGACTAAGGCGCCGACGAGAGCGTCTGCTTGCGCACAGATCGATGCTGAAAGGGAGCGCAGAGCACGCGGACTGAGTCGCTCGGCGAGCACTGAACGCAGCACGTCGTGAAGTGGGGGGTCGGACGCGAGCACCGTACCACTGGACAGCTGGTTGATGTCATCATTTATCCCGACGCCCTGCGCCGAAGAGTAGGTCTCCCAGTCCCGGAGTGCGGAGCGCACGTCGTCGTACCTCGGCAACGCCCAGCAACTGATTGGTTCGATCCATACTGCCGCTCCTTTGTCGCGAAGCTGCCGGTAGATCGGATACGGGTCGGTCAAGCTCTCGTCGCTGAACAAATCGAGGTCGGAGATGCTGGGGCGCGCAGATGTCATGTCATCACTTCATTCTGTTCGGGGGCAGGACTTCCGGCAGCAACGTCGAGATGAGCTGTCCATGTTGACGTTTCAATGAAGGTCCGTTACTGATGGCCATCGCACAGACTCCTTCGGCGTCGGAAGAGGCAATCTCCATACGAGGATTCCGTCCCCGATAGCGGCCACAATCGTTACGGACGCCAGAGCAAGTCGAAGCGCACAAGTATCCTCGATCGTCTGTATCCGTGTCTCGTATTGCCCGTCGAGGTACCTCCGATATTCTCCATGGTGGTTGCGACGAGCTCCAGCTGCGATGATCGGACCCCGCCAGGGGATTCTTTTCTCGTCCGCGAGAATGTGTACAGGCACCTCGACCGAGACGCCGCCCGCGGCCGCACCAGACACCGAAGTGGGCGAATTTCCGGCCAGCGGTGTGAACACAATCGACTCGAATGAATGATCTGCTTCAAGTAGGGCTTTGGACAGCGGCGACCTGATGTACGTCGGACGCGTACGACGAACCGCCGATGTCCACCACGGTGCAGTCGTTTAGTAGCAACCTCAGTCCACCAGTCGCAGCGCCGAGACCGGGCAGATGCGCACAGCGGATAGTGCTGCCTCCGAGCGGTTGTCGGGCACGGAGTCCACGAGAACTTTGAGCGTCCCCTCGTCGTCGAGCCGCAACAAATCACCCGCTCGTTCCTCGCAGAGCCCGTGGCCCTCGCAACGCGCAGAATCAATCTCAAACTTCATACGGTCTCCATTCGGGTTGAGGTTCGGCAGTTTTGTCGCACGAGGGTCACGAACTTCCGTTTCGGGCGACAGCTTCTGGACGCCAGCGCAATTGACGGTTGATCACATGCCCCTTCCAGCTGCAGTGAACGCAGCATGTGTGCTGACCCGGTGATTGAGAAGAAGAAATCACCGCGATCACTATCAGATTTCGTTTGGTCGCAATTCACACGGGCCCGCTCACAAGAGTCACAGGATCCATCGATTAGGGGTTGATCGTGTGTTCACCGGCTTGGCGTCCCCAGATGTACTCTGTTGCCAGCGGCTGGCCCGGTTCAAAGTGGTTGTAGGGCGCGATACTGGCGCCGGTGTCCATCACTAGATAGGGCGCCGGCCACAAGTTGCGGGTGATCGGTTGCCAACACCCAGGCCGTCCGCCCGGCCCGCCAGAGGCATTAGTTCGTGGAAGATTGTCTGGGTAGACATACGGGTTGCCGGCGCCGATCAACTCGCTGTTAGTACGAATCGAAAATCCGTTGCCACCGATCATATCGGCCAAACTTGGGGCGACATCATGGAAATTTCGTAATGTGCAGAGGATTTCCGGACTGAAGTAGTCAAAAATCTCGCTCGTCGGCACCAGATCTTGCGCCCCGCGGATGAAGTACGATCCGCTACGGTCGAGCACATCGTGGGCATTTTTGCCGAATCCGATGGCCGCCAACAGGGCTCCGTTTACGTCTCCACACTCCTCATGAAGCGTATGTGCGGTCGTGGTGGCAAAACTAAGAGCATCGAACAGATTCGGTGCGGATTTGACATACACGTTGGATAGGTCGGCAAGACCCTCAATATCTTCGCGGATTTGTGGCATCCTCGGATTGAGCTCGCGCAGGATGGAGTTGCCGTCGACAAGAGATCGTCCGAATTTGTCACCCAGACCATCGAGCGCTTGAGCCGCCGCCGTTAATGTCAGGTTCAGCTTCACCGGATCCACCTGCGCAGCGATACTCATGATCGTTTCGAAAAGGGTGTTGAACTCAGTCGTTGTGCTACCTGCGGTCAAGGTAGCGCCCGGTTTGAGCTTGTCGGGAGATGGACTTTTCGGGGTTAGAAGTGAGACGAATTTATTGCCGAACACTGTGGTCGCTCGCAGATCGGCTTCTACATTGGCCGGCATCATGTCTAGGTAGTGCGGTTCTACTTCAAGCAGCAGCTTTGCCCCGGACTGGCCGCCTCGGGTTTCGGCGTGGACGGATTTTAGGCGCCCGACCGGGACGCCATTGAAGGTCACCTTTGAGCCAGGATCCAGCGTCAGCCCAGACCTGTCGGCAGTCAGGAACAGCGTCGACTTGCTGTCGAAGAAGCCGCGGAATTCGCCCCATGCCATGCCGAGGACCGTTGCTAGGACAAGTAACAGCGCAAGACCGGCAAGCCTATATGGCGGCGCCCCAACCCTTTTGGGTGGTGTCTGAGAGATCGTGCTCGTCACTTGGCCCCCTTGCACGAGGTTTGACTGAAACTCTCGATAGGAAAATGGGTCTGCGACGATCGCGAGGACGTTAGCGCCGCTGGCGTCGTCGGCTAGGACCGGGCGGTGTGCCCGGCTTCGTTTTCGGTTGCCGCGACCTCCACATAATAGCCGTATAGTTCGGATACTATATCGGGCGTGCCTGGATAGGCAACGATGCGTCGTTCGCGACTCAGAGGAAGCCAGTAACCAGTCGCTCCACAGCCATATTGAGATAGGCGCGAGTCGGTTGGTCGTGGCGCGAACCGCGGGGACCTGCTATCCAGACTGCCGCGGACGAAGTCTTCGTCCGCCTGTTGCTGGACCGGGTGGTGGCGTCAAGCGTTGCTTCTGGCAGCGAGGTAGTGACCGGTGACACTGACCGAGGAGAGCGCTATGTCTACGGGTGTGCCGGTGGCGATGATGGTTCCCCCAGCGGCGCCGCCGCCGGGTCCCATGTCAATGACGTAGTCGGCATTGGCGATCATGTCGAGGTCGTGTTCGATGACGACGACGGTGGCGCCCTTGGCTATGAGGCGGTCGATGACGCCGAGCAGGACGCGTACATCTAGAGGATGCAGCCCGACACTGGGCTCGTCCAGGATGAACATCGCCTCGGACTGCTTGCGACCGAGTTCTGTTGCGAGCTTGAGGCGCTGGGCTTCGCCGCCCGAGAGCGCGGGGGTGTCTTCCCCGAGGGTGAGGTAGCCGAGCCCGAGGTCGATCAAGATTTGCAATTTGCGTTGCACCTTGGGTAGGTCCCCGGTGTCGTTCAGTGCCTCTTTGACAGAGAGTCCAAGGAGTTCGGGTAGCGAGCGGGCGACGCCGGTGCCGCGTCTGATACCGTACGCGGCCGGTGCGTAGCGGGTGCCATCGCAGTCAGGACAGGCGATGTCGACGTCAGGGAGAAACTGAACGTCGAGCGAGACCTGCCCGGTGCCCTCGCAGCGCGGGCAGCGCAGGGATCCTATGTTGTAGGAGAAGTCAGAGGCGGTCAGGCCACGGCTCTTCGCTTCGTCGAGGGCGGCGTAGCTCCGGCGCAGGTCGTCGAGGATGCCGCTGTAGGTGGCAATGGTGGACCGCACGTTGATGCCGATGGGGGTGGCGTCGACGACGTTGACCCGTTGAAGG
>JAHFVC010000385.1 GCA_023264765.1 Mycobacterium sp. | reverse complement strand
CCACGGCCGCGCCCGCGCCGGCCGCCGCCCCGCGCGCCCAGCCGGGTGCGCCGCCGGACAGGAAGAACGCAGCCAGCGCGAGGATGACGAACAGCCCGGGCAGGATGAACGCAAGCCCGCCGACGACGGCGCCGCGGAAACCGCGCAGCCGCCAGGCGGTGTAGATCGCCAGCTGCGTGGACGCAGGACCCGGCAGCAGGTTCACCGCGGCGATGGCGTCCTCGAATTCGTCGGCGTCCAACCATCGGCGGCGTTGCACACACAGCTCACGCAGGAGCGCGATGTGCGACGGCGGCCCTCCGAATCCCAGGCAGCCGATCCGGCCCCATTGCCCCGCGATGGTCGCCAGCGGCACCATCAGCGTCGGCGGACCAGCTCGATCGCCGCCTCGGTCACCTCATCGACGGAGGAGGCGAAGGCGTCATCGTCGGAGTGCTTGTCCACAAAGCTTTTCACGAACGGGCACAGCGGCACGATGCGCAGGCCTGCACCGACCGTGGCCTCCAGTGCGTGCCGGATGAGCGTGCCGGCCAAACCCTTGCCGCCGTACTGCTCACCGATCTCGGTGTGGAAGAAGATTCGCTGCTGCTCGTGGTCGAGATACTCGGCGAAGCCGGCGAGCTCATCGCCGAGATACACCTCGAAGCGGGACAGCTGCGGCGCGTGGACGACCGTTGGTTGCATCTGTTCATGATGCAGGTATCCCGGTACTCGATCCGCAGGACCGATCCGGACCGATACTCGGGCCATGACCCAGACACAGCCCGCCACCATCATCGTGCGCAACCCCGCCGACGGGCGTGAGGTCGGCACCGTCCCGGTCGACTCCGCGGACACCGTGGCCGCCAAGGCCCGGGAACTGCGGCTGTTCCAACCCGCGTGGGAGGCGCTGGGCGCGCGCGGCCGTCGGGCCTGGCTGCTCAAATTCCAGTGCTGGGTGCTCGACAATGCCGAGCACATCATGGACACCGTCCAATCCGAGACCGGGAAGAGCCGGGCGGACACCAGCTTCGAACCGATCGCGGTCAGCGGTCTGATCGACTACTGGGCCGGCCACGCCGAGAAGTTCCTGTCCGATGCGCACCCGCGATCGTGGCATCCGATCGCGATCGGCAAACGGCTCACCACCGTGCACCGGCCGTACCCGGTGGTCGGCGTCATCACCCCGTGGAATTTTCCGTTCTTGATGCCCGGGCTGGATCTTGTCGCCGCGCTGTCCGCCGGCGCGGCAGTGTTGCTCAAACCGTCGGAGGTGACGCCACTGAGCGCGGCCGCTTTCGTGCGCGGGTGGAACGAGATCGGCGCGCCACCGGTGCTGGCGCTCGCCACCGGTTACGGCGCCACCGGGGCCGCGGTGATCGACAACGCCGACTGCGTGCAGTTCACCGGATCCACCGCCACCGGCCGCAAGGTGGCGGTGGCCTGCGCCGAGCGACTGATCCCGTACAGCCTGGAACTGGGCGGCAAGGACCCGGCGCTGGTGCTCGCCGACGCCGACCTCGACCGTGCCGTCAACGGGATCACCTGGGGCGGCATGTTCAATTCCGGTCAGCTGTGCGTCTCCGTCGAACGTGTCTACGTCGAGGCACCGGTATACGACGAGTTCGTCAGCCGGCTCACCAGGAAGGTCGGTGCGCTGCGCCAGGGCTGTGACGGCCGCGGCTGGACCACCGACATCGGAGCGCTGTCCACGGAGCGCCAACGCGAGATCGTGGTCCGGCATGTCGATGGTGCGGTCGCCGCCGGGGCCCGGGTTCTGACGGGCGGCAACCCGACTGGGGCGGGTACCTTCTTCGAGCCGACGGTGCTGGTCGACGTCGACCATTCGATGGCGTGCATGACGGAAGAGACGTTCGGTCCCACCATCCCGGTGATGAAGGTCGCCGACGAGGACGAGGCGATCCGGTTGGCCAACGATTCGGCCTATGGACTCTCGGCGACGGTATGGACGCGTGACATCGAGCGCGGCGAGCGGGTGGCCCGCCGGCTCGATGTCGGTGCGGTCAACATCAACGACGTGCTGTCCAACGGTTTCGCCAACGAGGTGCCGATGGGCGGCTGGAAGAACTCCGGTGTCGGTGCCCGCTCCGGCGGCGCCTACGGCATCCTCAAATACTGTCGGCCGCAAGTGATCACCGCGCCGCGGATACCGACGCCCGCCAGCGAGCCGCTGTGGTACCCCGCGTCGAAGCGGCGCAACGCCGTGGCGACGGCGCTCTTGCGGGTGGCCACCTCACGCGGTCTGCGTCGCTTCGGAATCACCCCGAAGCCGTAACGCCGCACGTCCGCCCCCATGAAGCGCTTTTCCCGTACCTTGGCTACGGCCGTGATCGCCCTGACTGCATTCGGCGGCGGCATCGCCAACGCCGAGCCGGCACTGCCCAGCCTGATACCCGTCCCTGCGGGCACCGAGCGCACCGACGGTCCGGACACCATCTCCGACAACGGGATTCACCTGCACTACGTCGTCAACGGCGCGCCGGCTGACGTCGTCTCCGCGTACAAGGGTGCGCTCCAGGGACAGGGGTGGAATGTGACCACCATCGTGACCTCCGGCGGCGGGTTCGGCGCGACCACCTACGTCAACGTCTGTGTCTGGCCGTCCCAGCCGGTCGAACCCAACTGCGGACGCGGCTGAGGGTCAGGGCCCGGTGTATCCCGGCGGGTTCGGGGTGTCCACCCACAGATCGACACCCAGATCGGACCCGGGGATGCAGTCGTAGACCGACAGGTCGGTAACCCCGGAGTCCAGCAGGACGTCCTCACACAGCAGGCTCTGGCCGGTGTGTTCGCGGGCCGGCCTGGTGAAGATCGCATATGCCGCATCGGAATACACCTCGGGCTTGCGTGCCCGGCCCATCGCCTCGTCGCCGCCCAGCAGGTTCTGCACCGCGGCGGTGGCGACCATGGTGCGCGGCCACAGCGTGTTCGACGCGATTCCGGCGTCCCGGAGTTCTTCCGCGATTCCCAACGCGCACAGCGTCATTCCGAACTTCGCCATCATGTAGGCGGTGGGCTTGAGCCATTGCGGTTCCAGCCGTAGCGGCGGCGACAGGGTCAGGATGTGCGGGTTCGCACGGCCTTTCATGTGCGGGATACAGGCCTGGGACACGGCGTAGGTACCGCGGATCTGGATGCCGTTCATCAGGTCGAAACGCTTGAGCGGGACCTCTTCGATGGAGCCGAGGTTGATCGCCGAGGCGTTGTTCACACACAGATCGATACCGCCGAACTGGGCGACCGCTTGTGCGACGGCGGAGGCCACCGAGTCCCCGTCGCGGACGTCGCCGACGATGGGCAGCGCCTGCCCGCCGGCCTCCTCGATCTCCTTGGCCGCGGTGTAGACGGTGCCCTCGAGCTTGGGATGCGGTTCGGCCGTTTTGGCCAACAGCGCGATGTTGGCACCGTCGGCGGCGGCGCGCTTGGCGATCGCCAGCCCGATGCCCCGGCTGGCGCCGGAGATGAACATGGTCTTCCCGGAGAGTGGAGCTTGCGTCATGGCCCAACCCTAGGCCGCTCAGACGGCCCGGATGTCGGCGATCGCGGCGTTGGTCGCGTTGATGAGGTCCCGGGGCGCGAGCGCGACGTCCCAGCCCCGCTTTCCGGCGCTGCACAGCACACGGTCCCAGTCGAGTGCGGAGGCGTCGAGGACGGTCGGCAGGGTCCGCCGCTGGCCCAGCGGCGAGATGCCGCCGAGCACGTATCCGGTCGAGCGTTCGGCCGCGGCCCGGTCGGCCATCGTGACCTTCGCGAAGCCCAGTGCCGCGGCGGCCGCCTTCAGCGACAGCTTCGACGGCACCGGCAGCACTGCGACCGCCAGATCCTTGCCCGACGCGAGCACGAGGGTCTTGAAGATCTGCCCGGGCTCCAGGCCATGCGCGGCAGCCAACTGGGCGACGGCCTCCTCGCCGAACGATTCGGCCCGCGGGTCGTGGTCGTAGCGCAGGATCTCGTGCCCGACGCCCGCGGCGACCAGCGTCGCGATGGCGGGGGTCGCTGCGCGTGCCACGCTCTCAGCCTAGGGCGGGGTCCCAGCGGCGGGAATGACCGAGGCCGGTACCGGCGTTACTGCAGGTGCGACGGGGCGCAACAGCCGCCGGCAGGAATTGTCGGCGTCAACCTTTAGGATCGTGGAAGGAGTTTTACAGTGTCAACGGCATGTCTGGAACGTCCGGTGAGCTTGCTGGAGCCGTTCGGTCACGCCGCGACGGAAGGGATTGGTCTTGCCACGATGATCGATATAGATGAGGCTGCACCCGCCCCGACCGAAGAGTCTGACGCCGAACTCACCGCCCGCTTCGAACGCGACGCCATCCCGCTGCTGGATCAGCTCTATGGTGGCGCGCTGCGGATGACCCGCAATCCCGCTGATGCCGAGGACCTGGTGCAAGAGACCATGGTCAAGGCATATGCCGGGTTCCGGTCGTTTCGCGAGGGCACGAATCTCAAGGCGTGGCTCTACCGCATCCTGACCAACACCTACATCAACACCTATCGGAAGAAGCAGCGGCAGCCTGCGGAGTATCCGACCGAGGAGATCACCGACTGGCAGCTGGCGGCCAACGCCGAGCACAGCTCGACGGGACTTCGGTCGGCGGAGGTGGAGGCGCTGGAGGCGCTGCCCGACAGTGAGATCAAGGATGCTCTGCAAGCATTACCTGAGGAATTCCGCATGGCGGTCTACTACGCCGATGTCGAAGGGTTCCCGTACAAGGAGATCGCGGAAATCATGGATACCCCGATCGGGACGGTGATGTCCCGACTGCACCGAGGCCGTAAACAACTACGTGACCTGCTGGCCGATGTGGCCCGAGATCGCGGGTTCCTGCGTGGCGAGCAGCTCGCCAGCGAGGAGGTCTCGTGATGAGCGACGAGTTCTCGCGGTACGAGGAGCACACGTTCGTAGCCCCGGTCGGCCCGGTCGACCCGGAACATCCCGAGTGTGCGGCGGTGATCGCCGAGGTGTGGACGCTGCTCGACGGCGAATGCACCGCCGAGACGCGTGACAAGCTGCGCCACCACCTCGACGAGTGCCCGACGTGCCTGCGGCACTACGGCGTGGAGGAGCGGGTGAAGAACCTGATCGCCGCCAAATGCGGAGAGAAGGCGCCGGACACGCTGCGTGCGCGCCTACGGCTGGAGATCAGCCGTACCACCATCGTCAGGGGCTGAGCGGCCCCGCAAACGAAGCCGCCCGGACTCTGTGAGTCCGGGCGGTTTCGTCATGCGTGAGGGTCAGCGCACAGCCTTCGAGCCGCAGTTGGGTCGCTTGCCGTGGTTGGCCTTGGTGTGCTTCCGATCGCGCTTCTTGCGGCCTCGCTTGGCCATAGGTTTACCTTCTTTCCAGATTAGATACAGCTGACGCTTGCCTTGATTGTCTCATGGCGCGGGTGGTGCTCTGTCCACTGCGGGGTGTGGTTCGATAGACACCTCTAGTAAGTGTTCGCCGGATGAGTGGGGTGAAGATGGCCGAGGATGTGCGCGCCGAAATCGTGGCCAGTGTGCTCGAGGTTGTCGTCAAGACGGGTGACCAGATCGACGCCGGCGACACCGTGGTGCTACTGGAGTCCATGAAGATGGAGATCCCGGTGCTGGCCGAGGCGGCGGGCACGGTGACCGAGGTCAGCGTCGCTGTCGGTGACGTCATCCAGGCCGGCGATCTCATCGCGGTCATCAGCTAGAACTCCGAGAACCCATGTCCACTCTCGGCGATCTGCTTGCCGAGCACACCGTTCTGCCCGGCAACGCCGTCGATCACCTTCATGCTGTGGTCGGGGAGTGGCAACTTCTCGCGGACCTGTCGTTCGCCGACTACCTGATGTGGGTGCGCCGCGACGACGAGATGCTGGTGTGTGTGGCCCAGGTGCGGCCCAACACCGCCCCCACCGTGCTGATGACCGACGCCGTCAGCACCACCCAGGACGCGGTGACCCTGCCCGTCGTGGTGGCCGCTTTCAACTCCGGCAGCATCGGCAGGGAAAGCGATGCGGGAGAGCAGGATTCACAGGATGGCAATTGGCTGAACGTGGAGGCGGTACCGGTCCGCCACCGCGACCAGGTGGTCGCCGTCCTCACCCATCAGACCGCACTGGCCGATCGTCGCAAGACCAGCCCGCTCGAGCGGGCCTATCTGGACTGCGCCCGCGACCTGCTGCGCATGCTCAACGAAGGCACCTTCCCCAACGTCGGCGACGCCGCGATGTCACGCTCC
>JAHFVC010000384.1 GCA_023264765.1 Mycobacterium sp. | reverse complement strand
GACGGATAAGACTGCGTTGCAGCGGCGTCTGGATAATTTGGCGGGCACGGTGTGCCGCGATGATCCGCGGTCGGTGCGGGAGCGTCGGGCTGATGCGTTGGGGTTGTTGGGCGTGGTGGGCACGCAGGTGGAGCGGTTGACGTGCCTGTGCGGGGATCCTGCGTGTGTGGGTAGTGGTAAGGATCCGCGGTCGGGGGCGGTGACCATTTACGTGCTGACCGATCAAGTGCCGGTGGCTGAGCCTGTGCGCGAGGCTAAACGGGAGTCGGGGACTAAGCCTGCGGCGTGCCGGGCGCCGGTGAGTCCGGGGGCCATGTTGGGCGGGGGTGTGATCCCGGCGGGGATGCTCGCTGATCTGGTGGCTACGGGTGCGAAGGTGAAGCCGTTGGCGCGGGTCACCGAGGTAGGTGTCGAACCTCGCCATGATCCGTCGGTGTCGTTGACGGCGTTGGTGCGGATGACTCATCTGATGTGCACGTTCCCTGGGTGCAGTCGGCCTGCGGATCGCTGCGATCTGGATCATGTTGTTGCGTGGCCGGTGGGGGCGACGCATCCGGGGAATCTGCATCCGTTGTGCCGTGAGCATCATCTGGTCAAGACGTTTTGTGGGTGGGAGCCGGTGCTGGGTCCGGACGGTACGGTGACGTGGACGGCGCCGACCGGTCACACCTATGTCAAGGCTGCGGGTGTGTCAGTGTTGTTCGCGGACAAACCGATTCACGTGACGGTTCCGCCGCCGCGGCCGGTCACCCGGACCGCTCACGGTGATCGGGGCGCCATGATGCCCACACGCCTGCGCACCCGCGCCCAAGAGACCGCGCAACGGATCAACGCCGAACGCACACGCAACGCAGCAGAACGCGCCGCGAATGGCACCGACCCACCGTTCTGACGGTTCCCTCGGCCTGTTTGACTCAGGCCCTTTCGACGACTTCGAGCAGGTCACCGGGAACGGTTACAACGGCTTGGGTCGTGCCGTCCGTCGCAACGAATTCGACTTCATACGTCGGGGTCGTCGCTCCTCCCGGGTACTTCGAATAGTCCATCACGACCGTACCGCGGCATTCCACCGGTAGGTTGTGCTCGGGAAGCGACTGCACGAGTCGCACAATGTCGCGCTCCTGCGGCTTGACCATCGCTCAGCTCAGCGGGATGTCGTTGTCGCTCTTGGCCTCCTGATAGTGCACCGACAATTCGGCATATCGGTCCGCGATCAGTTGCTTGCGGGCAAGTAGTTCAGTGCGCTCCGGTTCATCGGTGGCTTCCACCAACTCGGTGATGGAGTACGCAGTCCAGAACGCATTGGTGCGCCGGTAGCCGCCCGGGTCGAGGCCGAACACCTCTTTCAGGATCTTGAGATCGTGTGGGATCGCGAAGGCGTCCCGGGAATCCTCGTGGCTGAAGAAGTAGTAGTAGTTGTCGAAGCCGGCCCAGGTGATCGCGGACATACACATCGTGCACGGCTCGTGGGTGGACAGGAACAGCAGTTCCGACGTCGGCGGATGCTGGGGAAGCTCGTAGAACTGTTTGAGAGTGTGCACCTCGCCGTGCCAGAGCGGGTTGGCGGTCTCGTCGTTGGTGCCGGCGAGCACGAGCGACAGGTCTGATTTGCGCAGGATCGCCGCGCCGAACACCTTGTTTCCCGCGGCGACGCCCCGTTCGGTGAGCGGCAGGACGTCTTCATCGATGACGTCGAGTAGGCGGCGGGGCAGGCTCATGCGGCACCCTAACGCTCCGTGTGAGTTGTACGCACGGCGACCAAGCGGCCTGCGATGCATAAACCGGGTGTACCACCGGGTAATCTTGACGCCCGTGAGCACCACCGGAATCGACGTCAGCGCACGCTTGGGCACCGTGCTGACTGCCATGGTGACGCCGTTCGGCCCGGACGGCTCGCTTGACCTGGCTGGTGCGAAGAAGGTAGCCAAGCATCTGGTCGACACGGGGTGCGACGGTCTGGTGATCTCCGGCACCACCGGCGAGTCGCCCACCACCACAGATGACGAGAAGATCGCGCTGCTCGACGCCGTGCTGGAGGAGGTCGGGGATCGCGCGCGGATCATCGCGGGCGCCGGCACCTATGACACTGCGCACAGCGTGCATCTGGCCAAGGCGAGCGCCGCCGCCGGCGCGCACGGCCTGCTGGTGGTCACGCCGTACTACTCCCGGCCGTCCCAGCGGGGCCTGGTAGCGCACTTCATCACCGTCGCCGACGCCACCGATCTGCCGGTCGTCCTCTATGACATCCCGCCGCGGTCGGTGGTCCCGATCGAATGGGACACCATCCGGACCGTTGCGGCGCACCCCAATATCGTCGCCGTGAAGGACGCCAAGGGTGACCTGCACGGAGGCGGACAGATCATCGCGGAGACGGGCATCGCGTACTACTCCGGTGACGACGCGCTGAACCTGCCGTGGCTGGCTATGGGTGCCGTCGGCTTCATCAGCGTCTGGGGTCATGTCGCGGCCGGTCAGTTGCGGGAGATGCTGTCGGCCTTCAACTCCGGCGATATCGCCACCGCCCGCAAGATCAACGCGGGCCTCGGACCGCTCTGCGAGGCGCAGACCCGGCTGGGAGGCGTCACGATGTCGAAGGAAGCACTGCGGCTGCAAGGAATCGATGTCGGTGATCCCCGGCTGCCGCAGGTACCCGCCGAGCCCGCGGAGATAGAGACGCTCGCCGCCGATCTGCGCGCGGCAGGCGTACTGCGATGACGGCTGAGCTCGCACCACCGGCGCCGTTGGCTGCGGGCGCGTTGCGCATCACCGCACTGGGCGGCATCGGCGAAATCGGCCGCAACATGACCGTTTTCGAACATCTGGGCCGATTGTTGATCATCGATTGCGGTGTGCTGTTCCCCAATCACGACGAGCCCGGGGTCGACCTCATCCTGCCGGACATCCGGCACGTCGAGAACCGTCTCGACGAGATCGATGCCGTCGTCATCACGCACGCGCACGAGGATCACATCGGGGCCATCCCGCACCTGCTCAAACTGCGGCGCGATATTCCGATCGTCGGCTCGAAGTTCACGTTGGCGCTGGTCGCCGAGAAGTGTCGTGAGCATCGCATCAAGCCGGTGTTCGTCGAGGTCGCGGAGGGACAGCGCACCACACACGGCGTCTTCGAGTGCCAGTACTTCGCAGTGAACCACTCGATTCCCGGCTGCTTGGCCATCGCCCTGCACACCGGAGCGGGCACCGTACTGGCCACCGGCGACATCAAACTCGACCAGATGCCGCTGGACGGGCGGCCCACCGACCTGCCCGGCATGTCGCGGCTCGGCGACGCGGGGGTCGACCTGTTCCTGTGCGACTCGACCAACTCCGAGCATCCCGGGGTCAGCCCGTCGGAGAGCGAGATCGGGCCTACGTTGCATCGGCTGATCCGCGGTGCCGACGGCCGGGTGATCGTGGCGTGCTTCGCTTCGAATGTCGATCGCGTGCAACAGATCATCGACGCCGCGGTGGCGTTGGGTCGCAGCGTGTCTTTCGTCGGCCGGTCCATGGTGCGCAACATGGGTATCGCCCGCGATCTCGGATTCCTGAAGGTCGACGACTCCAAGGTTCTCGACATCGGCGCAGCCGAGCTGTTGCCGGCAGACCGGGTGGTGTTGATCACCACCGGCACTCAGGGTGAGCCGATGGCAGCGCTGTCGCGTATGTCGCGCGGCGAGCACCGCAGCATCACTTTGACCGACGGAGATCTGATCATCCTGTCGTCGTCACTGATCCCCGGCAACGAGGAGGCGGTGTACGGCGTCATCGACTCGCTGGCCAAGATCGGTGCCCGGGTGGTCACGAATGCGCAAGCGCGCGTGCATGTCACGGGCCATGCGTATGCCGGTGAGCTGATGTTCCTCTACAACGGGGTGCGGCCGCGCAACGTGATGCCCGTGCACGGCACCTGGCGTCATCTACGTGCGAACTCCAAGCTGGCCGTGCTCAGTGGTGTCCCCGAGGAAAACGTCATGCTGGCCGAGAACGGGGTCAGTGTCGACCTGGTCAATGGCGTGGCCTCGATCGCGGGAGCGGTGCCGGTAGGCAAGATGTTCGTCGACGGCCTGATCACCGGTGACGTCGGCGAATCTGTGGTCGGTGAACGGCTCACCCTCTCTTCAGGTTTCATCGCCGTGACGGTCGTCGTGCACAAGGGGACCGGTAAGCCGGCCGGACCTCCGCAACTGCATTCCCGGGGTTTCTCCGAGGATCCCAAGGCCTTGGAGCCGGCCGCGCTCAAGGTGGCGCAGGCGCTGGAAACCCTTGCTGGTGAACAGGTCACCGACACCGCCCGGATCGCGCAGGCGGTGCGGCGAGCCGTCGGCAAGTGGGTCGGCGAGGTGTACCGCCGGCAGCCGATGATCGTGCCGACGGTCATCGAGATCTAGTCACACCCGCACGGCAACCACGGACCACTCGATGGGCGACGCGGAGAGCTTGCGTCCCGTCGGCCGGATGTAGGTGTCCCGGTAGTAACTCGGCCCGGCCTGCTCGATCAGCCGCCAGCCGTACCCCGCAAGGATTTCCTCGACCTGCTCGGGCACGAATCCGGACTTCCAGATCTCGCGGCGCTGCCGGAATCGGCGGTACAGCGACCGCGCGCCGTAGAGGTTGGTGCCGTCGATGAAGTCCTGGCGGACGTAGGTGAAGATCAACCGGCTGCCGGGTGTGACGGCGCGCAACTGGTCGAACGTGGCGTGCAGTGCCTCGGGCGAGAGGTACTGGGTGACGCCCTCCCAGATGAACAGGCTGTTCCCGGTGTCGTGGAAACCGTTGGCGGCCAGTGCCGTCATCACGTTGTCGTGTTCGAAATCCACGCTCACCAGACGCACCGAGGCGGGCATCGAGCCCAGGACCCGTTGCACCGTGGCGGTTTTGCGGTCGATGTTGATCTGTTGATCGACCTCGAACACCGGGAGATCGCTGTATCGAGCGATCCGGTATGGGCGGGTGTCCAGCCCCGACCCCAGGATGACGACGGTGTCGAACACGGTCACCGGATCGGAGATGCGTTCGTCGATATAGCGTTTGCGGCACACGATCCCGGTCCAGGTCCCCGGTGCCGACCGGTCCGAGGCGGCCCGTAGCGCGCGTCGCACCACCCCGATGCGTGCCATCTTCACCAGGGCTCGCAGACGGCCCGGCAGGAAGGACTCGGCGAGTTCGTCATCGACCAAGCGACGCGACGGTGTCTCATGGTGCTCGATCGCCGCGAGAACCATCGGCCCGAAAGCTGTCTGCGCCTCCGGATTGCCTGCCATCAACTGCCCCCCTAGCCGGTTACCGCTTGTTGACGTACCCCGCATCCACCGGAAGCGCCACCCCCGTGACGTATCGCGCCGAATCCGACACCAACCAGTACACCGCATTGGCGATGTCTTCGGGTTCCAGCGTCTGTACGGGTAGCGCGTTTCGCATGTCCGGGCCCTGCAGTGACTCCTTGGCCATGCCCTCCAGCCAGGACCGGGTGAACTCGTTGTCGATCATCGGCGTGTTCACGCCGGCGGGATGCACCGAGTTCACCCTGATGTTGAACTGCGCCAGGAAATTCGCATACACCCGCATCAAGCCGACGATGCCGTGCTTGGCGGCGGCATACCCGACCGACCCGCCGACCGGGGAGCCCAGACCGACCAGCCCGGCCACGGAGCTGGTCAGCACGATGGCCCCGCCGTTGCCGAACTTGATCATCGGCTTCATCGCGACGTCGACGGTGTGATAAACGCCGGTGAGGTTCACATCGAGCACGTCCTGCCAGGCGTTCTCGTCGGCCATCGGCGCGATACCCGCGTTGGCGATGACGATGTCGAGCCGGTCGCCGAGGGCCTCGGTGCCTGCCCGCAACGCGGTCTTGAGTGAATCGCGATCGCGGACATCGGCTTCGGTGGCGAAGATGCGTGCCCCGGTTTCTTCCACCAGTTTGACCGTGGCCGCCATGTCGTCGGCCGTGGCGAGGGGATAGGGCACCGATGCGATCTGGTCGCACAGGTCGACGGCGATGATGTCGGCGCCTTCGGAGGCCAGTTTCACCGCGTGAGCGCGGCCCTGGCCGCGCGCGGCGCCGGTGATGAAGGCGACCTTGCCGGTCAGGGAACCCACGGCTCTACCGCAACTTGCCCTTGGTGGGGTCGCCGGCGACCACGGGTGCCAGCATCTTGATGTCCGGGGCGCCGGCCAGGTGCTCGCCGATGGTGGCGAAGAAGGTGCCGACAGCGGGCGC
>JAHFVC010000089.1 GCA_023264765.1 Mycobacterium sp. | reverse complement strand
CGATGGGTGGCGCGGTCGATCGGTAGACCGCCCCGGTGGGGGTGGTGTATTCGGTGGTGTGCCGTCCGGAATCGTCGGGTACGACGCGGACCGCCCAGCCGGCTTGTTCTTTGGCGTAGTTGCAGTGTTCGCACAGGCCTTGGCCGTTGACGGCGGCTGTGGGTCCACCCTCGCGATCTGGGCAGGCGTGGTCGATGTGCCGGATCGGTGCGTTGCAGTACGGGGTGCGGCAGGTGGTGTCGCGGAACCGGATGAACTGTGCCAGTCCTTTGGGAAAGGCGCGGGATTTCGATTCCATGGCGACCAGCGCGCCGCTGGCGGGGTTTGCGTAGAGGCGGCGCAGGGCAATCTCGCCGTCCTTATCGAGTGCGTCAGTGATCAGATCTCGGGCGCTCTGGGCAGGAATCGGCCCGTAGCCTTCGACGGAGGCCGGTTCGCTGCTGCCGGCGAGTAGCGCGTCATCCGGGAGCACCACGTTCACGGTGACGGGTACGGGTACTTCGGCGGGACGTCCGGTGAGGCGTTCGATGAACGTATCGGCCATGACCTGCCCGCGGCTGCGGTCGTCGGCGCAGGTTTTCGCGGCTCTGTCGAGGGTGGCGAATACCGCGACACCTTGGGGCATCGGTACCAGCGCGGTCACATACGCCATCGCATCCGGGGCGGGCCGGACGGAGACGTAGCGTTCCTCGGGCGCTTTGGCTGCGTGGTCGACCACGGCCTGCGGGTTGAGCCGGTAGGCGATCGTCTTTGCCTCGGCGGCGATCCGGGCGTCTCCGAGTCCGTCGATGGTGTTCGGGTCGGCGCAGAGTTCCTTGTCCAGTCGCCGACGGTCCTCGACCGTCAGACACGCCGATTCCCGGACTATCAGCGTAGCTCGCCATTCGGAGAGCAACCCAGCTTCCAAAAGTGCCAGTGTGTGCGGCATTTCGTGGACGAGGGCCTTGGCGAAGCCGAGATGCTGGGATCCCTTCTTCGGCGAATCACGGCGGGCCAAGCCCACCTCGGTGGACAGGCCGCGACCGCGTGTGTCCAGTGGCACTCCAGCTGCGGCCTCCGCGGTGCGGCGCAGCTTCTCCCATTCGACGGTCAGACGGGCTTGCTCGGCTGCCGCTGCCGACTTTTGCCGTTCCAGCTCGGTTATCCGGTCGCGCAGCTCAGCCTCCGAGGTGGCGCTGTCGCTGGACTGTTCGAACATACTTGCGATTGTATTCGCCGTGGGTGACACGAAGGGCGCCTAAGTCGGGGCTCCGGCAAGGCGAATCGAACGTTCCACGATGGACGCGTCCTCGAATTACCTGCATGTTTAGTCCCCTGCTTGAGCAGCCGGGCCGACTCTCATTGGGGACGGACGAGTCGTTTGTACGGCGTCCGACGTCGAGTACGGTTGATCCAGAGCGGACGGTGGCGGGGGATAGAAATGGCAGACGGCAGTGTCAGGGTCGATCTCGCACGGCTGACTAGCGCAATCGAAGAGCTCCAGTCCTTTGACCGAGCTATCGTAGATCGCCTGGCGGAACTGGAAGGCAAGGTCGCAGCTTTGCATGTGGCTTGGACTGGCGAAGCTGCGGCGAAACACGCTGAGGCTCATGCCGAATGGCGTGAGGGCGCCCAACGGCTGGCCGACGGGGTTTCTCGACTTGCCTCAGCGTCGGCAGCGGCGAATCAGGACTATCGCTCGACGATCGAGGCTAACCGGGCGAGGTTCGTATGACAGAGCACCTGCGTGTCGATGCACAGGCTTTGGGGAAGGCCGCCGAATTCGCCGATGAGGTCGCAGATGCTCTGATCGATCGGCAGCAGATGGTGGCGGGCCTGCTTGCTGAACTCATGGACACCGGCTGGCGAGGATCCGGAGCAGACGCGTGCGGATCCGCGTGGCAAACATGGACAGACGGATTTCGCAGGATCATTGCTGGATTGCACGACGAATCGATGGCATTGCGACTGGCAGCGGATGCGTACCGGGATTCGGATGCGGATGAGTCCGGCGTGATCGGAGATGCAGGATCGCGGATTTAGGGTCCTGGCTGCGAATTAGGTTGCTGTGAGAGACCATTCAGTGCAGCGACCTCCCGGTTGAAGCCTTCCGCTGTATCGTCGTCAACCTTCTTGACGGCCTGTGCCGACGCGATGATCTCTTCGGAGTTATGAGCGAGGTCATCGACAAAAGCATCCATCTGTCTGTGCAGGGTGTCTGCGAATAGGCTCAATGCCGATCCCGAAGCGAAACCCGGATTGCCCTGCGCGGCAGGGGCTTGGGACGTGAAGTAACTGGCGTTCCTGGTCTTCGCCGCCGCGGCCAAGCCTGACAACCGTTGGCCGCTCGCAGCGACCGCTTCCGGTTCGATGTGGAGATCGTCATCGCTCATGTGCTACTCCGGCCAGGCTTGCGAGCTGTTCACTCAGTCGCGCCGATTCCAGCCAGTGAGCCCCCCAGGCGAAGTACGCGAGCAGAACGACCACCAAACTTACTACCGCATTGGGAAAGAACGCCATGATCTGCAACGCCGCCCAACTCAGACCGATTGCAGACCAACGTTGGGCGACGAGGGCGGAGATGCGGCCGTCACCGCGGAGGCTCTGGCCGATCCTAGCGATCACGTAGATGGAACCCACGAAATTCAGTGGGACAGCGACGATCAACCACACCAGCTTCGGGTGGATTAGGCGGTTCGCCTCCGGCACCTGAGCGACGAGAAATCGTAGTTCTCGTGCGTAAAGGTAAAGTCCGCCGACGTAGATCACGGGGTAGGCGATCAGCGCGAGGCTACCGAAGGAAAACAATCCGTAGAGCACCGTGTTGAATCCCCAGTGTCGCCACCAGAAGGATGAGGCTATCCACGCCAGGACGGGGATTGTCAGAAGACAGGTCACCCCGAGGACCATTGTTATGGAATGTGATTGCTGGTGTGGGGCACTGCCGGTGGATGTCATGTTGTGATCGCCTGTCTCATCCGAAACTGCATTCTGTGATCGCGTTCGGCTTGTTGGAGATCTCGCCGCCTGTCCACGCGAACGACAGGTATCCGGTGGCAAGCAGCAAGACTGGGACCGAGAGAACTGCCACGGCGGCTCGTAATCGACTTGTCTTGGCCATCAGCGCAATCATGGCGATGACGGCGAGGGTGGCACCCGCGGCGATGGTGATCAACCATAAGTAGGTGTGTTCGCTTGGGTCGTAGGGGCCGATGATGCAGCCGTCTCCTTGCCACCCTTTCGAGCGGTGCATCACGATGTCGATGCGTATTGCCAGCAGGACTGCGATGATGACGATCAGAAAGCCCGGGATCACACTCCAACGTAGGCTTCTCACCAGGTAACCCGGGGTTGGACTATCTGAATGTTTTGTGGACCGTCGGATACCTCGAAATCGGGAAGGCGACCGTTCAGTGGGTAATCAAGACCAGACCCGCTGTGCTGTGTGTATAAAATTTCGCCGTCAGGAAGGACCCCGGTGACCACCGCTGCGTGGTGCACTTCGCCGGTTTCCGCGCGCTGCCAATACGCGATGTCCCCTGGACGAATCTGATTCGGGTCGGTTACCAACGATCCACCGTTCTTGAGGAAGAAGTCGTGATTGTTCTGCGCCGCTCCCCAACTGGGCGAGTAGCCGGGGACCTGAGGTGGAAGGGCATCATTGCCGCCGAGACCCCCGTCGCTCCAGCCGTCGTGGTCCCAATGGTTGACGGGCCACGTGTCGCTGTCCTTGGTTTTCATGCCTCCGCCGTACTTCAGCACGTCCGAGACAAAGTTCGTGCAGTTGTCTTCCGGATCCCAGTCGAGACTCGCATTGTCGACGTTCTGCTTGGCGTAGTTCACTGCGCCCGCTGAACTGTATCCAAGCTCAGGCCGATCGATCTGCTGCTTTGCGCTGTCCGGAATGCCGTCGAGGCCCATGAGTTCGGTAGGGCAAGCACGTTGGAGGTCGAATTGCTCCCGCGGTGTCAGGCCGCTCCACCATTGCTGGACTTCGGTGGGAGATAGCCCGTCGGGAATGGTGTCGCGGATCTCTTCCAGGGATTTCTTGACTGCCGTGGCCTGGGTCTCTTGGGCTTGGTCGACGGTGGTCTGCGGGTCCGATTCGCGGGCCGCAATGGCGCGAAGCTCGTCGGCACAGATACCGTCGGCCTGAGTCGCTGCTTCGACAGCGTCGTCGATCAGGTTCTGAGCTTGGCCGGCAAGTAGCATCAGTTCCATGGGGTCGCGGCCCTGCACTGTTGGCGGAAGCGAGACGCTTCCAGACTGTGGGTCGACCACCAACCCGTTGGATTGTGCAAAGCGAACGCCGTTCTCGAGCTCGTTCTGGGCGATGGTCACGGCGTGCGACAGTGCGTCGACTGGCTCCACGCCGGCCCGCGCGAGGATCGACGAGACCTGGGCTCGGCTTGCAATCCTCTTCAAGACGTCAGAGGCGAGCTTGCCGACGTGGTCTGGCCAGTCTGTTTGAAGTGGCTGCACGCCGTTTTTGTGGATATCGTCCTCGACCCGCTGGCATTGCTTGCCGGCATCTCGCAAGTCGTTTGCGGCAGTGAGCCACAGGTCAGGCTGAGCGGCTCGGAGCTCGCTGAATGTCACCAATGCCGTCCCCCCGGGCGTCATGCGTGATGGTTGCTTCTCGCTGTGAATGTATATGGCGCCGGTGGGCGCATGCGCGGCTCGGTAGGCGAAGTGGCGCAGATCGGCTTGCTTGTGTTCAGGCGGGGCGGCGAATCGAAATTGCTGCGGTCTACTACCTTTGAGTTAGGTCTATCAGCATGCGATAAACGTGGCGAGCATTTTCTCGAAGGCAGCCTCGCTAACGACGGGGATGCCGTACTGGCGAGCTTTGGCTGCTTTGCCGCTTTGCGAGTCGGGGTCTGCGGCAACGACCGGGCGGGTGGACTTGCTGATCCCGCCAGAGGCGAGTCCTGCAGCGCTGACCGCGCCACCCACTCGCTGCGTTCGCGACTCATATCGCCCGTGAAGACAATCCGATCACCTGTCGGTGCTTCGGGGGAGTGGGCTCTGGTTACCAACACGATTGTTGTCGACACGCCGGCATCGGGACCGAACACGGCGAACGGCCGCTCGATGATGCCAATCAGTTTCTACTCTTCGACCAGAATCCGGCGAACCTACTTGTGTGCGAGGATCCGAACGGCACGCCGTCCGTCTCGATCTCCTTTGTATTGGCCACGTGCTGCAGATCTTTGTACGTCGCCTCGTACGTCGAGAAACGCGACCTGTCGGTGCCCTCTGTCATTCTGTGCGGCTCGCTACCGCGGGCACCCACCGACACCGGAGGCCCGACATGAAGCTCATCCTCGCCCTCGCTGCACCCATCGCAGCACTTGCTCTCGCCGCGCCCGCCCACGCCGACCAATACGACTACGTCAGCGTCCTGGACAACGAAGGCGTCTACTACGATTCGATCTCCGACGTGATCGACCTCGGCAAGATGACCTGCCGCATCCTGCGAAGCGGTTCCGAGCTTGCAGTTGCTGCACGGAACATCGCCGGTGCCGGATATCGGGGCTACGAGATCGGCGTCATCGTGCAGTCGGCGGCGAGCAACATGTGCCCGGACGTGCTGCCTGCCCTACGGGCTTTCCTGAACGGCCACTCTGCATAAGCTGACCACCATGAGACGGGCACTGTTGTTGATGCCGGCTCTCGTGCTGCTCGCCGGTTGCACACCCACGCCCGACGTGACGATCACCGACGCGGACAACGGCGGGCATGTGGAGATCAACGTGGGTGACGTCGTGGACATCCTGCTCGCCGACGACTACGAGAAGTCCAAGACTCAGTGGCGTGAGGACGGTTCGTTCGACTGGGACATCCTCAAACCTCTCGGTTCGAAGTACCAGCCCGCCCCCGGCACCTATACCGACCGGCTGCAGGGCGTCGGGCCGGGAACAGTGCATCTGACGCTTGTCCAGAGCGACAACGGCGACCGGGTCTCGCGCCGGTTCGCCGTCGACATCACGGTGCGGTCATGATCACCCGCCGACTCTTCACCCGTGGCTCCTGGCCGGAAGCCAAACGCCTCACCGAGACCCTGCGCAGCGAAACCGTCGGCGGCGTACTGCTCCTCGTCGCCGCCGGCGCCGCACTCATCTGGGCCAACTCGCCGTGGGCGCACAACTACGAGAAGCTCTCCGCCTTCGTGCTGGGCCCAGAACCGCTGCACCTCAATCTGTCCGTCAGCGCGTGGGCAGCCGACGGGCTACTGGCCATCTTCTTCTTCGTCGTCGGTGTCGAACTCAAACGGGAATTCGTCGCGGGCGACCTCCGCGACCCCGCCCGCGCCGCGCTCCCGATCGCCGCGGCCGTCGGAGGCATGATCGTCCCGGCCGCCATCTTCATCGCCGTCAACTCGAGCCATCGCGAGAACTTCGGTGGCTGGGCCGTACCCATCGCCACCGACATCGCATTCGCGTTGGCGGTCCTCGCGGTCCTGAGCACTCATCTCCCGACAGCGCTGCGGACGTTCCTGCTCACTCTTGCCGTGGTCGACGATCTCCTGGCGATCACCGTCATCGCCGCCTTCTACACCGATCACCTCGCGCCAGGACCGTTGCTGGCCGCACTGATCCCGATCGGGCTCTTCGGACTCGCCGTGCAGAAAGGCCTGAGGCATCCGGTACTGCTGGTCCCGCTGGCCGTCACCGCCTGGGCGCTGGTCCACGCCAGTGGCGTGCACGCGACGGTGGCCGGTGTGCTGCTCGGATTCACCGTGCCCGCGCTGGGGCGCCACGCCGCGGCAGAGAAGGTCGAACACGCGATCAGGCCGCTGTCGGCCGGTGTCGCTGTCCCGGTCTTCGCTTTCTTCGCCGCGGGTGTCACGGTGGGCGGCGTCAGCGGTCTAGGTGACGCCCTCACCCATCCGGTCACGATCGGCGTCATGGCCGGGCTCGTCATCGGCAAACCGATCGGTGTGTTCGGCACCACATGGATGTTGGCCCGATTCACCAAAGCCAGCCTCGACGACGACCTGGCCTGGCGCGATGTGTTCGGCGTGGCGCTTCTGGCCGGAATCGGGTTCACGGTGTCTTTGCTCATCGGTGAGCTCGCCTTCGAGGATGGCAGCGTTGCCGACGTCGATGTGAAGATCGCGGTGTTGTGCGGATCCGTGCTGGCAGGAGCGTTGGCCGCGGTGGTGCTCGTCAGCCGCAACGCCGCGTATCGCCGCATCCATGCGCTCGAGACCGCGGACGACGACCACGATGGCGTGCCCGACATCTATCAGTCTCGACGGGACTGACGCGTGGTGCGTGCGTAAACTGACGGGATGCTTGAACAGATCCGCGGACCCGCAGATCTGCAGCACCTTTCCCAGTCGCAGCTCAATGATCTGGCCGGTGAAATCCGTGAATTCCTGATTCACAAGGTTGCTGCAACCGGCGGTCATCTGGGCCCGAACCTGGGTGTGGTCGAACTGACCCTTGCGCTGCACCGGGTGTTCGACTCCCCGCACGATCCCATCATCTTCGACACCGGTCATCAGGCCTATGTCCACAAGATGCTGACGGGCCGCTGCGCGGACTTCGCGAACCTGCGGATGAAGGGTGGCCTGTCGGGCTACCCGTCGCGCGCCGAGAGCGAGCACGACTGGGTCGAGTCCAGCCACGCCAGCACCGCACTGTCCTACGCCGACGGGCTGGCCAAGGCCTTCGAGTTGTCCGGTCACCGCAACCGCCACGTCGTCGCCGTCGTCGGTGACGGCGCGCTGACCGGCGGCATGTGCTGGGAGGCGCTGAACAACATCGCCGCCGCCAATCGGCCCATCGTCATCGTCGTCAACGACAACGGGCGCAGTTACGCCCCGACCATCGGCGGCCTCGCCGACCATCTGGCCACCCTGCGGTTGCAGCCGGGCTACGAGAAGCTGCTGGAGAAGGGCCGCGACACCGTGCGCGGAGTGCCCCTGATCGGCGAGCTCTGCTATCAGTGCATGCACAGTGTGAAGGCCGGTATCAAGGACGCTCTGTCCCCGCAGGTCATGTTCACCGACCTCGGCCTCAAGTACGTCGGCCCCATCGACGGGCACGACGAACGCGCC
Source organism: Mycobacterium sp. (assembly GCA_023264765.1). GTDB lineage: Bacteria > Actinomycetota > Actinomycetes > Mycobacteriales > Mycobacteriaceae > Mycobacterium. The sequence continues at coordinate 10,404 of JAHFVC010000089.1, read as the reverse complement.
GTCGAGGCGGCGTTGCGCAGTGCCCGCGGCTTCAACGCCCCGGTTGTGGTGCACGTCGTCACCCGCAAGGGCAACGGCTATTCGTTCGCCGAGAACGACGAGGCCGAGCAGATGCACGCCACCGGCGTCATCGACCCGCACACCGGGCAGCCCACCTCGGTCGCCGCTCCGGGTTGGACGGCCGTGTTCTCCGACGAACTGATCAAAAAGGCCGCCCGGCGCCGCGACATCGTTGCGATCACCGCGGCCATGCCCGGCCCGACCGGCCTGAGCGCCTTCCGGCAACACCATCCCGACCGATTCTTCGACGTGGGTATCGCCGAGCAGCACGCGATGACGTCGGCGGCCGGGCTGGCCATGGGTGGCATGCATCCCGTGGTCGCCATCTACTCGACCTTCCTGAACCGCGCGTTTGACCAGTTGATGATGGATGTCGCGCTGCACAAACTGCCGGTCACCATGGTGCTGGACCGTGCCGGTGTCACCGGCAACGACGGCGCCAGCCACAACGGCATGTGGGATCTGTCGATGCTGGGCATCGTCCCCGGTATCCGGGTCGCTGCCCCGCGGGACGCGGCCCGGCTGCGTGAGGAACTCGGCGAGGCCCTCGACGTCAAGGATGGCCCTACCGCCATTCGCTTCCCCAAAGGTGCAGTGGGCGAAGACATTCCGGCAGTCGAGCGACGCGACGGAGTGGACGTGCTGGCGGTGCCCGCCGACGGTCTGTCGGCCGACGTGCTGCTCGTGGCCGTCGGATCGTTCGCCGTCATGGGCCTGGCCGTCGCCGAACGCCTGCAGCAGCAAGGCATCGGTGTGACGGTCGTCGATCCGCGCTGGGTCATCCCGGTGCCCCGGCCGCTGCACGCGATGGCGTCCGCGCACAAGCTCGTGGTCACTCTTGAGGACAACGGAGTCAACGGCGGAAGCGGTTCGCTGATCTCGGCGGCGTTGCGCCGCAACGAGATCGACGTCCCCTGCCGCGACGTCGGCGTGCCGCAGGAATTCCTGGAGCACGCGTCGCGCTCGGAGATCCTCACCGAGATCGGGCTCACCGATCAGCACCTGGCCCGCCAGATCACCGGTTGGGTGGCGGCGCTGGGCAGCCCGGTGGGCGATCACGTCAGCCAGCAGATCGACTGAACCCTGGGCCTGGCTCGGGCGCGACGTCTCGTGCGGTGATCTCCTCGCCGCATGTGTCGCAGTACAACCGTACCTCCGTGTCGCCCCCGCAGGCCTTGTGCCGGTAGTGGATGAACGGTCCCTCTGGCGCCAGATACTTATCGCCCCAAGTCCGTAACGCCATGAGCACCGGATACAGGTCCATGCCTTTTTCGGTCAGCCGGTACTCGTAGCGGGTCCGGCGCGCATCGCGATAGGCCGTTCGGGTCAAGATGTCCGCGCCCACCAGGCGCGTCAGCCGTTCCGCCAGCATCGAGCGGCTGATGCCCAGGCTGGATTGGAAATCCTCGAAGCGGCGGATGCCCGCGAATGCCTGGCGCAGCAGCACCAACGTCCAGCGGTCCCCGAGCAGAGCCAGCGGTCGCAGGATCGAGCACGGCTCCTCGTGTAGGGCGTCGAAGCGCATGCGGTGAGCATAAACCCTTGCATTCTAATTTAGAACCCAGTTAGGCTCGGCCCATGGACGCCGAGCTTGCGCAGTGGAAAGCCGCGGGTAAGTCGTTCGACTACCTCGGCTTCGAGATCTTCTACCGGCATGAGGGCACCGGGCCGAATCTGCTGCTGATCCACGGGTATCCGTTCAACTCGTGGGACTGGGCCCTGATCTGGCCGGAGCTGACCGCCCGGTTCACGGTGATCGCACCCGACATGATCGGCATGGGCTTCTCCGAAAAGCCGGTGCGCTATGGCTATTCGGTGATCGACCACGCCGATATGCACGAAGCGTTGCTAGTGCATCTGGGTATCGAGTCCGCGCACATCCTGGCCCACGACCTCGGCGTGTCCGTCGGCCAGGAGCTACTGGCCCGGCACGAGCGCGGCGATCAGGTCTACGGTTCGTTACGCATCAACTCGATCACCTGGCTCAACGGGGGGCTGTTCGTCGAGGCCTACGAGCCACGACTGGTGCAGAAGCTGCTGTCGCGAACCCCGTTGGGCGACCTCATCAGTCCCTTGCAGGGTGGCCCACTGTCCCGGCGGTTGTTCGACCCCGCCATCAACGAGATGTTCGGCGTGCACACCAAGCCGACGCCGAAGATGATGGACCAGTTCCACGAGATCCTGGACTATAACGGCGGCAAGCGGATCACCCATAAACTCGGCCGGTTCGTCAACGATCGGTACGTGCACCGAAACCGGTGGGTGCGGGCAATGAGGGAGACGGCGGTGTCCATGCGCTTCATCGATGGTCCAGCCGACCCGAACTCGGGACGCCATATGGCGCAACGCTATTCGGAGATCATCCCGAACCCGGACGTGCACCTGCTCGATGACGACATCGCGCACTGGCCACAGATCGAGGCGCCCGCGGCGGTACTGGCTGCGTTTCTAGCTCACGTCGGGGGTTAGGGCGGCGGTCAGCACCGGGCCGGTCAACTCGCGCTGCCAGGGCCGTGCGCCGGCCTGCGCCAGGAACTCGTCGACGGCGGCGCCGATGTCGGGCGCGGGCTGCCAATCCCAACACAGCCTGCGCAGCGTGTCCGGGGTCAGCAGATTCTCGGCAGGAACCGAAACCCGTTGCGACAGTTCGGCAAGTCCGGCGCGCGCTCTCTCCAGTCGTTCGGCGGCCTCCGGCTTGCGCTTGGACCAGCGCGACGTCGGAGGCGGCCCGTTGACCGGTTCGGTACCCGTCGGCGGGTCGGGATCCTGGCGTGCCCTGGCCAGTGCGTCCAGCCAGACCTGGGCGCTGCGACGTTGCCGGCTTCCGCCGAAAATCGGTAGCGCCGTGAGCTTTTCGATGGTGTCGGGATCCGCGGTGGCGGCACTGACGATCGCCGAGTCGGGCAGGATCCGGCCGGGTGCGATATCGCGGCGGGAGGCGATCTGATCACGGGTGGTCCACAACTCCCGCACCGCGGCCAGCGCACGTGGATTGCGTACCTTGTGGATGCCGGACGTACGACGCCACCGGTCACGTCGGGTGGGAGTCGCTTCGACGGTGCGCAGATACTCGAATTCCTGTGCGGCCCACTCCGATTTGCCCTGCTCCTCGAGTACCGCCGCCACCGCTGCGCGCAGCTCCACCAACACCTCGACGTCCAGCGCGGCGTAGTTCAGCCATTCTGCGGGTAGCGGTCGTTTGGACCAGTCGGCCGCGCCGTGGCCCTTCACCAAACCCAGTCCCAGCAGCCGGCGAACCTCCTCGGCGAGGTTCACCCGTTCGAATCCGGCCAGGCGACCACCCAACTCGGTGTCGTACAGGCGCGGCGGCACCATCCCGAGCTCGGCCAGGCACGGCAAGTCCTGGTCGGCGGCGTGCAGGATCCATTCGTCGGAGCCCAGCACCCGAGCCACCGGCGCCATCACCTGCAACGGATCCCCGCCGTGGTTGACGGGGTCGATCAGTACGGTGCCCGCCCCGGTGCGCCGGATCTGCACCAGATAGGCCCGGTTGGAGTAGCGGAAACCCGACGCCCGCTCCGCGTCGATGGCGAACGGGCCGGTGCCCCCGGCCAACTGTTCGGCGGCGCGGGCGATATCGCTGGGATAGATGGCCAGCGGCGGGACGCCCTCGGCGGGCGCGAGCAGGGGCGTGGCTTCGGGCTCGTCGGCCTCGGGCTCCGGTGCTGGTTCGGTCATCAGGCGCGGGTACGGGAGCCCAAGGTGGTGACTCCCGCCGGCGGAAGGCCGGCCGCATGCTCGAGGACCTCGCAGAAGGCCTGGACGTGGGGACCGAGCTCGAGATTGGTGGCGGTCCACGACGCGCGCAGTTCCAGTTGATGGGCGCGCGGCGGGCCGGAGATGTCGCCGTAGCGCACCGACGTCGTGGCGGTGACGGTGCCGCCCAGGGCGGTGACGGCTTCGGCGTGCGATCCCAGCGCATCGACCAGCCAACTCCACGCCACCTCGGGCAACAGCGGATCGACGGCTTCGGTGGAATCCAGGTCGGCCTGGATGTAGGCGACCAGTCGCATGGTCCCGTCCCAGGCCTCGGCGCCCTCGGGATCGTGCAGCAGGATCAACCGGCCGAACGCGTCCCCTTCGGAGCGCTCGGGGACGATCGCCGTCTCGGGGTGGCGGACCTCGGCGCCCAGCGCGTAGCTGAACGGGGCCAGTCGCTGCGGGGGCCTGATCGGGCCCAGCTCGATCTCCGGCCGCACCGTCGCGGCGTTCATCGCCGCGACCGCGGTGCGGAACTGGGCCGGTTCGGCGGATGTCACGGCAATTGACGCTAGACCCAACCTGGCCAAGGGGTGCGCAGGCGCGCCGGATTTGTGGCCCGTGGCAACATGGGAGCCGATGAATACCCGCCGTGACCTGCCCGAGTCGCCCTTTCTCGCCGCCGCCAACGGGCGCACGCCCTCGCGCATACCCGTGTGGTTCATGCGCCAGGCGGGCCGTTCGCTGCCGGAGTACCGGGAGCTGCGCGCCAACCACAAGATGCTGGACGCCTGCTTCGATCCGGAGCTGGTCTGCGAGATCACCATGCAGCCGGTGCGCAGGCACAGTATCGACGCGGCCATCCTGTTCTCCGACATCGTGGTGCCGCTGCGCGCCGCGGGCGTCGGGCTGGACATCGTGCCCGACGTCGGCCCGGTGATCGACCATCCCATCCGCACGCGCGCCGACGTCGACGCCCTCAAACCACTTGAGCCCCCTCAGGTGGCACCCGTCTCGGCCGCGGTCAAGCTGTTGGTCTCCGAGTTGGGCGACGTGCCGTTGATCGGTTTCGCCGGCGCGCCGTTCACCCTGGCGTCCTATCTGGTGGAGGGCGGCCCCAGCCGTAACCACGAGAAGACCAAGGCCATGATGCTCGGCGAACCGGACACCTGGAATGCGCTGATGACCGCGCTGACCGACCTGACGATCGCCTTCCTGCGGGAGCAGCTCGCCGCCGGGGTCGACGCGATCCAGGTGTTCGACTCCTGGGCGGGCACCCTGTCGCTGGCCGACTACCGGGCGTCGGTGCTCCCACACAGCTCCCGGGTGTTCGACGCGCTCAAGAGCGAAGGCGTGCCCATGACGCACTTCGGGGTCGGTACGGCCGAACTGCTCGGCGCCATGGGCGAGGCCGGGGCCGGTGTGGTGGGCGTGGACTGGCGCACATCACTGGCCGCCGCCGCCACCCGGGTGCGGCCGGGCACCGTGCTGCAGGGCAACCTGGACCCCGTCGTGCTGCTGGCGGGGTGGCCGGTGGTCGAGCGCGCGGCGCGCGCCGTCGTCGAGGACGGCCGCGCGGCCATCGCCGCGGGTGCCGGTGGCCATATCTTCAACCTCGGTCACGGTGTACTGCCCGCCACCGACCCCGGTGTGGTCACCGACCTGGTGGAGCTGGTGCATTCATTGTGAGATCGGCGTACTGCGTTGTCGGGGGCGGCATCTCGGGTTTGACAGCCGCCTACCGGCTGCGTGTTGCGGCGGGCCCGGACGCCTCGATCACCCTGTTCGACCCGGCCGACCGGCTCGGCGGGGTACTGCGTACCGAGCAGGTCGGCGGGGTGCCGGTGGATCTGGGCGCCGAGGCGTTCATCGCCCGCAGACCGGAGATGCCCGCGCTGTTGGCCGAACTCGGTCTGGCCAACAGGCAGATCGCAAGCACCGGAGCTCGGCCCCTGCTGTTCAGTCAGGGCCGGCTGCACCCGGTTCCGGCCGGCACGTTGCAGGGCATCCCGGCGCAGGCCTCGTCGGTGGCGGGTCTGGTCGACGACGCGACGCTGGCCCGGATCGCGGCCGAACCCGGGCGCCCGCTGCGCTGGCGCGCAGGCGCGGACCCGTCGGTCGCCGAGCTGATCGGGGATCGGTTCGGCGAGCAAGTGGTGACCCGTTCGGTCGAGCCGCTGCTGGCCGGCGTCTACGCCGGTTCCGCGGCGACCATCGGGATCCGGTCGGCGGTACCCACGTTGGGCGCCGCACTGGACCGCGGCGCCCGTAGTCTGAGCGACGCGGTGCGCGACGCGCTACCGCCACCCCGCGATGGTGCGTTGTTCGGCGCGATCGCCGGCGGTTACGGCGTGGTCATCGACGAGCTCGCCCGCCGCGCGGACGTGCGGTGGGTGCAGGTCGGCGTCGAGCGGGTGCTGCGCTCGGCGCGCGGCTGGGATCTGGTCGATGACGAGGGCGGGCACTGGAGTGCCGAGGCGGTGGTGCTGGCCGTGCCCGCGCCGCGACTGAGCCGGCTGATCGAGCACGCAGCGCCGCGTAGTGCGGCGGCCGCGCAGCGCGTGGCCGTGGCCTCCTCGGCCGTCGTCGCCCTGGCGCTGCCCGGTGGTACGCCGCTGCCTGCCCAGTCCGGGGTGCTCGTCGCCGGTGGAGAAGCGTTGCACGCCAAGGCGATCACGCTCACGTCGAAGAAATGGGGCCGGCGCGGAAACGTCGAACTGGTGCGGCTGTCGTTCGGTCGCTACGGCGATCAGCTGGCTCGCAGCGTCGGCGACGACCGCCTGCTCAACTGGTCGCTGGAGGACTTGGACCGGCTGTTCGGCGTCGTGACCGAGCCGGTCGACTGCCGGGTTCAGCGGTGGATCGACGCGATGCCGCAATACGGACCTGGGCACGCCGATCTGGTGGCCGAGGTGCGCGCCGGGCTGCCCCCGACGCTGGCGGTCGCGGGCGCGTACCTCGACGGTATCGGGGTGCCCGCATGCGTGGCGGCCGCGAGCCGGGCGGCCGGGAAACTGGCGGGCCCGGGCGTGGCACGATAGCGCTATGGCCAAGCTCGATTACGACGCGCTCAACTCGATGACCCGGTACATGATGCTCTCGGTGTTCGCCGTGCAGCCCGAGGTGCTGGGCGACGACGGTGACAGTCGTGCGGCCGTGGCGGACGAGACCGCGACCTTCCTCAAGCAGCAGGAGGAGCGGGGTGTCGTGGTGCGTGGCGTGTATGACGTCGCGGGCTTCCGGGCCGACGCCGACTTCATGATCTGGACCCATGCCGAGCGTGTGGAGGACCTGCAGGCCACCTACAGCGCGTTCCGGCGCACCACGCTGGGCAAGATCAGCGATCCGGTGTGGAGCGTGGTCGCGCTGCACCGCCCGGCCGAGTTCAACAAGAGCCACGTCCCGGCCTTCATCGCCGGTGAGGATCCGGGCGACTACGTGTGCGTCTATCCGTTCGTGCGATCCCTGGAGTGGTACCTGCTGCCCGACGACGAGCGCCGCAAGATGCTTGTCGAGCACGGCATGGCGGGCCGCGAATACCCGGATGTGCGGGCAAACACCGTGCCCGCCTTCGCGCTCGGCGATTACGAGTGGATCCTGGCCTTCGAGGGTCCGGACCTGGGTCGCATCGTGGAACTGATGTGGAAGCTGCGCTACACCGATGCCCGCCGCCACGTCCGGGAGGAGACCCCGTTCTTCACCGGCCCCCGGGTGGCAGTCGGGGATCTGCTGACCCGATTGCCCTAGCAACGAATCTTTCCAGGTAGGTCGGCGGGGCAAAGTTTGCTAGCGTAGCGACCCATGCCACGGTTCGCATGGGTCGCGGGTGCGGCGACGGCCATCACCGTCGCGATGACCTGCTGGCTGATTGCGGGCTGGGGCGGGCCCGACGTCATCCTGGCCGTCGATGATCTCGGATTCGTGGTGCTTGCTGCGTTCGCCACATCCTGTGCCGGGTATGCCGCCTGGCAATCGCGGGCCCGGCAAAGGGCGGCGTGGGTGTGCATGGCCATCGGTCTGGCGGGCTGGACGGCCGGGACGGCGGCGTGGGCCTACTACGAGTGGTGGCTGCACACCTCCCCGTATCCGTCCATTGCGGATGCCGGCTACCTGCTGTTGCCGGTCTTCATGTGTATCGGCCTGCTGATCCTGCCTGTCGGATCGTCGAGCTACACGACCACGCGACTGGTGCTCGACGGGGTGATCGTCGCGTCGTCGCTCTTCGTCATGTCGTGGTTCTCCGTGGTGCGCGACATGTTCGCGACCGGCCGGGCGAGCGCCTTCGACGTCGGGTTGTCACTGGCCTACCCGCTGTCCGATCTGGTGGTGGTCACGGTCGCGTTGATGGTGCTCGCCCGGGCCCGTCCAGGTAGCCGCGTTCCGCTGGTACTGGTGGCCGCCGGTATCGGGCTGATCTATGCGGCCGACTCCGGGTGGGCGTACCTGACATCGCACAACGACTACCGGACGGTCAGCGTCGTCGATCTCGGTTGGGCGTTCGGACTGCTCCTGATCGGTCTCGGGGCGATCAGGGGCGCGCGTGTGCCCCACGGCAGCGTCGACGGGAGCGGGGTGCCGTCGAACATCGCGCTGTGGATGCCCTACGTACCGTTGACGTTGGCGATCGCAACGACGATGGGCAACCTGGCCTGGGTGCCGGACCTCCCTCCCGTGCTGGCCGCGTTCGTGGTGCTCGTCTCGGCGGTGATCTTCCGCCAGGGCATCGTGGTGCGGGAGAACCGCCGGTTGCTGTCGGCGGTCGAGGCCCAGGCGATGCAGGATTCGCTGACCGGTCTGGCCAACCGGGCGTTGTTCCAGGACCGGTTGAGCCATGCGGTGCTCCTGCACCGGCGGGACAAACAATCGGTGGCGGTGCTGTCGCTGGACCTCGACGATTTCAAACTCGTCAACGACGGGCTGGGCCACCCCGCCGGGGACATCCTGCTGACCCGGGCCGCCGAACGCATCCTGGGTGCCGCCCGTAGCGGCGATACGGTCGCCCGGCTGGGCGGTGACGAATTCGCCGTGCTGCTCGAGGGCGACGCCGACCAGTCCCTGGAGGTGGCGCGGCGCATCACGGCCGCCTTCGACGAACCCTTCACCGTCGACGGGCACGACCTGCCACTGCGGCCCAGCGCCGGTCTGGCGATCGCGGCCGCCGACGACCCGGAGTCGTCCGCCGAATCGCTGATGGAGCGCGCCGATGTGGCGATGTACTCAGCCAAGCGGGCTCGGGTGCGTGGGGTGCGGGTGTTCTCGCCGGAGATGCAGCGGGCCGCCGCAGATCTGGAGAACCGCGTGACCGCGAGCGGCGCCGCGACCCTCCAGATGCTCGGCGAGCTCCGGTCGGCGATCGACAACGACGACCTCACCTTGCTGTATCAGCCGAAGTTCGATCTGCGCGACGAATCCATCGTCGGTGTCGAGGCCCTGGTGCGCTGGCCGCACCCCAAGCGCGGACTGCTCGGTCCGGACGAGTTCCTGGACCTGGTCCGCGAGCACGGCCTGATGCCATCGGTGACCGAACTGGTGGTCACCCACGCGTTGGATCAGGCGGCGCTGTGGCGCGATCACGGCTTCATGGTCCCCGTCGCGGTCAACTTGTTCGCTCCGTCGCTTGCCGACCTGACCTTGCCCGACCGCGTCGTCTGGGCGCTGGGGGAGCGCGGCCTAGCGTGCGAGACGCTCACGGTCGAGGTCACCGAAGATTTGTTCATGGACAACGTCGAGCGGACCAGGACGGTGATCGAGAGGCTCCGCCGGCATGGGGTACGCGTCGCCATCGATGACTTCGGCAGCGGATACTCGACGCTGTCCTATGTGCGTGACCTGGCGGTCGACGAGATCAAACTGGACCGCGACTTCGTCAGCGCGGTGCGCGGTGACGATCGGGCCGGGGTGATCGTACGGGCGGTCATCGCCCTGGCGCACGAACTCGGGCTCACGACGGTCGCCGAGGGTGTGGAGAACGCTGAAACCGTTGCGCTGCTGCGTGATTACGGCTGCCGCTACGTGCAGGGGTACTACTACAACGAGCCGCTGACCGCCGCGGCCATGCTGGAGCTGCTCATTTCGCGCCGGCAGGCACGAGGCGTAGCGATATCGAGTTGATGCAGTAGCGCTGATCGGTCGGGGTGGGATAGCCCTCGCCCTCGAAGACGTGTCCGAGGTGGCTGTGGCAGTTGGCGCACACCACCTCCACCCGCGTCATCCCCAGTGTGTCGTCGCGGCGCAGGACGACGGCGTCGGAATCCTTGGGGTCGAAGAAAGACGGCCAGCCGCAATGGGATTCGAACTTCTCGGTGCTTCGGAACAATTCGGCCCGGCACGCCCGGCACTCGTACACGCCGGGGGTCTTGGTGTCGGTGTATTCGCCGGTGAACGGACGCTCGGTACCCGCGCGCCGCAGCACCGCGTATTCGGCCGCGGTCAGCTTCTCGCGCCACTGGTCATCGGTGAGTTCAATCCGCGGAGACTCGGTCATGACGCCACGCTAGCGCGCGGACGGGACTCCGTCATCCAGGGCGGATCGATACCGGAATCCAGCCGGTCTTCGGCTTTGGCATCCAGGTAGCGGTAGTACAACACGCAGAACACCACCACCAGCAACAGCGACCAGCCGTA
>JAHFVC010000088.1 GCA_023264765.1 Mycobacterium sp. | reverse complement strand
CGCGCTCACCGGTGCCGGGCGGGCGGCGGCGATCGCCGCCGCGGCCGCAATCGCGAACCGGGTGCGGCGCCGCGAGTTGGGCGGCGCCCGGTGACCGCCAGCACCCGGCTCCCGTGCGCCGCAGATCCGGACCGCTGGTTCGACGAGAATCAGCGCACCTACGCGCTGATTGGCTGCCTGCAATGCCCTGCCCGCCGGTGGTGCGCGCAGGAGGCGCTGCGCGCGCAGGCCGCGTGGGGCATGTGGGCCGGTGTGTGGCTGGACGGGTCCCACCCGGCGCAGGCGGCCCACCTCGCTGCGCTCGCTGATGAGACCACGGCACCGGCCCGAGCCGACCACCGCGGTCCGGGCCGGTGCCGGCCGGCACCGGCGGGTACTCCCCCACTGTCGGTGGCCGCTGCGGTCACGGCGCGGTCCAGTGGCTGCTGCGAGATCATGGGCCCGCGTTGCCGGCTGACGGCCACGGGTCTGGTGAGCCGAGTCTCTGGCGTCCCCGGGTGTGCGGCGATGTCGGCAGCGGGTGCCTTCGCGGCGTGCGCAGCGTGCGCTACCGCCATCACCGAACTACCCGATGCGGACGCAGTGCACACCGCGGGGTACCTCGTCACTAGTGCTGAGCGGGCTCCCGCGACGGCCTTCCTGTGGCGTCAGCGTCGCTGGGTGCTGTTCGGTGTTGAAGGGCAGCTCCGTGAAGTCACCGCGCCCGCCCACAATCGATCCACTGAGGGTTTGTTTGCCGCTTTACCGCGGTAAAGCGGATAGTCCCAGGACATTTGTCTATCAGTCCTGCTCAGGCCAGCGCGGTGGCCCGCAACGATGTTAGCCGACCAGAGTCTCAGCGGGCACTGGCCGAGCGCTGTTCCCGGCGGTGGCGGCTGGCCAGCGCCTCTTCGATGAGGTTGGAGGCAAAGTCTTGCGAGGACAGCAGCACGTCATCGCGTTTGGCGTGCAGCCACGCCGACCGAAGGGCCTGCGCGGTCTCGGGCCGCAGACGCTGGGTGCGCGGCGCCGCCTTCTCCTCTGCCTCGGGTCGGGGCGCTGGCAACGTGCTCACCGAAGCGCGGACCGGTTCGGGTGTCTCGGCCGTGAGCGTCGGCGTCGGCGGAACGGGCGCCGTCGGCCGGGGCGGCTGCGGCGCCACCGGTGCGGACGGCTCCCCCACCGGTCGGGTCTGTGACCCAGCGGTCGACAGCATGCCGAGAACGGCACTGGCGGTGTCTTTTTTAGGCATGGTGCTTTCCTCGATTCCGTCGCGCTGTGTCGACAAGGGTCATCACTTCCACGGTGAAACTGGCGTACGCCTTGGACAGATCCGGGTCGGCATCCTCATCACCGAGGACGACCTGGTCGTTGACCATCCGTTCGGCGGCGGTGCGCTTCGGGATCGTCGTGTTGAACAGCGGTAGGCCGTCGGCGCGGAGTTTGTTGAGCGTCTCGCGTCCGATCAGCGTCTGCGGCTCGTACTTGGTGAGCAATACGCCGAGCAGCTCCGCAGAGAGCACGCGATGCTCGCGCAAGGTGGTCGACCACTCCAGGAACATGTTCACCCCACGCCGACCCCACTTGCTCGCATCCGTCGGCACGATCATGAAGTCCGCCGCATTGAGCGCCGTGATCACCAGCTGGCCCAGATTCGGCGACAGGTCGAGAACGACCGCGTCGTAGTGCGGGTAAATCGGTGCCAGCGCCTGGGCGAGACGATCCTCGCGGCGATGCATCGTTACCAGCTCCTGATCGAGTTTCGCCACGGCCAGGGTCGAGGGCACCAGATCCAGCCCAGGGATACGCGTCGGCCGGATCACCTGCTCCAGGGGTGTGTGGCCGGTGATGAGGTCGTAGATGTCGAACTCGACGTCATCGTCTGGATCGAACATCGACGTGGAATTCGCCTGCGGGTCGCAGTCGACCAACAGGGTGCGCCACTCCCCCAGCGCGAGGCCGGCCGCGAGGTTCACCGCGGAGAAGGATTTGCCGACGCCACCCTTGTGGTTGGCGACCGCGATCACTTCAGCTTTCACTTCTATCCCTCCTTTCACTTTGTTACCTGTGATTAGAGCACCGCGTTCCCACGTGTTTTCGTGATGACGCGACGATGTCGCGCAGTGATGCCATCTCGTGATCGCTCCGTGTCGCAGTGTTTGCAACACCCGATCGCCTGGTGTCTCCGTCACCGCCGCACACCGTGATCACATCATCGAGTGCGCAGGTGATGCCGACACCCAATGATGCGGTGCCGGAGTCGCTCCATCACGGTGGCACCGGGTGCCGGGGTCACCGAAACGCAACGTCACGTGATGATTCGAACGCCAAGTGACAGGGTCACCCTGTCACGTCGTGATGTGGTGATGATGCGACCACGACACCACGTGTTCAGGTGACTGCGGCACCAGGTGATGCCGCCACTGCAACACCACGTCACCGAGTGTCGGTATCACTTCGTGATGGGGTGGCACCGCAACAGTGTGACGCGGGCACAGCGTGTGGGGGTGATGCCGACACCGCATCACCCCCACACACCGTGTCGCCGTCATCCTGTCGCAGCATCGCCCCGTGCCGCGGTGTTCTCGTCTCCGTGTGATGACGTGCTGCCATCACACAGTCACGGAGTCATGTCATCACTCGGTCACGTCGTCACGCAGCGACCTGGTGATCCAAGGACGTAGTGACCGAATGATGTGGTGCCAGGGTGCCACCGTGATGCGGTCGCCGGGTGATGCGGCGATCCGGTGTCCCGATGTCAGAGTGTCGGTGTGACCGCACCGCTGGGTGATGACGACCGCAGGAGGTGGGGTGTGCAATGCCGCTGTGATGCCGTCACCCAGTGATGGCGTGATGCGGTGATCGTGTCGCGCCGCGGTGTCTGCGCACTCCCAGGACGCGGGGGCGGCCGGGATGGGGGAGGGGCGCACTGCGCGCCCCGGCGGTGGTTGACCCGCCAGGATTCTGCCCCGTCGCTCACCAACGCCAATCAGATGTACTGCGTCGGCGCCGCCGCAGCACCGGCCCACACGACCCCTATGGCATCGCGACGACTCCTCGCGGTCCGCAGCGTCGCGCAGAGGGGAGTGGGGGACGAGTTTGGTGGCGTCTGATCGCGACGGCCGGCAGGGACGCGCTGGGATTCAGCGCTGCTGAGGGGTGTGACGACACGTCGAGGTGTCGGGCTACCGGCCCCGCGCCCCGGCGCCGGTGGCCGTAGGGCCGCGCATCCGGTCGGGCGCCGGCGGTCGCGACGTTCGTGCGGGACGGCCGGTCCGCCGCGGCTAGCAGGGACCGGGATTCTGCACCAACGGACCGCGCGGCAGACCACTCAACCGTACGTCGCGACCGCAGCGCGGTGGCGCGCGCGAGCGTTACGAAGTTAGCCGCTTTACCGCGGTAAAGCGGAATCGGCGCTGGCAAGCCCTGAAATCCCAGTTCGCTACCCAATTAGACGTCCCGTGCGCCACCTTCGAGATTTGCTACCCACTGTGACGCGTCGCTGCCCTCACCACGCGTGTCGCAGGCGGCGATTCGCCCCAGGCTCCGATAATCTATGTGCCGCCAGCATCCGAAGTACCTCGCGCACCAGCCGGGGGAAGCACACGGAAAGGCCATTCAATGGCTATTCATGTCGTCCTCAATCAGAAGGGCGGAGTCGGCAAGAGCACCATCTCGGTCAATCTGGCCGCAGTTACCGCCGACGTTCTCAACAAAAACGATGATCCAGAAGCCAGCTCTCCAGTGCTGGCGCTGTCGGTCGACCCGCAGGGCTCGGCGGTGTGGTGGGCCTCGCGAATCAACGATCTGCCCTTCCACATCGCCCAAGCGCACAACGACGTGGCCGGGCTGAAAAACCTCAAGAACCTGCCCGGCATCAAACACGTGTTCATCGACACGCCGGGCTGGATCGACCTGGACGGGGGAGACGGCGACGAGAGCGGCGACCCGCTCGGTCAAGGTCCGGCCGCCGACGTCCTGCGCGCCGTGCTCGACATGGCAGACCAAGTCATCGTGCCGATGGAGACCGAGCCGCTGAGCTTCGACCCCACCGCCCGCACCATCAACAAAGTGCTGCGACCCCGCGGCATCCGCCACACCGTCGTCATCAACAACTGGGACAGCCGGGACGGCAAAAAAGACCTCGAGCAGACCCAAGAATTCGTCAAACTCAACGGCTGGCCGCTGGCCAACACCGTCATCCGGCACTACAAGCTGCACGCCCGCGCCAGCGCGGACGGACTCGTGGTCACCGAATACCCGCTCAATCGCGTCGCCCTGCAAGCCCGCGAAGACTTCTACAAGCTCGCCCTTGAACTCACCGCCGGGGTCGCGGCCTGATGGCCCGCGGACAACGGACCAGCCTCGCTGAGCTTGCCGGCGCGGTAGGGGAGAACTCGCCCGTCGACGCCCCGGCACCGGCCGCGGCGATGACCAGTCACACCGCGCCGCTCAGCGACTTGGTCGCGAACCCACGTAACCCCCGAGACGACGTCGGCGATCTGGACAACCTCGCCTCCATCGCCGACATGCAGCTGCAGCCCGCCCTGGTCGTCACCAAATCGGCCTACCGCAAGTTGTACCCCGACGACGACATCTCGGCGCGTTACGTCGTCATCAACGGCTGCCGACGCCTCGCCGCCGCACACAAATATGGACGCACCGATCTGGCCATTGTGGTCAACGACGAGGTCGCCCGTGACCGCGTCACCCTGATTTCTGCGGCCATCAGCGAAAACGTCGACCGCCAAGACTTCGACGTCATCGAAGAAGCCAAAGCCGTGCAGGCGTTGGTCGCGGAGTGCGGCCGCGCCGATGAAGCGGCCAAACGGCTCCATAAGACCGAAGGCTGGGTCTCGCAGCGCCGCTCGCTGCTGGCGCTTGCCCCCGAATTGCAGACCGCCCTGCGTCGCGGCGAACTCGCGATCCGGGAGGCCCGCGCACTCGCCCGGGTGCCGCTCGAGCAGCAGGTCACCCGCTGGCGCATCGCTCAGGAGAAGCAGGAGAAACCGCAACCGGGCAACAAGTCGGACGCGACGCGTCCGCCGGCCCGCTCCCGGGTCCTGGCGACGGCGCTGAACGAATTCCCGACCAAGCCGGAGCTGCTCGTCGAAGCGCTCCACACCTACCTCGGCGCCGACGGCGTGCAGCGGCTCATTCCGCTCCTCGCCGGCGCCGCCCCGGGACCACCGGCGAGCTGACCGTATCCCGCGGCCGGAGCCGACCACCAAGGCCCCGCCTGACCCTTCAGCCCCTTCCGTCACGGTGACGGAAGGGGCTGAAGGGTTCGTATAGCCGGAATCTGCGGCGGATCCGGTCAAAACTCATCGCCCTCCGAGCGGGCGATGACCCAGCTGGACCCCTTGAGCCCCCCGGCCGGTCGACAGGGGGGGGTGGGGTGGAGCCGAGCTACCCGGCCACTGAATCGTGCGGAGCGGATGTGGCCGACGCGCGCCGCCCCGCCGCACCGGACGCAAGCGAAGCGAACCCACTGCGCAACGCATCGGCCTGCGCGAGGACGGCGTGCACACGATGGGGCCGACGGCGCTGTCCCAGGCTCGTGGCGGCGTGCAGATCCTCCCGGCTCTGCGGATACAGGGCCAGCACCGCCGGCGCCGTGCGCAGCTCGGCGGCCGCCAAGCCCAGCTCGGCGACCAGGGCCCGCGGCGAGATGTCCTCACCGGCATCCACGGCCAACTGGTCGATCCATTCGCGCTCACCCTCGGTGAGGCCATAGGCGTCGGCCTGCTGGATAAGGTCGGCGACGGTCGCCTCGATCACCGCACGCTGCGACTGCACCCAGCGCTCCTCAGCAGGCCGCTGCACGTCCGCCTCACGGGCGGCCTTTCGCGCTGCACGGGAGAGCTTTTCGTCGGGCCGGCTGAAACGCAGCAGAGCGGTGAGGCGGTCGATCCGATCCTGCACACCTTGCTTGCCGACGCCGACCTGCGCACCCAGCTGCGACAGGAACAACCCACGGTCGCGCCCGACGGTGAGGAAGTGCAACTCGCGGCGCCGGTCTTCCCACCACAGCCAATTGTTGAGGGTCAGCGCATCGCACACGTCGGCCTGCAGTACCCAGAGCGGGATATCTGAGCCACTGTGTCTCTGCAGGTAGTCCAGTATTTCGCGGGGATCGGCGTCCGGCGCGTCGGGCAGCAGGTGGCGATTGCGATCGTCGACTTTTCGGCGCCGCCGGGCGATCATCGCAATGGCCCGCTCGAGCTCGGCGGGATGCACATTTGGTCGGACTCCCACCCCGTCAGTATTTCACTGACGGATAGCCGGCGCTGGTGCGGCGCGCGCAGATTCCCCTCGGCCCTGGCGCACAACGGCTGGGGCGCATCGGTATTCGGCGTCGACCAGGCCCCACCCCGACGGAGCATCCACGCAGGCGAGCCGCCCGCGACGGCCACGCCCGCCCGCGCGATCACGTCAGTTCGGTGAGCTCGCCCAGGTGCCCGGGTGTCATGAACTGCGCCAGCGCATCCAAGTAGTTACGCGCCACCGAGCGATAGTGATCGGCAGAACTGCTCGTGGCTTGATCCGCCTCGATCAGTTCGTGCTGCGCGGCGATCAGCAGGCGGTTGGCCTCGGTGAGTGACACGACCTGGGCGCGCAGTTCCTCCAGCTCGCCGGTGGGGCGCGGCGGCGGGACGGCACCGGGAAGCTCGTCGGCGTAGACATACCAGCGCAGACGTTCGGGCCGGGGCATCGCGCCGCCCCGCAAGTCGCCGCGGGTGATCGCCCGGATCAGCGTGCGGGGATCCTTGTCGAGCCGAGCAGCGGCCTCGGCGAGGGACACGACGGCACCAGTCGGCTCGGTCTCCACACCAGGTGGCGGCTGCTTCGGCGTCGTCATCTCGGTCACCACGGCCCGGAGGCGGTCGGCTGTCCTTCCTTTAGGGCATGATGCTACTAATTAGGAACAAGATTAGCGACACCGTGGACATGCGGAGCGCGGATGTCGCTAATTAGCGGCATCAATGCCCTAAACTAGGCGCATACCGCGAACAGCGCGGCTCGGGCATCGGACGGAAGTGAACGACCATGAGCAGAGGTTCGGAGAACCGTCACCTCACCAAGCTTGTCGGGGTCCGCTACCACCCCAGTGATGTCGCCATCCTCGAGGAGGTGGCCGCACGTCGCGGGTTCAAGTCCGTCCCGGATTACCTGCGCGAACTAAGCCTGCGGGACGCGCAAGCCTCCTGACCGGCGACGCCCGCGCGTTCTGCGGCGGGCACCTACAGGCGACCGATCTCCCAGTGTCCGAGCACCAGGCCGGTCCGCCCCTGCGGCAGCCGTTCCGGAGTGGCGGAGAATCCCGACATACTCAGCGTCCAGAAGTGTGCATGCTCGGGCGGCACATCGCTCGAGTCGGGGCGGCCCTGCAGGTGGGGCAGCGACCACAACATCCGCTCGGCCAACTTGCGGCCGGCCTGCTCGTTGGGGATGAACTCGACCACGCCCATCGACGCGGGCCGCAGCCGAACGATCGCGTCGCGTGCGGGATCTTCGTGCCGAGCCGCCACCAGCTCGCCCGAGCGCGTCCAGTCTTCCCACATCGCGACGACATCGTCGGGGCTCTGGTCGAGGAAGCCCAGGAAGAACGGCATACCGGTAGCGATGACGATCGTGTCCATCCCACGCCCTTTCCTGTGACGACGTAACGCATCGTGCCACCCCCGTCCGACACCGCGCACCTACCGCGGCGCACCCGGACACCACGTCCGGCGACGGCCCGTTCCCAGACACCCGCGGTGGGCGCCCACCAAACTGACGCACATGGGCGACGACATCGCCGATCACGAACGCGCCGCGCTGCTGGCCTTGCTGACCGAACGTCCGGCGATGCTGGGGGAGCGGGCCGGTAAGACCTCCTGGTCGACGATCGCCTCCGAAGTGGCGCTGCGCGGATCGGCGCTGGCCGTCTGGCACGACACCCGACCCGACCTGCCGCCCACCCTCGACTTCGGCGACCCACCCGCCGCGATCCCTGACGTGCCGCGCCTCGACATCGCCTGGACCCAGGTCGGAAACCAGACCGCCTCGGCAGACTTCCGCATGGTGACCGTGCTCGATGAGGACTACCCGCACCGACTGCGCGCCATCCACCAGATGCCGCCCGTGCTGTTCGTGCGCGGGGAACTACGCGCCGACGAACGCGGGGTGTCCATCGTCGGATCCCGCCGCGCCACCGCTCGAGGGCTGGCGATCGCGGCACACGTGGCCGAAAGCCTTGTCCGGGGCGGATTCTCGGTCATCGCAGGCCTCGCCGAAGGCATCGACGGCGCTGCCCACGAGGCGACACTCGCCGCGGGTGGGCGGCCGATCGGGGTGATCGGAACCGGCATCACCCAGGTGTATCCGGCCCAGCACCGAGTACTGCACGAACGGGTCGCCGCCGCCGGAGCTCTGGTGTCCCAGTTCCTCCCCGACGCGCCGCCGACCAAACAGTCTTTCCCGATGCGCAACGCGACGATGTCCGGTCTGGGCCTGGCCTCGGTGATCATCGAAGCCGGCGAACACAGCGGCACCCGCGTCCAGGCGCGGGTCGCCCTCGAGCACGGGCGGCCCGTCATCTTCACCGACACCGTCGTGCACGCGACGACCTGGGCACGCGACATGCTCGACCGCCCAGGGGTGTACGTCGCCTCGAGTACCACCGAGGTGATGAGCATCGTCGAACGGCTCGCCCACACCGCCGACGCCGACGACGCCGAGGTGCTCCCCGCGCTCGCCGATCCGCCGGACGGGCGGTGACGGGCGAGGTCACCGACCCTGTCGCCGGCATGGAGCAGATGCTCGTCGAGCAGGCGGGCGGCTACCTCCGCAACGTTATCCGCGAGCCCGGACGGACCTGCACGGTCTGCGGCACCCCCGTGGACGGTTACCGGCGCTGTTATCCGTGGAGTCAGCATCGGCGTAGCGCGGGCATCGCCGATCTCGTCGTGCCGCTGGCCTATGTAATCGAGCGGACCCAGTCGGCAATGGCGCTGCGGCACTGCAAGGATGACCTCAGCTCGACCGCACGCGCCGGGCACAGTGTCGTCCTCCGCCGGCTGCTCTACCTCGGTCTCTTGCGGCATCAGCGCTGCATCGAGACGACGGTCGGGGTGCCCGTGCACCGGCGGGTGACGGTGCCCTCGCTCAAGCACCGGCCCGGCGCCCACCCTTTCGCGGTGCTCGCCGATGGGATGAACGCCACCACCGATCGCCTGCGCTTGGCTCCGGGGGAGCACGCCACACCGGACCGGGTCCTCTCAGCCACCCAATTCGCTGTCTCGGCGCCCGACGCTGTTGTCGGGCAACACATCCTGATCCTGGATGACACCTGGACGACCGGCTCTCGAGCCCAGTCAGCCGCACTGGCGCTGCCTGCAGCGGGTGCCGCGGCGATCAGCATCATGGTGGTCGGACGCTGGCTGTCAGCGACCTACGCGGACAACGTCGACTTCATCCGCAGCAGCCTGAACCGGGACTACAGCCCACGAATCTGCCCCGTCACCGGGGGCGGTTGTCCGTGGCCGGTAATAGAGGACCGATCAGCCGCGCCACGGCAGTTCACCTCCGGCGGACAGTCACGCCGCGGGGCAGGCCTTATCGAGCGCGGCGAAGTCAGTACGCATCTGATGATCCAACTTCCCGTACTGCACAGGCCAGGTCACCGGCGCCAGCGGGTCGGTCGACTTAGCCTGCTCCGCCCGCCCCTTCTGCACCACCTCGACCGCCTGGTTCGCCGCGTCCGCCGCCTCGGTCGCCGGCTTGGCCAGTGCATCATCCTTGATCCGCGTGCTGAACTGGCGCAACTGATCGGCCCACTGCCGCATCTCGTTCAGATCGGTCTCGTGGCCGCTGTCGGCCACCAACTCCTGCTGCGCCTTCACCGAATGAGAGGCGTTGTACGCGATCATCTCTCGCACCACCTGGCAATCCGAGGGCTGCTCCTGGTGCTGGCGCACCACCACGACAAACGCCAGGATGGCCGCCACCCCGACGACCACCGCACCGGCGATGCCCAGCCACAACGCCCTGCGGCGCGCCATCATCGCGGCCTCGTCATGATCGGCACCTGACTCGAGCCCGCCGCAGCCGGCACCACGCCACCATCGAATTTCACAGTTCCCCCGCAGCCATCCGGCAAGTAGTACGTCGTGGTCGGATTGTTGGCCGATAGCGTGCCGATCTGCGGCAACGAGATCGGCTTCCAGTCGTGATCAATATTCTGCACGGGAGGCAGACCAGCGAAGTCCCCGCCGGCGGCATAGGAGGTGTTGCGCTGGTACTCATACACGTTCTGCACCCACCGCTGCTGCTGCCACTGCCCGTCGGTGAACACCATCCGGGTGGTCGTGGTGGCCTCCTGCCCGGCCATCCGAAACCGGTACCCCTCCTGGCCGATGACCGCGGGCGCGTCCTCGTCGGCGATCCACGATTTGCCCGGGGTGTACATCCCGGTGGTCGGACCCACCTTCAGCGGAGACCCCTCCGGGAACGGGCGGTACTCGTTCTTCAACGGCGGGGGAGTCGCCCCCACATACGGCGGGGCCGGGGGCACCGTCTCCCAATGCCCGAACTGCGGATCATCGACCCAACGATTGCCCGGATCGACCGGGTCCCCCGGGCGCGGCGGTGCCGGCGGCCCTGTGCGGTTGTCCACCGGCTGCACCGACCCGTGTGTGGGCCGGTCATCGCCGACAATCTGGTCGTCCGGTGACGGGCTGAGCGGGACGTCGCCGTAACTCAAACCCCGGGCCCCGGTGGCCAGTTGGCCGGCCTGCTTCCTCGCGGTGGACACGATGTCCTGGACTTGGGCCACCTGACCGCGCAGCGCGGTCAGCACCGCGCGTTGGGCACTCGCGGACCGCGCCGTGGCTGCCACTTGCGCGATCGCTCGCGTGTTGGCTGCCACGACATCAAGCTGTCGCGCCCCACTCTCGGACAACGCCGCGGCCTGACTGACATAGGCGCCCAGCCGGCCGTCGGTACTCGCCGCGGCGCTCAACTGACCAGCGGATCGACGGGCAAAGCCCTGGTGAGTATCGGCCAAATGACCCGACAGCGTCCCCATGCGCGCGCCCGCCATCGCGGTACCGTCGGCCCCCCGGTGCAGGTCAGCGGCACCCTGACCCGGGGCTGGCGACGGCACGGCCGCCGGGGCGAACAATGACCGCGCCCGCGCGATCACCGCCTGAACTTGAGCACATGCCTGTTGGATGGACACCCATTCAT
Organism: Mycobacterium sp.; assembly: GCA_023264765.1. GTDB lineage: Bacteria > Actinomycetota > Actinomycetes > Mycobacteriales > Mycobacteriaceae > Mycobacterium. The sequence goes on along the minus strand of JAHFVC010000088.1, from coordinate 7,249 downwards.
TGTCCACCCGTGCGGACCTACCCCCTACCGGTTTCTTGGCAGCGGTCGAAGGCCCGCATCGCGTACCCGAACAGATCAGAACACCAGATGCTCCGACCGAAACCGGGTCAGTGCAGCTGCATTGGGCATTCCTTCGGGAACCGGCAGGTCGCCCGGGCCGGCGGCACCCAGGTATCCGTGCAGCAGCGCACGCATCTCGGCTGATCGATGCAGCGCGGTCAGACGCCACCCCAGCAGCTGGCCACTCCACTGGCCACCGGAGCCCGGCGGCCCAATCTCGCACCACAGCAACCGGCCCGCCTCATCCACGGCCAGCTTGAGGGCGCCGTCGCGGGAGGCCTCAGTGAACGTCACCGGTGTCCCCACCGGATCCTCGACGCTGTCCTCGGGCGTCGCGCCGGGAAGCAGCGCGGCGATCGCGGCCCGATGGGCCGTGGCGACCTCATCGGCGGTCTGCTGGATGACCCGGGTGATCAAGGCACTCAACGTGCCGTAGCTCGGACTGCGTAGCACCGCATCCGCAATCGACAACGCTTCCAGAAAACCGTCGCTGCCGAAGCGAGCGCTGACCTCGGGGTGGAAGCGGCCCCGGCTGGCGTGACTGGCAGCGAGCATCGCATCGCCGCCTTGGGCCAATCCGGTGTCCAAAACGCTTATCAGCGTTGATAGTTCGTTGTTTAGCCGGGACAGGCTGTGTTCTGCGCCGACCTCGTCCCAGGCCGCCACATAGCGCATGCCGGGTTTCTGAGCTTGCCTGCGTCGCGCTGCGCGTTTCCGGGCATTATTGCTCGTCACGGTGTTCCACTCCCATCAAAGGCTGCGCCTCTGGCAACCCGCACTGAATGAGAGACGCGTCTTTGTAGGCTGATTCCACGGAAACCCTGGGGGTCTTCGGTTGCGTCCGCCGGCTAGCCATCCAGTGCGGGTGGACGACTACGGACGAACCTGCGGCCGCCGTGCGCGGCCATACCGATATTTTACCGGCGCCCCGACCGCACGACCGCAGCAGTTTTCGGCGCCTGCGGCCGGAGCGGAACGAGTCAGGACCTGCGCGATCGTCTTGCGACGGGGATAGGTTTCTCAGTGTTCGGACAGCGCGGTAGTCCTCGTGCGGGTGCATGACCGCTTCTCACCCCGGCGGCCGGGCCAGCTGGCCACTTGCAGGGGAGAGACAGCGGTCGGTGCGCCAACCGGGCCCTCATTTTTACCTGCCGGGATCCGCTGTCGGCCAGGTTCACTGAAGCCGCCAGCTGCCCCGAGACTGCTTGGCGTTGCTAGATTCGAAGCGTGGGGGTGTTCCAATCGCCGGGGGGGCGTGTGTCTGACGTTGGTTGCAGGTGCATCGGCTGTGTCGATTACGGGAATCGCGACTCATACGACGACGTCGACCGCAAGCTCATCGCTGACGTGGAGCGTCACGGCCACAGCTGCCTCGGAATCGGCCAGACCAGTGCAGACGATCCGCCGCCGTACGTGTTCACTGCGGGGATGTGGCATACGCACCGCCAGCCCGAGTTGGCGGTTTACGGTGTCGGCGACCTCGACGCGATGATGTCCATCCTCAATGGGCTCGCAGATCGAGCGCGGGCCAGCGGACTGCCGTTGCGCTCTGGGGACAGGTTCCCCGGTCTGATTGGGCTGCGCGACGTCGAGCCGGAGGACTACTGGATCAAGCTGATGCCGATCCACCCGAGCTGGTACGCCAGTCAATTCGGCACTGCGCTGTTCTTCAACGCCGCCAACGCAGTCGACTTCTTCCAGGTGGTCTGGCCAGACGGGTCCGGTCGCTATCCTGACGAGCCGGACTTCGACGCCTACTTCACCGACCGCCAGCCGCTGATGTGGTTGCCGGTGGTCGACCATCCACCCAGCGTTTGGGTCAGCGACGGCATGCGCGCCACGGTGCCTGAGCGGCGCAGAGAGGCCCTGGAGTCGGCGATCGACGGATGGGATCGGGCGGCGGACTGCGACGGTGCGGTCCGCACAGATGCCGCCGCCGCGTTGGCCGAGGCCGTCGATCGCACGCTGCACTGGGCGTACCAAGACGAGGATCGCGGCCGGGGCCGGCCCATCCCAGCACATCTGGTGTACCGGCTGGCCAAGGCGAGTGTGGCGTGGCAGGACCGCGAACCCGGTGTCGACGAGACCGAACACGACATCGCCGAGCGGCTGAAGGCGAGCGCGCGGCGCTTGATGCGCTGGGACGATGCCCGACGACTGACGAGCAAGGAGATCCGGAACATGGGGGCGTGGGGGACGGGGGCATTCGATAACGATGGGGCCGCGGACTGGGCCAACGGGTACGACGACACGCCACCCGAGTCGCGGCTGGACTTCGCCGAGCGCACGTTGGCCAAGGCGCACGGTGGCGGGTACCTCGAAAACGACGACTGTGTGCAGGTCATCGCGGCGGCCGCAACCGTCGCCGCGTTACTGCCCGACGCACCCACCGAGCCCATCCCCTATGGACCTGAAAGCCTCGGCGCGGAACCACGTTTCGAGGTTTCCGACGATCTGCGCGCCGCCGCGATCGCAGCGCTGCGCAAGGTGATCGAGCCCGTAACGGAATGGTCGCAGCTGTGGGACGACGCTGGAAGATTCGACATCGCGACGGCAAGTGTCAAGCGCCTGATCGGCGCTCTGCAGCCCTATGCCGACTGGGCGCCGCACCGAGGGTTGGAGCACGCAGCGCCTGCCTACCTGCGCGATCCAGCGATGGCCTTGGGCGCCCTGCACGGGTTAGTCGAATTCGATGCCGTGCTGGGCTTCACGATGCACCGGGGCGTCAAACGTCGTGACTGGGGCGACGCCCTATATCAGGAGGTCGTGCTCACCGATGGGCATCGACTGATCCTCTGGATGGGTGATGACATCCTCGATGAGGACGACTCGGAAGTGGTGCTGTTCGAGTCCGAGTTGCGCATCATTCCGTTGTCCTGGGTGCACGACGTGTCATTGGAGGTGCACCACCGGCCGGGGCCGGACGGAATGTCCGTGCACAGTGCCGAACTCAGGGTCTACATCGCGATTCCCGACAATGCGGTACGGAAGAAGAAGACGACGGACATCTTCACCGATGAGCTGGAATTCACCAAGACAGTGAGCCGTCACGGCCGCGACCAGGTGCTGCGACTCATCGAGTTCGGCAAGGTGCTGGGGCAGCAGGTCCGCTGATGCGGCTGTCCGAGCTCTACGCTCTGCGTACCGGGGTGGCGCCGCTGGGCGATCGGGCCTGCGTGCTGCACATCCACGATGCGGGCACGCTGCTGGTGACTTCCGGGCGCGTGGAAGTCGCGGACCCGATCAATTTCGGCCAGGGGTTCGTGACGGCGGTGCCCAGCGGGACGCATCCGGTGCGGCTTACCATCGCCGACGTGTCCGAGCGGCTCGACGGCAGCCATCTGCGGGTCGCCTACCTCAGCTTGCTGTTCAACGCCGACCCGCCCGCGGCGATCGAGCCCGTCGTCCCCGAAGGCAAGCCGCTGCCAGAACCTGACAGGGTGTACTGCGTAGCCGTGGACTGCGCAACGGTCGGTATCGCCGACGCCGCCGAGGCAAAACGGATCATCGACCTCCCCTACGAGCGGACCTCGGAGTGGTTCGATCACGAATTGTTCGCCGAACACGACTACGTCGACCCGGCGGACTACGTTGCGCCGCTGAACGTTCAGCTCTTCGAGGCGGCCGCGGGCGAAAACTACATCATCTGTCCTTCGGGGTGGGGGGACGGTCGATACACGGTGTGGGCGACCCGCGACCAGGCCGGTGAGCTGACCGGGATTCACGTCGACTTCGAAGTGGTGTTCGACCCCAACGCCGACTACACAGCCTCCGACTGACGCGCTTCACAAGTAGTCCTGGCGCCGGCGCGCTAACCGGCCCTTGTACCGTCGCCAATCCTTGGGCGTCGGAGAAATCTAGGTCGAAGCTTCGTACGGACCCGGCCCGGCTCGAACGGGCTGTCTCCCTCGCCTGAACGGTCGTTCGCCTGCGCCCTTACCGGGTGGACGCAACTAGAGCGAGTTCAACTGAGAACTCTAGTCCCGCCGGTGGCCCTCCGCGGGGCGCAAACCGTACGAAACCCCTGTACGCTGGTCGTACAGGATACTGGTACGAATGAGATGTGCGCTCGATGGCTATCAGCGCGAGCGAAGCGCGGCAGCGCCTTTTCCCGCTCCTCGCGCAAGTCAACACCGATCACAAACCCGTGCGGATCACGTCCAAAGGCGGTGACGCCGTGCTGATGTCAGCCGATGACTACGACCGATGGCAGGAAACGGTCTACCTCCTCCGCTCGCCGGAAAACGCACGCCGACTCATGGAATCGGTCGCCCGGGACAAAGGCAGCCAGGTCCCGCCAACCTAACGTTCTTGTTCTGCAGCTGAGTGAGACGCCGCCGGCCCCGGCCGCCCTACCTTCTCAGTGTGGCTTCGACGTAGGCCGATACCTCTGCAGGCAGGCGAAATGTGTTGGTATTGTGGTCAATAGAAAAGATGACGAACTTTGGAGGCGGGTCGCCGGATTCGGTCTCGTTCGCAGCCTTCACCTTCTGCGTGTAGCTCGCATCAAGGACGTCATGCCGGCGCTGAGTGATGTAACTCCGGTCCGCGGGGCTGAGTTGGTTCTCCCACCAGTAGTCCAGCTGCGCTCGGAGCGCGAGGAGGCTTGCTACCCCGTCGGCGCTGAGGAGGTAGGCGCCGTCGGGCCCAGTAGTCCACCACCACAGCCTCGGTGACCGATCCAGGCGCCTACTCATCACCTCCGATAGAGCCCGGGTTGGGTCTTCGAACAGGTCGACTTGGTCGCTCTGGGGCATCGTGGTGAACCACGAGTAATCGTGGTGGTGGGGTTCGGCCATACCGCAGACGCTAGCCTAGTCGGCAACGCTGACGCGTGGAAAACCTGCGTCCCAGCGGGGGTTTCACCCTCACGGTGGGATCATCTTTCCGCCCTGGTTACTCAGCAAGGGACAAGCGGCGGCCCTGACTGCGCACGAGCAGGCGAGATACTCAAAGCGGGGTTCGGCCGTCGCACCGAGCGTGACCTGGTCGTCAAGCAGAACACGGGTGGAGGCAAGACGCTGGCGATGACTCCTCCCCACGGGTCAGCTTCGCTACCGAGCCGCCCAATCTCCCGGCTCGGGTTTTACGTGAGCGTAAGAAAAGCCGCGGCCCGCCGCATCCCGAAAGCGGATCCGATGCCTCGAACACGTATTCGACAATCTGTTTAGATTTCTGTTAATGTGTGTGTTAACTATTTCGTCTATTCCGAGGAGGGGTCAATGACCACGCTCCGGACGTTGCGCGAGGTGGACGATCCGCTGGGGTCTTATCTGCGCGTGAGCTACCGCGACACGCAGTTTCTGGGACAGATGCTCGTCGACGGACGACCCGTCGGCACGGGACTGATCGCGGATCCGTCTCTTACCAACGCCCAGCGCGACCTCTGGATCGAGGCGCACGGGCGCGGCGTGGAGACCGTGCTGGATACGCGGGCGCTCGATCTGTCGACGATGGGCGGGTTCGAACGCTCGGGTGCACGCGACCTGCCCTGGGCCGGTCAACGGCCGCACGGCCCGCCGGATCTCGTCGGCATAGGGGCGCGCCGAGTAGTGGAGCAGATCGCCGAGGAGGCCGCCAACGTCAACCATTCCGCCGTGCTGGCTCCCACCCACCTCGTCGAGCAGTCGGACGACGAGTGGCTCGACGTCGATTCCGGTCTCACCGTCGGCCTGCGCAAGACGCTCGACGACCGCGACCTCACCGACCGTCCGATCTACTACCCGCTCATCGTCCGCGGCGAACAGTTCTACGACGCGAAGTGGCGTGCGTCGATCATTGCGCGGCTGGCTCGGCTGCCGATAGATGCGGTGTGGTTGCGCATCCATCCCTTCGGCACCAACAGATCCGGGCCATTAGTGCTCAAGCGCTACCTTCGGGCGTGCCGGGACTTTCACGCCCTGAACCTACCGCTTGTCGGTGAGCACACCGGCACGATCGGCGTGGCGTTGGCGGCGTTCGGGGCGATCGGCGGTGTGGAGTCGGGCGTCACGGTCGTGGATCACACTGACCTGACGAACTGGCTACGACCGCCAAGGAAAGGGCAGGGTGGCGGACCTTCGGCACGGATCTACCTGCAGGAGCTCGGCTGCTTCATCGACCGGAAGAAGGCCGAGAGGCTGTTCGACCGACCCGGAATGAAACCCGCGCACGCCTGCCGCGACTCGACGTGCTGCCGAAATGGCTGGCGCGACACTAGAAAGTCCTACCGCGAGCACTTCGTGGTTCAGCGAACGATGGAGGTGGCGGGGCTTTCTCGCGTGCCGTCCAGTCTGCGGCCGGGGCACTACATGGAGTCGTTTTTGCGGCCAGCCTCCGACGCGGTCGAACGTGTTACAGCAGTCGAGGAGTCACTCGAACCGATTCGTACACAACTCAATTCGTGGCGCGGCACTTTCGGCGCCGACCAAGCCGAACACAGTGATTTCACTTTCAGTCCACCCGCGGCGGGCCGCCGCCGCACCGCATGATGATCTCGATGCATCTCCGATCAAAGGAAGTTCGATGACAGGCGCTGTCGCATTACGTCTAGACGCCATCAAGAAGAGAACCGGTTTCAAGGCTCGTGAGATCGCCCAACTGCTCGACACCACACCTCAGACAGTGTCTCGCTGGCAGCAGGGTCACGTCGAACCGCAACCGTCAAAGTTACAGCAGCTGTTGACTCTCGAGTGGCTCACCGACCAGCTCGCCGAGTTCTACGAACCCAGCGAAGCACGGCTGTGGTTGTTCAGCCGGCACAGACTGCTCAGCGGCCAGACACCGGCCGAACGCATTGCCGCCGGTGACGCCGATTCGGTGTTGGCGCTTATCGACCAGCTCAAGGACGGCGCGTACCTCTGACATGACGACCTACGATCCGGTGCTGCTCGATCAGATCGAGCAGCTGGGGGCTCGCGGCTTCGACAGACACGTCTGGCGACACATGTTTAACGATTACCCGCCCGAATTGGCGAACACGCGTGGCGCGCGGTGGAATCCGCCGGGCACCTCGGCGATCTACACCTCCCTGGACCGCGAAACCGCGCTGGCCGAAGCTCAGCACGTGATCGACAGCCAGCCGCTGCGACCGCGGCCGCGGCGCCGGGTCATGTACGAGGTCCGCATCACCGCCGCCCGACTGGTTGATCTGCCCGCCGAGGCGTTCCGAACAGTGGGTCTCAGCGTCGCCGACGTCGAGTCCGACGAC
>JAHFVC010000087.1:15369-18547 GCA_023264765.1 Mycobacterium sp. | reverse complement strand
CAGATCGCCACCCTCGCGCTGAGATCATTTCGCTGGACCGCGATGTCGCCTTCGCGCCGCGACTGAGGTTCGGCACGCCATCAACGCCCTCGAACAACCGAGTCGTGCGGGCGCGGCGCTCGATGGCCTGCACTGACCGAACGAATGCCGCGCGCAGAATGTCTTCGCCGAAACGCCCGAGAGCCCACGCCACCGTGCGTCCGATGATGTTCTTGCCCTCCCGGACGATCCTGACCTCCACATCGGTGGCGCCATCAGGCCTGCGGATGAGACTGTATTGATACCCGGACATGCCGCCAAACATGTTGGAATCGAGGGTCTTTACCGATATGTGCTGGGGGTCAGACCAGTCGTAGAGCAGCCTCTCCCAGATCCACGCCGACCTTTCGGTCACTTCGGCAGTGGTGCGAGTGCGGCGGTGGACGCCTGTGGTGAATTCGGTCAGCCCGCCAAGAAACTGACCCGTCGTCAGGGTCGTGCGTACCCGGAACCGGACGATCACGGCAGTGCCGGTGCAGGATGTCGAGCAGTGAGCGCGACCCGCTGAGTAATGGACTCCGGCAATGGCATCGGCGTATCAACGCGCCCGCTGGGCCAGCTTGTTCGGCTGGTCGATCACGATCGTCTTGCCCTGGATGCGCAGCCATCCACGTGAAGCGAAGTCAGACAGCGCTTTGTTGACCGTCTCGCGGGAAGCGCCGACCAGCTGCGCGAGCTCGACCTGAGTGAGACCGTGATCCAGACGCACGGCATGACGCTCAGGCTGGCCGAAGCGATCAGCCAATTGAAGGAGCTGCTTGGCGGTCCGGCCAGGCACGTCGGTGAAAATGAGATCGGACATGATGTCATTGGTGCGACGCAGCCGCCGCGCGAGGACCTGCAGGAGTTGCGCGGCGATCTCGGGGCGATCCTGCAGCCACGCCTTCAGACCCTGCCTGTCCATGACCGCCGCGTGCAGTTCGGTCAACGCGGTCACCGTCGAGGTACGTGGCCCGGGATCGAAAATGGCGAGTTCGCCGAACATGTCAGAGGGTCCCATCACCGCGAGCAGGACCTCGCGGCCATCAGCGATGCGCCGCCCGACCTTCACCCGCCCCGAGACGATGACGTAGAGACAGTCACCTGGGTCCCCCGCGGTGAAGACCGACTCCCCACGAGCGAAGGTCACCCATTGCATCGTCCGGGCCACCGCATCCACTGCCTCGGCCGGAACCCCTTTGAAGATTCCGGCTCGGGCGAGAACCTCGTGCACCACTTACTCCCCACTGCGGACGCAGCTAACCATCGACATCAGGCGGCCGACCCTCACATACCGAATCCTGGACCGCACCGAATCTGAACGTCATGATCATACGTCGACGGACATAATGTATGACCAATCAACTAGTTCCGCACGCGCGCTCGGGCCCCGCCACCGCACTACACGCTGTCGGGATAACCCTCAGCGCGGGCCCTTCCGAGCCGATAGTCATTTTGCCAGCAGTATTTTCCTCAACCCGCCACATGAAGGCACCGTTCGAGACCACGGCACAGCCTGATCGGCAGGTTACGGCCACCCTCAAGGCTGGTCATACATATTTCTACCTCAGTATGACCTTGCGGACGCAGGTCACTTCGTGGCTGACACTGACACCACCTTCGCCCCGCGCCGCCAGACATGTGACTACCGCCATATCGAATGTGAAAGCCCGCACAGAACGCCGGTGGACGGCACCACCGGGCGCCGTCGTGGACTAAGAAGTAGATCTGTGGCGCGTACCGGCATTGACGTCGGCCCCACGCCGCCTTCGCCGGCCACTGTCCCGCAGCGAACGGTGACGGCAAACAGCGTCCCGCGCTCACTCCCCGGAACCGAATGTAAGGATGGTCCTTCTGGATACCGCCATCGACAGCCACTGCGGCTGGTGCCTGCGACCGACCCCCGACGATGATGATCCCGAGGCTGCCGAATGGTTGGCCTGGATCATCGGGCACTGGGCGGCATTTCTTGCCGTGTGTCCGCAGTGCGCCCCCGCGGTGTTCAGCGCCATATGGACGTAGCCGCCACGAGCGGCTCGCATGGAGAGTCGCTACCGACGGTCGCGTGCCCGAGTGCTCGGGTTGCGTTCGCTATCGGCAACGGCGGCACCTACCCATCGATGGAGCAGTCGACGCAGTTCATCGGCGGGTTCGACCGGCGACAGGATGAACGATTGCAGGGTGCGTAGCGTGAGTTGCACGATGTCGTCAAATGCCGCCGCACTGAATTCTGACCAGTCGACATCGAGTCGTTCGAGAACGCTACGGGTTTGCCCTTGCGCCAACGCATTTCCAGGAATGGCTGCAAACGTTGCCACGTGTTGAGGGTTGAGCAGCAGCCCGATGTAGGGATCTTGCGGTAGCCGCTGCAGTGTGAACATCAAGCCCTCGACGATCACCTCCGCCGGATCGCGAATACCTCGCAACGCAGTCACGAGATTGCCCGCGAACGCCCACGACGCATCGGCAGCGGCGGCACCGAGCAACTCGTCGGTACCCGAGAAGTAGTGGTAGATCGTCTGTCTCGTCACCCCAAGAGCGCGAGCCACGTCCGCGATGTTCGTCTGGGGGCCCCTGATGTCGATGACACCGCGTGTGGCAGCCAGGATCCGCGTCCGCGCCTCGGCGTCGGTCGTTGGCACATCGCCGGCCCACCCTCGGGTGCGCATATGCTACCGCAGCGCCACCGCCCATCTGCGCGATACCGCCCTCCCGACGTCTCCCCGTGCCGCGCCGCGATGTGCCGGCCCTAGCCACTCGGCTAGTACGCTGACCTCGTGACCACCGACGCCCGCCTGTCGCGCACCGACTACAGCGCCGCACAGACCCGCGTGCTGAACGCCGCCTACGGCCTGTTCGGCGACCACGGCGTCAGCGGCACCTCGCTGCAGATGATCGCCGATGCCATCGGAGTTACCAAAGCCGCTGTCTACCACCAGTTCAAGAGCAAAGAAGAGATCGTCATAGCGGTGGCCGAGACCGAACTGATCGACCTGCAGGACGCCTTGGATGCCGCCGAAGCCGAACCCGATCAGCCCGCCGCCCGGGCCGCACTGCTCGCCAGCGTCGTCGATATGGCCGTCACCCGCCGCAAGCTCACCGGCGTGCTGCAGTTCGATCCGGTGGTGGTGCGCCTGCTGGCCGAGTACCCGCCATTCGC
>JAHFVC010000087.1:0-15359 GCA_023264765.1 Mycobacterium sp. | reverse complement strand
GTTCATCGAGCGGCTCTACCGGGTGCTACTCGGCGAGGGTGCCGGGGTGGAGGCGCGGGTGAATGCGGCAATCATGTCGGGTGCGCTCAGCGCTGCCGTCATGCACCCTTTGGTCACCGACGTCGACGACGACACCCTGCGCACCCAGATCCTCAAGGTCACCCGGCGGATCCTGGACCTACCTCACGCGTGACGGCTGGTCACTCCCCCGTCGACCACCAGATACGTGCCGGTGACGAAGGATGCCTTCGGCGACATCAGGAACGCCACCGCGGCGCCCACTTCCTCCGGCCTGCCCAGCCGGCCCAACGGGGCAGCCTTCTCGAAACCGGCTTTGATCTCCTCGACGTCCAACGCGATCTGCAGCATCGGTGTGCGAATGAAGCCCGGACACACGGCATTCACGCGGATGCCCAGCGGGCCGAATTGCGCCGCCATCGAACGGGTGAGCCCCAGCAATCCGGCTTTGGACGCGCAGTAGGCCGGGATGAACGGATTCGCACTGAGTCCCTCGATACTCGAAATACCCACCACTGCCGGGGATTCACCCGCACGTGCGGATTCCTCGAGCCGCGGCAGCATGGCCTGCACCAGCAACGCCTGCGCTCGCAGGTTCACGTCGAGCACCGCATCCCAGGATGCCGCGGTGTAGGCACCGACCGGTTCCGGGATCACCCGCCCGGCCGCGTGCACCAGTCCGCTGAGCGCCCCGGCATCCGCCAACGCGGAGGTGACCGCCCCCATATCGGTGACGTCGACAACGGCACCGCGCATCCCGAGCGCACCGGCGACCTCGGTCACCTCCGGCGCGAGATCCCACAGCACCACCTCGCGACCGTCTGCGATCAGCGCCTCCGCACTGGCCCGCCCGATACCCGACGCCGCACCCGTCACCACCACAGCTCCCATGTGCGACAACCTAAGTCAGCAGCGCCGCCCCATGGGCGTTTTTGCGCCGCGGACCGCGTGCACCACGTCGTCGGTGAAACGCTCAAGCAGCAGCTCCTGGGTCGCCGCCAGATGACGGCGGGCGATGCGTTCAGCCTCCTCGGCCCGCCCCGCCGCGATCTCGTCGACGAGCCTGCGGTGCGTCTTCACCGCCCCGCGCGCCTCGGACGCCGACGGGTATTCGCCACGACGCACCAACGCGTCGGCCCACTTCTCCTCCTGTGCCGACCAGAGGGCCACCAGGCTGCCCACCACATGGCGGATGGTGGCGTTCGGGGTGAATTCGACCACCAGATCGTGGAATTCACGGGCGCAGCGGGTGAATGCGGCACCGTCGTTCACGACCTCGGCACTGGCATCGACATTGCGGGTCAGCACGGGCACCACCACCGCGAGCCGGTCCGTTCGGCGGGCCACCTCGGCCGCGCACAACGGTTCCAGCAGTTGTAGCCCGGCTGCCAGATCACCGATCGGCACCGCCGCGCCCTGCAGGGCCAGGCCGAGGTGATACGCGGCCGAGGACTCGTCGGGCCGGTGCACCTGCGCCCCGCCGACACTTCCCCGGCGGACCGTCACCAGGCCTTCGGTCTCCAGGATGCGCAGCGCCTCCCGCACCGACGGGTAGCTGACACCGAACTCGGCGACCAGTTGGTCCTGGGTGGGCAGTTGTTCGGCGCCGGCCAGGATCCGGTTGCGCAGATCGGCGGCCACCGTCTCGGCGATGCGGCGCTGCGGGGTGGGCACGAAATGAATACTAGCAATCCTTATAAGGATTGTCGTACGATCGCCGACGTGGACTTCGACATGGGGCCCGATGCCGCCGCCCTGCGCACCGAACTGCGCGAGCTGGTCACATCGCATGTGCCCGACGACTACCTGGGTGCCTTCACCGACAACCCGGCCGACCTGGAGATCGCACAGAACTTCTGTCGCGAACTCGCCGACCGCGGACTGCTCTGCATGTCCTGGCCCACCGAGTTCGGTGGACGGGCCTCCTCCCCGTGGGAGCAGACCGTCGTGCGTGAGGAGATGTGGGCCCATCACGAGCCTCGTGGCGCGCAGTACATGGGCGTGAACTGGGTGGGGCCGATCATCATGCGGTTCGGCACCGAGGAGCAGCAGCGCACACACCTGCCTCCCATCGCCGCCGGTGAGGTCATCTGGTGCCAGGGCTTCTCCGAGCCCGAGGCCGGGTCGGATCTGGCGTCGCTGCGCACCACCGCAGTGCGCGACGGGGACGGCTGGCGCATCAACGGCCAGAAGATCTGGACGTCGTACGCGACGATGGCGCAGTGGTGTTTCCTGCTCGCGCGGACCTCCAAGCAGGAGAAGAAACAGAGGGGCCTGAGCATCTTCCTGGTTCCGATGAGCGATCCCGCCATCACCGTGCGGCCCATCAAGACGATGATGGGCCCGCACCACCTCAACGAGGTCTTCTTCGACGACCTGCGGGTGACCGACGCCGACATTCTCGGCACCGTCGACGACGGCTGGACCATGGTGCAGAACGTGCTGGCCTTCGAACGTGTCGGCATCGCCCGCTACGCCCGCTGTGAACGGCTGCTACAACTCGCCCCACAAGCCCTGGGCGACACCTGGTCGCAGCTGCCCGCCGAGCTTCGCGGCCGCTGGGCACGAATGCTCACCCACTGCAGGCGTGCCCGGCTGATGGCCTACCGGATCGTTGCCCTGCAGAGCACCGGACAGGTGCGCCCCACCGATTCCGCCGCCTACCGGATCGCGGTGACCAAACTGGACCAGGACAGCGCCGAAGTGTTGATGGAGATCGTTGCCGCCCTGCCGGACAATCAGTCTCGGCACTTCCGGGCCGAGGTCGAAGATCACTGGCGCTACTCGCAAGCCTCGACGGTGTCCTCGGGCAGCATCGAGATGCAGCGAATCCTGCTGGCCCGAACCCTGTTGGCGGCATCATGAACATCGACCTGAGCACGGAAGCCAAGGAGTACGGTGCACAGGCCCGCAAGGCCTTCGAGGCCGCCGGCGGGGACACATTGCTGGAGCGCGCCGAGGCCGATCCTGCCGGTCGCGCGGAACTGGTCACCCCGGTGCTCGACAGCCTGGGCGCGTGGGATCTGGAGCCGCGCAGCGACTCCGACTCCGCCGAGGCCGCCGCGGCGCTGTGCCGCAGCGCCGGATACTGGGCGGTCCCGTACCCGGTGGCCGAACGGCTGGCCCGCACCGAAGGTGCCGACGGGCTGCTCGTCGTCGCCGGGCACGCCCCGGCCGGCACCATTGCCGCGCTCGATGGGACGTGGGCAACCGTCACCTCCGACGGGCGACGCAGCCGCGTGACGGGCACCGCCGATGATCGCGCAGGGTTCGTCACCTCCCTCGACCTCGAGTCCATCGACGACCAGGGCCACGATGATCTCGCTCTGGCCATCACCCTGCCGTGCTGGACATTGCTCGGAATGCTCGACCGTGCACTGGATCTCACCATCGCCCATGTCCGGTTGCGCCAGCAGTTCGGCCAGCCGCTGTCGGCATTCCAGAGCGTGCAATTCCAGCTGACCGACGCGGAGGTGGAACGCAGCGGACTGGAGATGCTGGCCCGCTACGCGTTGTGGAGCGGTGACCTGACCGATGCGCTGGCGTTGCGGATGGCGGCGCTGGAAGCGGCCGAGGTGGTCTTCCGGGTGACCCATCAGCTGCACGGCGCCGTGGGATTCTGCGAGGAGACGACACTGTCCTGGCTGTCGCGTTACAGCCAGCCGCTGCGGCGGTTGCCGTGGGGCTTGTCGGCCACGCGGGAACTACTGGCCGACGCGGTCGATGCGCACGGCCTGACCGGGGTGTACAGCGCATGAGCCTCGAAGACTTCCGGCTAGAGGTCCGCGACTGGTGCGACGAGCACGTGCCCACCGACTGGCGGGCCGCCCAGACCGGAGTCAGCGACGCGGAGTACGTCCGTTTCCAAAAGGCATGGTTCGCCGAATTACACAGTGCCGGTTACGCCGTCCCGCACTGGCCGGCCGAATGGGGCGGCGGGATGTCGGTTGCCCAGCAGGCCGTGTTGTATTCCGAGCTCGCCGCACATGACGCGCCCCGATTGGTGCTGGCCTTCATCGGCATCCATCACGCCGCCTCCACCCTGTTGGCGGCGGGCACCGAGGAACAGCGCCGGCGGCATCTGCCGGCGATCATCGACGGCGAGATCTGGGTGCAGGGTTTCTCCGAGCCCGAGGCGGGCTCCGACCTGGCCGCCCTGCGCACCACGGCGCGCCGCGACGGCGACGAATACGTCGTCAACGGTCAGAAGCTCTGGGCCAGCGGCGGGCTGCACGCCGACTGGTGCCTGCTTCTGGCTCGCACCGATCCTGCTGCGCCCAAACGCCATGGCATCTCGTACTTCCTGATGGACATGACGAGCCCCGGCATCGACGTGCGACCCATCCGGCAGGCCACCGGTGAATCACACTTCTGCGAGGTCTTCCTCAACGACGTCCGCATTCCGGCCGCCAACCTGATCGGGCCCGAGAACAAGGGTTGGCAGGTGGCGCAGGAGACACTGGGCGCCGAACGCGGGATGACGATGCTGGAACTCGCCGAGCGACTCGGCAATGCCGGATTCAGCTGGTTGGTGGCCGAATGCGCTCGCGCCGACGTGCTCGACGATTCACTGGTGCGAGACCGGCTGGCGCAGTTCGAGATCGAGATCACCGGCCTGCGCGGCATCTGCCGCGATCTGGTGGAGCACGGCGCCACCGGACCGGCCGACGCGTCGATGGTGAAACTGTTCTACAGCGAGCTGCTGCAGCGGATGACGGACTTCGGCGCCGAGATCGCCGGTCTGGCAGGACATACTGTGCTGGCCAAGCCGATCTCCAGCGGCTGGGAGTCCGGGGCCTGGGTACTCGATTTCATCGGCTCGTGGGAGTGGACCATCCCCGGCGGGGCGAGCGAGATTCAGCGCACCATCATCGCCGAACGCGGTCTGGGCCTGCCCCGCGAACCGGTGGCGTCCTGATGGCCCGCGACTACGCCGAGTTGCACGGCGAACTGCGCAGCGTGGCAAGAGAACTCCTCACCAAGGGCGATCCAGGCCCCGGTACCCTGGCGCAGGCCGGGTGGGCCGGATTGGAGATCCCGGACGCCCTCGGCGGCGCCGGGGTGTCCTTTGCCGAGACCGCGGTGATCCTGGAGGAACTGGGCCGGGCCGGCTCGGCGACCGGCTACCTGGGAGCCGTGCTGGGCATCGGCGCGCTGTTGGAGCTGCCGGCCGACGAAGCCAGGGACGGCTGGCTCACCGCGACCGCCGCCGGAGACCCGGCCCCGGTGGCGGTGCTCAGAACCGGCGATACCGCCGGAATTGTATTCACCCTCAAGGATTCCCAGTTGGACGGCTACGCCGAGTTCGTCCCCGACGCGGCGGCCGCCCCGCTGCTACTCGTCCTTGCCCGCGACAGCGGCGGTGCACCGGTGCTGGCCGCCGTCGGCCCGGACGCACACGGCGTGGCCGTCACCGCCCAGCCGGTACTGGACGAAACCCGTCGCCTGGCCACCGTCCGGGCCGACAGTGCGCCCGTCCAGCAGGTCTGGCACTTCGCCGGCGACCCGGAAACGGCCGCACAGCGGCTCGCCGACCGCGCCGCGCTCGCCGTCGCCTGCGACAGCCTCGGCGTGGCCGAAGCCATGCTGGCTGCCACGGTCGACTACGTCTCCGTGCGGCATCAGTTCGGGCGGCCGATCGGGTCGTTCCAGGCGGTCAAGCACGCCTGCGCCGATATGGCCGTACGCATCCGGGTGACCCGCCAGCTGGTGGATGCCGCCGTCGACGAACTGTCCGAGGGTGCCCCGGCCTCGCGGGCAGCGTCGATGGCCAAGGCGTACGCGTGCGACACCGCTGTGCAGGTTGCCGGCAAAGCGATGCAGCTACATGGAGGCATCGGCTACACCTGGGAGAGCGGCGTCCACGTCTACTTGAAACGGGCTGCACTGAACCGATCTCTGTTCGGTTCACCCACCGCACACCGCAAAGCACTTGCCGTTCGCTACGGATAAACGCGGACGTCACACCATGCGGCGCGAGATGTGTCAAAGTGGTGCTCGCTGTGCGTTTACTTCGAAGGAGACTCCATGAATCGGTGGTTGGCTACCCCGGTGGTGATGGCCGCCGCGGCGACCCTGGCCGCATGCTCGTTCTCGGCCTCGGTCGGCGACACGTCGGTGAAGAAGGAAGACGTCCAGAACCAGATCAGCGAGAAGGTCGCCGCACAGGGCGGCACGAAGCCCGATTCGGTGACCTGCCCGTCAGACCTGAAGGCCGAGGTCGGCGCCACCTTGGACTGCAAGATGTCCGACGGTAAGAAGAATTACGGCGTCAACGTGACGGTGACCAGCGTGGACGGCAAGACGGTGAACTTCGACATCGTGCAGACGGTCGACAAGGCGGCCGTCGCCGAACAGATCACCGAGCAACTCACCCAACAGGTCGGCCGCGCACCCGAATCGGTGACCTGCCCGTCAGATCTCAAGGGCGACAAGGGCGAAACGCTGCAGTGCGAGCTCACCGACTCGGGCGAGACCTACGGCGTCACTGTCACCGTGACGAGCGTCCAGGGCGGCGACGTCAAGTTCGACTTCAAGGTCGACGACCAACCGAAGTAGCTCCGCCCGCGCAGATCCATTGCGAGAGAGCCTCCCTCACCTCGCCTATATCGGGTTCGCCCTCGCCCACCCATGCCACGACCCCGTCGGGCCTGACGAGGATGGCGCGTAGTCCGAGACCGTCCACCACCCTGCTTCGCACATACTGCAATTCGCCCTCGAACTGAGCGCCTAGGCCGCGCAGAGCGTCATGACCTTCGATGTCGAGCAGCACGCCGAGCCCGGCCCGGAGAAACTCGCCGAGCCGGGTCCCGTCCACCATGACGAAATCCGGAGCGCTGCGGCCGATCAGAGGATGGCGGCCGGGCAGGGCATACCGCACCGACACCCCCGATGAGCGCTGCGCGAAGTACGTTGCACCGTCGGAGGTGGCGATGAGGTCACGCACGACGCCTGCCATCGCCCGCGCAGTGTCGGTCGGCTCCAGAAGCAACACCTGGGCGCGCGACCAGTCGAGCACGTCCGCTCCCACCGGATGTCTCTCACTGCCGTATTCGTCGAGCAGTGAAGCGGGTGCGACGCCCCTGACGACCGCGCCCAGCTTCCAGCCGAGATTCATCGCGTCACCGAGCCCCAGATTGAGGCCCTGCCCGCCCAGCGGCGAATGCACGTGCGCGGCATCACCCGCGAGCAGGATGCGGCCCCGCCGGTATTCGGTGACCTGCCGTGCACGGTCCGTCCACGTGGTGGCGAGGTGCAGCGCCGTCACGGTCACGTCGACGCCGGCGATCCGCCGGAGCACCGCTTGGATGTGCTCCGCGGTGACCGGCACCCGGCGGTGTGCGGCACCGCCGTCGAAGTCTGCCAACGCGAAGACGCCACGCCGGGACTGCACATACATGCCGGTCGGTGTGTAGTGGCGACCCAAGGGCAGCGAGCGCCCATCGGCAAGGTCGACGTGCACGGAGTAACCCGTGAATCTCGGTTCGGTGCCGACGAATTCGAATCCGCCGGACTTTCGGACGACGCTACGGCCGCCGTCGCAGCCGACCGCCCAGCGCGCTGGGTACGCCCGGCCTGCGCCGTGCACCGAGACGCAGGCTTCCGACTGGTCGACGCCGTCGACCTGCACACCCCGATCGATCAGCACCCCGAGCGTGGTGGCTCGCTCGGACAACACGGTCTCGAGCTGCTCCATGGTTGTCGCCAGGGGGCGGTCCGCGGGACCAGGGAGTCGATACGTCTGCGCATCCCGTTTGACCTGAGCCTCGTCCCATGTGATGCCGGCGAAATGGCCGGCCGGGTGCCCCGCCGTGCCACCGGCGGCGACAGCGGCCAGGAGCCCGCGGCGGTCGAGTGCCTCGACCGTCGCGACGGACAGCCCACGCAGCCCGAACGGTGCTTCCTTGAGCGGCGCGCGTGGATGCTCCGCACGTTCGAGCAGCTGCACCGAGGCACCTGCCAACCGGAGCTCGCACGCGAGGAGCAAGCCGACCGGTCCGGCGCCGACGATAACGACGTCATGGATCATGGCGCGAACCTAACGGCCCTTGGTCAATCGATCCAATGGTATGTATGCATCATGTCGATGCATGAAATCGATCTAACGCGTATGGACCTCAACCTGCTCGTGGTGTTCGAAGCCCTCATGCGAGAACGCCACGTCGGGCGCGCGGCCGCTCGGCTCTCACTGTCCCAATCAGCGACCAGCCACGCGCTCGGGCGAGTCCGCGTCGCCTTCGACGACCCGTTGTTCGTTCGTCACCCTCGCGGAATCGAGCCCACCTCCCGCGCGCGGGAGCTGGCTGTACCGGTCACGGACGCCCTCTCACGCGTGCGTCAGATCATGCGTCCGCGATCCCCCTTCGAGCCGAGAACTTTGCGTCGAACGTTCACCGTGGCCGCACATGACTACGCTCTTGCCGTACTCGCACCGACGCTGGTGGCCGAACTGCGGTCGCAGGCTCCAGAAGTGGATCTACGCTGCGTCACCACGGACCCGGCGAGTGTGCTCGACGGCCTCGACCGCGGCCAATTCGACGTTGCCCTCGGCGGTTTCATCGACGTCGCCGCCGAACGGATGACACAAACGGTGCTCTACACCGACCGGTTCGTCGGCGTTGCCCGACGCGGCCATCCAGACATTCGAGGCGGGCGAATTCGCCTCGACGCCTTCGCCGCACTTCCGCACGTGCTCATGTCGGCCACCAACCCTCCGCGCGGGGACGTGGATCAGGCGTTGTCGGACCTGGGTCTTGCGCGTCGCATCGCGGTCACCGTCCCGAATTTTCACGCCCTGCCGTACGCCGTCGAGAAGTCCGACGTCATCGGCGTGCTGCCCGAACGGCTGGCGAGCAGATTCGCCGCGGATCGCGCGGTGCAGACATTCGACCTGCCTGTCGAGGTCGCCGCCGTGACCTGCAGCGTGTTGGTGCCGGCACCGCTGGCCGCTCAGCCCGAGATCGCGTGGTTGACCGGACTGCTCCGGGCGGCTGCCGCCCCACAGCTCCGTTCCTGATGTGCCCGCGCTGTGCGGCCTGTCCGAAGTCGCTGCGAGTTGACTGTGCCCGCGAGCGCGGACGGCACCGGGTGGACAGACTGAAAGCTGCGGCGATACCGCACGGCCATCTCGCCGTCACCCGAAAAAGGAGCTCACGATGCACGTCCGACCGACCCGCCTGGCCATCGGCGCCGGCACTCTCGCCGCATCCGCGTTGTTCGGTCTGTTCGGCGCCATCCCGTCGGCGTTGGCCAACGAGGATCCGGCTGCCAATCCGCCGAACTGCAGCGCGGGCGATCTGGAGCAGGTGCGCGCCGGGGTATCGGCCGCCACCTCGGTCTACCTGTTCAGCCATCCGGACGTCAACGCCTTCTACAGCAGCCTGAAGGGCCTCACCCGCGAGCAGGCATCGGTCAAGGCGAAGGCCTACCTCGCGCAAAACCCGCAGACCCGCGACGAACTGGCCGGTATCCGGCAGCCATTGACGGACCTGAAGAACCGGTGCGGGCAGGCGCCCGGCGCCTGACCCTCGCGTGCCCACCTTGTTAGCCTTTTCGTCATGCAGCGGTGGGCGCAACGCACGGTCATGGCGACCGCAGCCGTCCTGGCCGCCGCCACTCTCTGCCCCGCGGTCGCCCCGGTCGCCGTCGCAACCGGCGACATCGCCGGCACCACGGTGGTGCTCGACGCCGGCCATAACGGCGCCAATGACGGATCGCTGACCCGCCAGGTACCCACCGGCCGGGGCGGCACCAAGGACTGCCAGACCACCGGCACCGCCACCGCTGACGGTTACCCGGAGCACACCTTCAACTGGGACGTCGTGCAGCGAGTGCGGGCCGGGCTGGAACAACTCGGTGTGCACACCGTCTTGACCCGCACCGATGACGCATCGGTGGGGCCGTGTGTCGATGCACGCGCAGCGACCGCCAATGCCGCGACGCCGGCCGCGATCGTCAGCATCCACGCCGACGGCGGCCCAACGTCGGGCAGCGGCTTCCACGTGAACTACTCCAGCCCGGCACTCAATGCCGCCCAGTCCGGCCCGGCCGTCGAGCTGGCCACCATGATGCGGGATGCCCTCGTCGCGTCGGGGATGACGCCGGCGAGCTACATCGGCTCGAACGGGTTGTACGGCCGCGCGGATCTGGCCGGGCTGAACCTGGCCGAATACCCGTCCGTCCTGGTCGAACTCGGCAACATGCGCAATGCGGGCGAGGCCGCACGGATGGAAAGCGACAGCGGACGGGCCGACTACGCGACCGCCGTCGTCGCCGGGGTGGCCAACTACCTTCGATCGACGTCCACCGCGGGCTGATCGATGACGACGCGACGGTTACTCGGCTGCCTGCTGGCTGTGCTGCTCGTCCTGACCGGTTGCAGCACAACGGTGCTCGACGGGCACGCGGTGTCCATGCTGTTCGACCCCAGCCGCGCCGGCGGCCTGCCCGCCAAGGACGGTTACAGCGGGCAGCGCGCCGGATCACCCGAACCGGTGCACACCGCCGTCAACAGCGACGGCGGGCCGGCCGACCACCTGGCCCTCCTGGCCGTCGACGACCTCGAGGATTTCTGGTCGCACAACTGGAACGGCGCACTGACGGGTACCTTCTCCCCCGTCTCCGGGCTGGTGTCCTATGACTCGAACAGCTCCACCAATCCCGACGTGTGCGGCGGCGACCTGACGGATATGGCCAACGCCTTCTACTGCTTCAGCAATGACTCGATGGCCTGGGACAGAGGCAGTTTCATCCCCGGCGCGGCGAAGTACTTCGGCAACATGGGCGTGGTGGGCATCATGGCCCACGAGTTCGGTCACGCCGTCCAGGCCAAGGCCCACCTGGTGGAAAAGGGCACGCCCGTCCTGGTGAAGGAACAGCAGGCCGACTGCTTCGCCGGTGTGTACCTGCACTGGGTTGCCTCAGGCAAGTCGCCGCGGTTCTCGCTGTCCACGGGCGACGGCCTGAATCACGTTCTGGCCGGCGCCATCTACATCCGAGACCCGCTGATGACCCAGGAGGAGGCACTCGTCTCCGGCGATGCGCACGGTTCGGCCCTGGACCGGATCAGCGCCTTCCAGATCGGCTTCAGCGGCAACGCCGATCAGTGCGCGGCCATCAACATGGACGAGATCAAGAAGCGCCAAGGCGATCTGCCGCAGTTCCTGTCCTACGACGCCTACGGCGTTCCGGCCGCGGGCGACAGCCCGATCGACGCCGACCTGCTGAACAAGCTGATGGCCTCCCTGAACCAGATCTTCGCGCCCGCCAACCCGCCGCAGCTGCGGCTGGAACCGACCGACTGCCCCGACGCGAAACAGACGTCGCCGGCGTCGTACTGCCCGTCCACCAACGCCATCGGTGTCGACATGCCCGCGCTCGCGGAGGTCGGCACGCCGCGCAGCGAGAGCCAGGGCGTGCTGCTGCAGGGCGACAACACCGCGCTGTCGATGGTGACCTCGCGCTACATGCTTGCGCTGCAACATGAACGCGGCGCCCCGCTGCAGTCGACCACCACCGCGTTACGGACCGCGTGCCTGACCGGGGTTGCGCAGAGCAAGATGAGCGAACCCGGTGTCCCGCTGATGCTTTCGGCCGGCGATACCGACGAGGCCATCTCCGGGCTGTTGACCAGCGGTCTGGTCGCCAGCGATGTCGACGGTTCGACGGCGCTGGCCGGCTTCACGCGCATCCTGGCCTACCGCGCCGGCTTGCAGGGCGATGCCGAGCAGTGCTATCAGAGGTTTTCCTGATGGTGATCCGCGTGGGTGAGACGTTCGGGCCCTACGAATTGCGCGCGCTGCTCGGTGTCGGCGGCATGGGTGAGGTGTATGAGGCCTTCGACACGGCCAAGGGCCGCATGGTGGCACTCAAGCTGCTACGCCCCGAACTGGCCGCCGACCCGTCGTACCAGGAGCGGTTCCGGCGTGAATCCCGGATCGCCGCGCAACTGCACGAACCGCACATCATTCCCGTCCACGATTTCGGGGAGATCGACGGCGTGCTCTACATCGACATGCGCCTGGTGTCCGGGCACAACCTGAAATCCGTCCTGGCCCAGCAAGGTCCGCTGAACCCGCTGCGGGCCGTGGCGGTGGTGACCCAGATCGCGGCGGCATTGGACGCCGCTCATGCCGGCGGGCTGACCCACCGCGATGTCAAACCAGAGAACGTGCTGCTGACACCCGAGGACTTCGCCTACCTGGTCGATTTCGGCATCGCCCGATCCGGTAGCGACAGCGGGCTCACCACCGCCGGTTCGGCGATCGGCTCTTGCGCGTACATGGCACCCGAGCGGTTCACCGATGGCATGGTGGGCCCGCAGACCGACGTGTACTCGCTGGCCTGCCTGCTCTACGAGATCCTCACCGGCGCGCCACCTTTCCCGTCCGGCGATATCGCCGTCCTGATGAATGCACACCTCTTCACCCCGGCGCCCCGACCCAGCGCCGCAGCGCCGGTCATCAGCGCGGCGTTCGACGACGTCGTGGGCTGGGGAATGGCCAAGAACCCCGCACAACGCTGCCCGACAGCCGGCACCCTGGCTCGCGCCGCCACCGCCGCAGCCACGGCGATCTCCACCGCACCGTCGGCACCTACGGCACGCAACCCGACGCCGCAGCGTTCCCGTCGTACCGCACTGTGGGCGGTGCTCGGGGTCGCCCTTCTGGTCGCGGTGGCCGCCGTCGTGGCGTGGCTGGCCCTCGGTGGCCGCGACAGGACAACCGCCATCCGTTCCACGGTCACGCACACCGCGACGGCCGAACCCACCACGACCGCGATCGTCTCCTCGACGACCACGGCCACCGTCGCCCCGAGGGCATCGCTGCCGGGCACCGACGCGCTGGGCTTCCTGGCCTACCCCGGCGCGCGGTGCGACGAGGGTCAAGTCCCGGTGACCCTGGCGCGGACCGCGCAGTCCGCCGTGGCGATCTGCGAAACCTCAACGGGGGCATACCTTTATCGCGGTGTCCGACTCAGCGACAACGCAGGCATCGAACTCGGTGACGCCGCGCCGGTGCCCGGCGGCGGCTTCGACGTCACCAACCCCGCCGATGGCACGCGCTACCAGATTCGCAACACCGCGCTGACCATCACCGGCCCCGGCGGCCAGGAACACACCGAATCGATGGAGCAGTATGCGTCCACGTTCTGAGGTCCGATGACCACACCGACCGATCCGATCCAGCCCTGGTGGGCGCGACCGGGTGGCGCACCGGCACCCGGTGCCACCCCTCCCCCGCGCGCGCCCCACCCACTACCACCGCCGCCCCCGCAGCGGCCGCCGCCCCCACCGCCGGACCCGAATCGCTACCGGCTGCCGCCGCAGCCACCCACCCACCATCGGGCACCCGATCGACCGGCGCGCTCGAACCTGCTGCTCTTCGGCGGGATCGCCGCGGCGGTGGTGCTGCTCGCCGTTGTGGCGGTGAGCGTCTGGGCGTTGGCGTTCCGCGACGGCACCGTCATCGAGGTCGCGAAAGCCGAAGCCGGTGTTCGGCAGATCCTTTCCGACCCGGTCAACGGCTACGGGTCGAACACCATCAGCGCGCTGCGCTGCAACGGGGGCAAGAACCCACCGGCGGCAAAGGGCGACAGCTTCACCTGCGAGGTGGAGATCGACGGCGCGGTGCGCCATGTCACCGCGGTATTCCAGGACGACAAGGGCACGTTCGCCGTCGACGGGCCCCGCTGACTACTGAGCGCCCGGCCGCTTGTGCTGATGCCCGTGCACACCCTCGGCGTACGCCGTCTCGGCATGCTGGGTGAAGTCGATCCCGGCCAGCTCATCCTCCCGGGTGACCCGGAAACCGAAGGTGGCGTTGATGATCTTGCCGATCGCGAAGGTCACCGCGAACGCGAACGCCGCGACCGTCACGATGCCCACCGACTGCTTGCCCAGCTGCGTCAGCCCGCCCCCGTAGAACAAACCCTGCGGGCCCCCGGACACCATCTCGGCGGCCAGCAGACCGATGAGGAACGTGCCCACCACGCCGCCGACGAAGTGCACCCCGACCACGTCGAGCGAATCGTCGTAGCCGCCCCGGAACTTCCAGCCGATGGCGAACGAGCACACCACACCGGCCACGGTCCCGACCACGGCGGCACCGAGCGGCGTCACGAACCCGCATGACGGGGTGATCGCGACGAGTCCGGCGACCACGCCGGAGGCCGCCCCGAAGGTGGTCGGACGACCGTCGCGGAACCGCTCGACGGCCAGCCAGCCGAGCATGCCCAGGCAGCCGGCGACCAGGGTGTTCAGGAAGATCACGGCGGCCTTGCCGTCGACGGCGAAGGCCGAGCCCGCGTTGAAGCCGAACCAGCCGAACCAGAGCAGGCCGACACCGAGCAGCACGAAGGGCAGGTTGTGCGGGCGCATGGCCTCGGATTTAAAACCGATGCGCGGCCCGAGGACCAGGGCTAGCGCCAACGCCGATGCTCCCGAGACGATTTCGACGACCAGACCGCCGGCGTAGTCCAGCGCACCGAAGCCCGCCAGCCACCCGTCCGGGCCCCAAACCCAGTGCGCCACCGGGGCGTACACCAGCAACGTCCATGCCGGCAGGAACACGATCCAGGCCGAGAACCTGGCCCGGTCGGCGATTGCGCCGCTCACCAGTGCGGCGGTCAGGATCGCGAACGCCAACTGGAAGGTGACGAACAACAATTCGGGGACGTTGGACCGCACGGCCGTCAGATCGATGTTGGCCAGCCCGAGATGATCCAGGTTCCCGATCAGGCCGCCGCCCGCGTCGGCGCCGAACGCCAGGCTGTACCCGGCCAGCAGCCAGGTCACGGTGACCACCGGGATGGCGATGAAGCTCATCATGATCATGTTGAGCACGCCGGTCGAGCGGACCATACCGCCGTAGAAAATGGCCAGACCGGGGGTCATCAACAACACCAATGCCGTGCTGGCAAGTAGCCAGGCGGTCGCGGCCGGATCGATCTGCACACGGACTCCTTCGTCTGGGCAAACGCTCGGACGAGACTACGACACTTTTGCCGTCAGTCTGCTGGAGGTACCGGTACCGCTATCGAGATCGTGGTGCCCGGTGCTCCGGTGACGTCGAAATCCCCGCCCGCGGCCAGCACCTTGGCGCGGATCGACGCGAAGCCGATATGGCCGTCCTCGACGGCGAGTTCGAGCCGGTCCGCCGGGATGCCGACCCCGTCGTCGGCGATGCGCAGGAATGCCGTGCCGTTGTCGCGGCCCAGGGTGAACCGCAGCGTGTCCGCCTTGGCGTGCTTGATCACGTTGGTGGAGAACTCGCGGACCGCGCCGTAGAGCAGGTGGTCGGCGCCGGTGCGCAGCTCGTCCGGCCAGGTGCCCGCGTCCACGT
>JAHFVC010000383.1:4370-6341 GCA_023264765.1 Mycobacterium sp. | reverse complement strand
TTACTGCCCAGAGACCCGCCTTCGCCACCGGTGTTCCTCCTGATATCTGCGCATTCCACCGCTACACCAGGAATTCCAGTCTCCCCTGCAGTACTCTAGTCTGCCCGTATCGCCCGCACGCCCACAGTTGAGCTGTGAGTTTTCACGAACAACGCGACAAACCACCTACGAGCTCTTTACGCCCAGTAATTCCGGACAACGCTCGGACCCTACGTATTACCGCGGCTGCTGGCACGTAGTTGGCCGGTCCTTCTTCTACAGGTACCGTCACTTGCGCTTCGTCCCTGCTGAAAGAGGTTTACAACCCGAAGGCCGTCATCCCTCACGCGGCGTCGCTGCATCAGGCTTGCGCCCATTGTGCAATATTCCCCACTGCTGCCTCCCGTAGGAGTCTGGGCCGTATCTCAGTCCCAGTGTGGCCGGTCACCCTCTCAGGCCGGCTACCCGTCGTCGCCTTGGTAGGCCATTACCCCACCAACAAGCTGATAGGCCGCGGGCCCATCCCACACCGCAAAAGCTTTCCACCACACCCCATGAAGAGCATGATCATATTCGGTATTAGACCCAGTTTCCCAGGCTTATCCCAAAGTGCAGGGCAGATCACCCACGTGTTACTCACCCGTTCGCCACTCGAGTACCCCGAAGGGCCTTTCCGTTCGACTTGCATGTGTTAAGCACGCCGCCAGCGTTCGTCCTGAGCCAGAATCAAACTCTCCAAACAAAAACAACCCAACCCACAGGCCAGGTGAATTCGAATCAGAAAAATCCGACATCCAACAAAAAGACACCAAAAACTGGCATCAAAAAACAGCCACCCACCAAACTCAGGAAGACGGGAATCCCCCCAAAAAATAAGTGGCCAAAAAACAACAAACAAAAACCACCAAACACACTATTGAGTTCTCAAACAACACGCCCGATTCTGATCGCGCAACAATCCCGCGGCTTAAAGCCGCGGTCCGTAGTGCGGGCAGTGAGGAACTCCCCGGTTAAGGGAATCTCTCTCGGATTTGGTCTTCGCTCTCCGGCCGGGGCCGTGTCGCTCTGACCTGGAATAAGTTACGGCAGGGCTAACAGCGAGTCAAATCGCCTGGTCAGAGACCTATTTCCGCTGGTCAGCACCGGTGCCGCGACGCACCCCCGCGATGTGGCGCTTGCCACGCCGCAACACCAACCACTGGTCGCGCAGAAAATCCGTCGGCTGTGGTATCCATTCGGCGCTTTCCACGCGCGCGTTATTGACGTAGACGCCGCCTTCGGCGAGCGCACGCTTTGCTTCTCCACGGCTCTTCGAGAGCCCGGTCGCCACCAGAAGGTCGGTGATCGCGTCCGGGTCTCCCGGCGCCAACTGCGCAACCTGACCATTACTGGCCTCGGTCAACGCGGCACTCAACGTCGATTCATCCAGGTCAGCGAGTTCCGCACGACCGAACAGTGCCTGGCTGGCCAGTTCCACTGCGTCGGTCGCGGCTTGTCCGTGAACCAAGGTGGTGAGCTCGCGGGCGAGCCGGCGCTGGGCTGCGCGTTCGTGTGGCCGCTCCGCTGTCGCCGTCGTGAGAGCACCCAGTTCCTCGGCGTCGAGGAAGGTGAACCACCGCAGATAGCCGACGACGTCGGCGTCTCCGGTGTTCACGAAGTACTGGTACCAGGAGTAGGGCGAGGTCAGCTCGGGGTCGAGCCACAGATTGCCGCCGCCGGTCGACTTGCCGAACTTCTTGCCCTCGGAGTCGGTGACCAGGGGCGTCGTCATCGCATGCACGCTCGCACCGGACTTCTGCCGGACCAGCCGGGCCCCGGCCACGATGTTGCCCCACTGGTCGGAGCCGCCGATCTGCAGCGCACAACCGTGCCGTTGGTGCAGCTCAACGTAGTCGTTGGCCTGCAGGAGCATGTAGCTGAACTCTGTGTAGGAGATGCCTTCGCCCTCCAGTCGGCGCCGCACCGTGTCCCGGTCCAGCATGACGTTCACCG
>JAHFVC010000383.1:0-4360 GCA_023264765.1 Mycobacterium sp. | reverse complement strand
CCGACATCGCGCAGGAATTCGATGGCCGAGAGCTGCCCGGTCCACGACAAATTGTTCTCCACGATCGCACCGGTGGGCGACGCGTCGAACTCGACGAATCGCTCCAGTTGCCCGCGGATCCGGTCTGCCCAGTCGGCGACGGTGTCGGCGGTGTTCAGCGTCCGCTCGCCCGTCTCCCGCGGATCGCCGATCATGCCCGTCGCGCCACCGGCCAGCACGATCGGCCGGTGGCCGGCCTGCTGGAATCGGCGCAGGGTCAGCAGCGGCACCAAATGCCCCGCATGCAGGCTGGGCGCAGTCGGGTCGAATCCCGAATAGACCGTCATGGGGCCGGTGGCGAGATCGGCCGCCAGCGCTTCCCGGTCGGTCGACTGCGCGATCAGGCCGCGCCATTCCAGTTCTTCGAGGATGCCCGTACTCACGCTGTCGATCTTTGCGTACTGCGAGGCTCAGTCGCTACCGCCCGGCATCGGCGCCCGTGGGCTGCGCCGGTACGCGGACACCTCCGGATGACCGGGCAGCCAGAATCGCCACGGCCGGTCGGCTGCGGTGCTCACCCCCACCCGTGGACCTTCCGAACCGCTGGTCCCCGGATTGAGCCTCAGCCGTACCGGGCTGGCCTCATCGGCGAGGTCGATTCCGTTGTCCTCCATCAGGATTCCCAGTGCCGAGCACAGATTGCCCGGACCCCGGGCCAGCGCCGGGGCCGCAATGCCCTCGCCGCGACGACGGCGCGCGACGTCGACCCCATCGGTGATGACGGCCGCCCGCAACAGCACCGCAGCCGCGAAACCAGTACTGCCACATACGATATTCGCGCACACGTGGATGCCGTAGCTGCGATAGGTGTACATCCGCCCCGGAGGGCCGAACATCACCTCATTGCGGGGCCGCCGCCCGCCGTAGGAGTGCGCGGCCGGATCGGGCCACGACTGCCCGGGCGGACCGCCGTAGGCCTCGACCTCGACGATCGTCGCCAGCACGCCACGGCTCTCGAGTTGTGCGCCGAGCAGCAACTTCGCCGCGGTCACCGGGTCGACCGCCAACGCATCCACGAGATCGATTGTGCACGGCCCTTGACACTCGCCCACCCCGGGCGCACTATTCATCACATGATGACTTCATCGAACGATGAATTACGAGCGGGGGATCACGATCCGGCGATCTCCATCGAGAATCTGCAGGTCATCCGTGGCAAGCGGACGGCGATCGAGAACATGTCGGTGCAGATCGCCCGCGGCACCATAACCGGCTTGCTGGGACCGTCGGGCTGCGGCAAGACCACCTTGATGCGGGCCATCGTCGGCACCCAGATCGTCGCGTCGGGCTCGGTCACCGTGCTCGGGCACCCCGCCGGCGCTGCCGAACTGCGTCACCGGGTCGGGTACGTCACCCAGGACGCCACCATCTACCGCGACCTGCGCGTCATCGACAACGCCCGGTATTTCGCCGCACTCTACGGATCCGACGCCCAGGCGGCCGAGGACGCGATCGCCGCCGTCGGCCTCGGCGAGCACCGAACAGCGTTGTGCGACAACCTGTCCGGCGGTCAACGCACCCGGGTCTCGCTGGCCTGTGCGCTGGTGTCGCACCCGGATCTGCTGGTCCTCGACGAGCCCACCGTCGGGTTGGACCCGGTCCTGCGGGTCGACCTGTGGGAGCAGTTCCACCAGCTTGCCCGGGCCGGAACCACGCTGCTGGTGTCCAGCCACGTCATGGACGAAGCCGACCACTGCGGCGACCTGCTGCTCATGCGCGAAGGCCGTCTGCTCACCCATACCACCCCCACCCGATTGCGAGAGGACACAGGATGTTCGTCACTGGAGGAAGCGTTCCTGTCCGTCATCCGGCACAGCACCGCAGCCACAACAAGCTGAGCCCGCAGGCGTACCTGGCCACCACCGGCCGCATCCTGCGCCAACTGGCCGGTGATCATCGCAGCGTGGCGATGATCGTCCTGGTACCCACCCTGATCATCACGTTGATGTACTTCATGTTCGATGACGTTCCCCACCGCCCGGGGACGGCATCGCCGTTCAACAACGCCTGCCTGATCATGCTCGGGGTCTTTCCCCTGATCGTGATGTTCCTGATCACCTCGATCACCATGCAGCGCGAACGGTCGTCCGGCACGCTCGAACGGATTCTCACCACTCCCCTGCGCCGCTTCGACCTGCTCGCCGCCTACGGCACGGCGTTCTCCATCGCCGCCGCCGTCCAGGCCACCGTCGCGTGCGTGGTGGCGTTCTGGCTTCTGGGCTTCGACACCGCGGGCAGCCCTGCGCTGGTGTTCCTGATCGCGATCGTCAACGCGGTGCTCGGGGTCGGGCTGGGCCTGCTGTGCAGTGCGTTCGCCCGCACCGAATTTCAGGCGGTGCAGTTCATGCCGGTGGTCATCGCCCCACAGCTGCTGTTGTGCGGCATCATCGTTCCCCGTGAAGTGCTGCCCGACTGGCTGCAGTGGATCAGCAACGTGCTGCCGGCGAGCTACGCTCTGGAAGCACTGCAGCAAGTAGGCGCGCATGCCGAAGTCACCGCCGTCGCCGTCCGCGACATCGCGGTGGTCATCGGTTTCGCAGTGCTGGCCATGACGCTGGCCGCGGCGACACTACGACGAAGGACCCCGTGACCATCGACAACGCCGAGCGCAAACGCCCCGGGCGGCCGGCCGGGGTGTCCGGCACCCGCGAACGGATCCTGGAAAGTGCACGGGAGCTCTTCTCCCGCAACGGCTTCGACAAGACATCGATCCGCGCCATCGCCACCGCCGCCGGTGTGGACGGCGCACTGGTGCATCACTATTACGGAACAAAGCAGCAGTTGTTCGCCGCAGCCATCCACATCCCGATCGACCCGATGCAGGTGATCGGGCCCCTGCGGGAGACGCCGGTGGAAGAGATCGGCCTGATGCTGCCGTCGCTGCTGCTGCCGCTGTGGGATTCCGAGATCGGCAAGGGGTTCATCGCCACCCTGCGCTCACTGATCGGCGGCGCCGACGTCAGCCTGGTGCGGTCGTTCCTGCAAGAGGTGATCACCGTCGAAGTCGGCTCACGGGTGGACAACCCGCCAGGTTCCGGCCCGATCCGCGTGCAGTTCGTGGCGTCCCAGCTGGTGGGGGTCGTGGTGGCTCGCTACATCCTCGAACTTGAGCCGTTCGCGTCGCTGCCCCCGGAATCGATCGCCGCGACGATCGCACCGAACCTGCAGCGCTATCTCACTGGGGAGCTGCCGAGCCTGAGCTGACCAGCCGGTCGTGCTCGGCATCCTCGGTCACGGCGACGGCCTCGTCGATCAGCAGCACCGGAATGTCGTCGACGATCCGGTACGCGCGCCGCAGCCGCGGGTTGTACAGGCATTCGCCGGCGACGTAAAGCAAGGGGCCGCGGTCCTCGGGACAGACCAGGATGCTCAGAAGTTTCGAATCGACCACAACCGAAGGCTATCCGCCCGGGTTGATGAAGAAGCCACCCAGGATGCCCTGGTCGTTCTGGGTGTTGATCCCGATGGTGGCCGGGTTGGACGGCTTCTGCGACCGGGCCTGCGTCTTGCGCTGGAAGTCGACCGTGGACTTCAGGGCGCTGACCAGCGGTCCCTGATTGGGCCGCTTGTCCAGGCCCTCCTGCAGATCCGCGTAGTTGCCCCGCGAGGGCATGAAGCCCAGGGCCCGCAGCTTGAGTGCGTCATGCACCAGGGTCGAGACCTGCCCGCCACCGGCGCCGGTGTCGTACTCCCCCGCGATGTCGTCGAGCACATCGGCGCTGGCGATACCGGATCCGAAGGCGGCCATCAGGCCGGTCGTCACGGCGATGCCCGCAATCGCGCGGCGCCATCCGGTCGCACGCGTGCGCTCCGCTGCCATTAGTCCTCCACTGCGTTTCGACGTCCCGGGGAGCCTAACAGCGCCGCCGCTACCGGGCACGGGGTCACAGATCCCCGAGCTCGGCACGCACCGCCGCCGTCAGACGCTTGTACTGACTCGTATCGGCATCGAAATACCAGGTGTTACGCAGCGCCTTGGGGATCCCGGCCGCACGCAGCGGGCCGACCAGTGGACGATAGGACGCGCTGAGAGCCATGTGCGGCGCGACGTACACGATGTCCGGGCCCGCCCCGACGGGAAGCGCCGCCAGCGCCTCGGAGAGTTCCGCGCTGGCCACGCTGCCGCCCGGTCGCAACGTCACCGCCGTCACCGCCAGGGTCCGGCCCTGCACCTCCAGGCGATAGGTGACCGACAGATCGACCGCGCCCACCAGGCTGACCGCGTCGTTGACGGCGGCGGTGAAGACGGGTCCCCGCTCGGTGCGGATGACCGCGCTGCGGTTGTCGACGAGCCAGTAGTCGCCATCCTCGTCGCGGCGGA
>JAHFVC010000382.1 GCA_023264765.1 Mycobacterium sp. | reverse complement strand
TGGAAGGAATTCCGGGGCGCCATGGCGGATATCACGCGCACGCTGTGGCAGGCCACCGGCGGCGCGGGGGAACCGCCGGCCGCGCTGAATACCACGGTGACAGCTCATTTGAGCCCGCACTTCACCGCGGCCCTCGCCGTCGATGCCGCCCGGGACTGGCAGACCGCGGCCGAGCTGGCCTACGGCGCCATCGCGACGGCACTGCGGAACGAATCGGGTTGCGCGCTATCCGATTTCGGCGACCCACCCTGACGACACTTTACATTTTCGCCGACGAATGTCACGCTCGTCCGTCATGAGCATGAAGAAGTACTACGGCCACACATTGCTGTACCTGCACGAGACCATCTCGTTGGGCTCCGGCCGAAGTGACCAGTTCTGCGAGGCGTTCGCCGAGGTCTACCAACCGATGATGGAACAACTCGGGGCACGGCTGTTCTCGCTCTGGGAGAGCACCCCCTACAACGGCCACTGGCCGCAGGTCACGGTGATCTGGGAGATCGACGCCTTCGCCGACTACGCACGGATCGGGCGCGCGCAGGCGCGCGGCGGCAGCCATGAACACGCCGCCCAACGGTGGTCGCAGTTCCTGGCCGGGCACGGCGCATCGGGCGAGGGCCGGATCATGTACGCCGGAAAGTACAACAAGACGCTGAGCCAGCTCAAAGAGGCGAATTTCGGTGCGGGCCTGGTCATCCAGGAGATCATGGAGACCAAACCGGGCCGCCAGGACGACTACATCCGCGAGCTGGAGCGGTTGTACGTGCCCTGGTCGGAATCCACCGGCAAACGCTGGCTGGGCTCGTTCATCACCACGTTCCGCTTCAACGAGGTGATCCACTACTGGGCGCTCGACGGGGACTGGGCCTGCTTCGAGAACCACTACCCATCCTGGAAGGACACACCCCCGGCGGAGATCGTCACCTGGATGAGCGTGGCGCCGGCACTGCGCGACGGCTGGGAGGACTCCATCCTGGCGGCCCTCCCGGCGCACCCCCTGCCGTAACGGCCTGCCTCAATCGGCCATGCGCAGCGCCGCCGCCGGGCACTGGGTCACGGCTTGGCGCAACAACTCTGCATCGACGGCGGCGTCGTCATGGATGACGACGCTGCCCTCGGCGGTCACCTCGAACACCTCCTCGGACAGCGACTCGCAGATGCCGTGCCCCGTGCACTTGTCCAGGTCGACTTCGACATGCATGGTGGACCTCCCCAGTCACCGGATGTGCGCCGGCACGCGCTTGATGCCGTGCACGAACGAGCTGTACAAGTAGTCGGGTTCGCCGAATTCGACGG
The DNA here is from genome assembly GCA_023264765.1 of Mycobacterium sp. Lineage (GTDB taxonomy): Bacteria > Actinomycetota > Actinomycetes > Mycobacteriales > Mycobacteriaceae > Mycobacterium. The sequence goes on along the minus strand of JAHFVC010000382.1, from coordinate 5,049 downwards.
TCTTGAGCCGGGTGAGCAACTCACGGAACAGGTTCCGCAGTTCGGTCTTGGCCAGCTGGTTGCCCAGGCAGAAGTGCGGCCCGCCGGCGCCGAATCCGACGTGCGGATTCGGCGAGCGGCTCAGGTCGAACGTCTGCGGGGCGTCGAACACCGACTCGTCGCGGTTGGCCGAACAGTAGAACAGCCCGACCTTGTCCCCGGCACTGATCTTCTGACCGGCGACCTCGACATCCTCGGTGGCGAAGCGAGCGAACTGCAGCACGGGCGTGGACCATCGCACGAATTCCTCGACGGCCGTGCCGATCCGGCCGTCGAGATCCGCCAGCAACCACTCCCGCTGCTCCGGGTTGGCGGCCAGCGCCATCATGGCGTGCGTGGTGGTCTGTTTGGTGGTGTCGTTGCCCGCCGAGGCCAGAAGGATCAGGAACGCCCCGATCTCCTCGTCGGTCAGCCTGTGCCCGTCCACCTCGGCGTTCACGATGCTGGTCATCAGGTCGTCGCCCGGGTTGGCTCGCCGGAACTTGGCCAGTTCCACGCCGGTGTTGGAGATCAGCATGATCTCGTTGATGGTCGCCATGGCGCGTTCCTCCAAGGTGGAGAACTCGTCGTCGCTCATGCTGAACAGCTTCTCTGCGGCCTTCGCCAGTGCGGGCTGGTCGGCTTTGGGCACACCCAGCATCTCCGAGATGGTCAGCATCGGCAGCCGCGCCGAACAGGCTTCGACGAAGTCGACGTCACCCGCGCCCACCAGATCGTCTACCACGGCGACCGCGTCGCGGTGGATCTGCTCGTCGATCTCGCGCATGTGCCGCGGGGTGAACGCCGAGCTGATCAGCTTGCGGTAGACGGTGTGCTGCGGCGGATCCATCATCAGGAAGAAGGTGGCGAACTTCTGCACCTCGGCGGGCATCGGGTCCAGCGCCACCCCCTGCGTGGACGTGAACAGCTCCGGGTGCTGGCTGGCGAACTGGATGTCGGCTCGGCGGGTCAGCGCCCAGAATCCGGGCTCCGCATAGTCGAACAGGGTCGACAGCGGCTGGTGCCAACTCAGCCCGTCGGCGGCGCGCAGCCGGGCGAAGGTTTCGTCGCGCACCGCGAACTGCTGGCTCCAGAAGTCGTGTGACGTGATGTCGTACGGGCTGTATTCGCGCGCCTGCGGCGTGCTGGCAACTGTCACGGGGCATTCCCTCCTCCGGCGCGGCGACGGCGATGTCACGGCAGATTTAGCGTGACAGTTCTCCGATAGTTTGTAAAGCTGTGGGGATGCCGGATCCCATCGTCACCGAGGACGAGAACAGCACCCGCGAACGCATCCTCGCCGCGACCGCCGAGGTGTTGGGCGATTACGGCATGACCAAGCTCAGCCTGTCGGAGGTCGCTGCGCAGGCCGGGGTGTCCCGACCGACCCTGTACCGGTGGTTTGCGTCGAAACAAGAACTGCTGGATGCGTTCGTGGTATGGGAGCGAAGACATTACGAGCGCGCCGTTGCCGCCGTCGCGGCGCAGCTGCCTGCCGCCGAACGGCTCGACGCCGCCCTCCAGGTGATCGTCGAGTACCAGCAGTCCTATCCCGGACTACGGATGGTCGACATCGAACCCGAGCACGTGATCTCCCGCCTGGCGCAGTTCATCCCGTTGATGCGCGAGCGGCTGGAACGGCTTTCCGACGGACCGGACGCCGCGGTCGCGGCCGCCACCGCGGTGCGGGTGGCCGTCTCCCACTACCTGGTGCGCAGCGATGACGGCGGGGACTTCCTGGCCCAACTGCGGCACTCGGCGAGGGTCAGGACGCACAGCAGCCGTCGGTAGCCTGGCGCCATGGTCGATATCGGCGGGCTGAACATGTCGGAGGCGGCCGCGCTCGGCAGCGGCGCCGGTTTCTGGGCCAGCAAGGCGGTCGGACCGGTCCCCGCAATGGTGCTCACCGACGGTCCGCATGGTGTGCGCAGGCAGACCGGTGGCGGCACCGATCATGTGGGTATCGGCGACAGCGCCCCGGCGACCTGTTTCCCGCCCGCGGTCGGGTTGAGCCAGGCCTGGGACCCCGACCTGGTCGAGCGGGTCGGGGTCGCCCTCGGCGACGAGAGCCGCGCACTCGGGGTGCACGTCCTGCTCGGCCCCGGGATCAACATCAAACGAGATCCGCGGTGTGGCCGCAACTTCGAATACTTCTCCGAGGATCCCCTGCTGTCCGGTGTGCTCGGCGCGGCCTGGGTGCGGGGGGTACAGAGCCGCGGCGTGGCGGCGTCGGTGAAGCACTTCGCCGCGAACAACGCCGAATTCGACCGGATGCGTGCCAGTTCCGACATCGACGAACGCACACTGCGCGAGATCTATCTGCGCGCCTTCGAACACGTTGTGCGCCACGCCCGACCGTGGTCGGTGATGTGCTCGTACAACCGGATCAACGGCGTGTACGCGGCGGAGAACCACCGGCTGCTCACCGATGTACTGCGCGGCGAGTGGGGTTTCGACGGCGTTGTGGTCAGCGACTGGGGTGCGGTGCGCGACCGGGTCGCAGCGGTCGCGGCCGGGCTGGACCTGGAGATGCCCGCCACCGGCGGCGCCTCCGACCGTGACGTCGTCGAGACGGTCGAACAGGGCAGGCTGACGCGCGAATCGGTGACACGGGCCGCCGGACGGGTGGCCCTGCTAGCCGAGCGTACCCACGAAAACATCTCCACCGCAGCATCGTTGGATACCGACGCGCACCACCGGCTGGCACGCGAGGCCGCGGGCCGCTGCGTCGTGCTGCTCAAGAACGACGGCGGGCTGCTGCCCCTCGTCCCGTCACGGGTCGCCGTCATCGGGAGGTTCGCGGCCGAACCTCGCTATCAGGGTGGGGGCAGCTCGCATGTGCACCCCACCCGGTTGGACACCGCATTCGACGAGATCCGCCGCCTCGCCGGCGATCACGAGGTGACGTACTCCGACGACGCGGCGCACGCCGGGGCTGCCGACACCGCCGTGGTGTTCCTGGGCCTGAGCGCCGAGGATGAGTCTGAGGGCTTCGACCGGTCGCACATCGACCTGCCCGCGGCACAGCTCGAGCTGTTGCGCGACGTGGTGGCCGTTCAGCCGCGGACAGTGGTGGTGCTCTCGCACGGCGGCGCGGTGCGCCTGGACGAGGTGAGTGCGCTCGCCCCGGCCATCCTGGACGGTGCGCTGCTAGGGCAGGCCGGCGGCGGGGGCATCGCCGACGTGTTGTTCGGGGTGGTGAATCCGTCTGCACGCCTTGCCGAAACGGCGCCGGTGCGATTGCAGGACTGTCCCGCATATCTGAACTTCCCCGCCGAGCGGGGCCACACCCTCTACGGTGAGCGGATCTTCGTCGGCTACCGCTGGTATGACGCGCGCGAGCTGCCCGTGACGTATCCGTTCGGACACGGCCTGTCCTACACCACCTTCGGTTACCGCGGCATCGAGGTTGCCGAGCACGGTGACGGGCTGAGTGTGGCCGTCACCGTCGTCAACACCGGCACGCGCCCCGGCCGCGAGGTCGTGCAGATCTACGCCGGTATGGACGACTCCCGGGTGAGTCGGGCACCGCGCTGGCTGGTGGGCTTCGGGTCACTGACCCTGGCGCCCGGTGGCGAGGGTGTCGTCGAGGTGGCGGTGTCTCGCACCGATCTGGCTTATTGGACCGACCGCTGGACCGTCGAAGGTGGCCGGTACACGGTGTGGGCCGGGGCATCCAGCCGGGATCTGCGACTTCAGACCGAGATCACGCTGGCCGGGGACGAGACACCCGAAGCGTTCACCACCGAGTCGACGTTGGGCGAGGTGCTTGCCGATCCGAAGGCGGCGACACTGCTCGCCGGGTCGTTCGGGGCGGAAGCACCCACGCTGACCCCCGAACTCCTCGCGATCATCGCGTCCACGCCGCTGAACCGTCTCGTCGGTTTCAGTGGCGGCCGGCTGACCCGCGACCGGCTGGACGCGCTGCTGGCCGAGATCAACGGCGATCCCTCGCCCTGAGCTCGGCCAGAATCTCCGCGGTGTGTTCACCCAGTTTGGGAGCCACCGACCGAGGCGCCCACGGTGTGCCTGCGAAGTCGGCGGGGCTGGCGACCATGGGAACGCTGGAATTCCCTTCGGGCACATCGACGATGCCGCCCGCGGCATGGAACTGTTCGTCGGCGATGACATCGTCGAGCGAGTTGATCGGCGACCAGAAGAAGTCGGGCTCCCCCGCGAACACCTGCGCCCAGTCCGCCAGTGGCCGGGTGGCGAAGATCTCGTCGAGCGCGGCGATCAGTTCGCGGGCGTTGACGAAACGGTCCCGGGGTCGCGCGAACCGGGGATCGCGGAGCCAGTCGCTGCGGTCCACCGCACGGCACAATGCCGGCCAGTGCCGCTCACCCTGTAGCCCGACGATCCAGAACCGCCTGCCGTCTGCGGCGGCGTAGTTGTTCATGCACGGGTTACCCATCGATTCACGCTGACCGATCGCGACCTGCTGACCGGTCAGCAGCACCGTGTTGAGGTCGAAGGACACGGTGTAGGCCCCCTGCCGGTACAACGAGGTGGTGACCAGTTGCCCGGCGCCGGTGCGGGTGCGGGCCAGCAGCGCCGCGCAGACCGCCGCCGCCAGCGTCATTCCCACCGAATGGTCGCCCATGCCGCCGCGCTGGAACGGCGGCGTCTCGCCGGGTCGGGTGAGCAGGTCGGCCAGACCCGCGCGCGCCCAGAACGCCGCCACGTCGTAGGCGGCCCGGTCGGCGTCCGGACCGTCGACGCCGTAGCCGGTGATCAGGCCGTACACCAGCCGCGGATTGATCTGCGCCACCGCCTCGGGCCCCAGACCGAGCCGGTGTAGCGCGCCCGGTCGCAGATTGGTGACGAAAACATCTGCGGTACCGAGCAACTCGGCGGCGGTCTCGCGGCCTTGCGCCGTGCCGAGGTCCAGCACGATGCTGCGTTTGGAGCGGTTGTCCATCTCGAAGGGCGGATTGACGTCGGGTCCCAGGCCCATCATCGCCCCGAAGGTGCGTGCCGGATCCCCGGTCGGCGGTTCGATCTTGATGACGTCGGCGCCCCAGTCCGCCA
>JAHFVC010000086.1 GCA_023264765.1 Mycobacterium sp. | reverse complement strand
ATCCCACGAGTGGGAAGGTACCCACGAATGGGAAGGCGGGTTCGAAAACCAGGAGTGGGAGGGTGGCTACGAAGCCCACGAATGGGAGTCGCCTTCCGGCGAGTGGGAAGCCAACCCCGAATGGGAAGGCGGATACGAAACCCACGAATGGGAGACCAACCCGGAATGGGAGGCCGATCCGTTCTTCGGGAAGGCCTTCAAAGCGATCGGTCGTGGTGTGGGGAAGCTCGCGAAGCGTTTGGCTCCGTTCGCAGTTCGCGCACTAGGCGGGATGATCCCCGGCGTGGGGGCAATCGCAGGGCCAGTACTCGGCCAGATCGCACAGCGGGCCCTCCGGGAAGGCGGGATGGCCGCCAACGAAATAGAAGCGGAGGCGTTCGGCGGCAGTCACGGGGAGGCCGAAGTCGGCAACTCCGAGGTCGCACACGAGGCCGCACTCGCCGAGTTGTTGGCCGCCGAAGCCGCCGAAGCGACAAGTGAGGCCGAGGCCATGTCTGCTATTGCGGCGACGCTGCCGTTGACCATCACCATCATGCGAGGAAGCTCCATAGTCCGTCCGGTGGTACCGGTACTCACACAAGGCACCGCGCGACTAGCGCGCACCCTTCGCTCGCAGCACCCGCACGGCCGGCAGTTGCTCCGCACCATGCCAACGATTCAGCGTCGCGCCGTAGGGACCATCGTCGCGGCCGCGCGCAACGGCCAGCCGGTCACCGCGCCGCTCGCGGTGCATTCGCTGGCCCAAGCGACTCGCTCGATTCTCGGCAGCCCTCAGCGTGCACAAACCGCGGTGAACCGCAATGTCGTTCTGAGACAGCGGACGGCGCCGCCGTCGCCACGCCGTGCCCTTGTCTTTCAACCGCAGCGGCCCGCACCCTACAACCCGCGGCGCGTGGGGATGTACGGCCAGACGAGGCGGTACATCTGATGTCTCAGAATGCAATCCGACCCAACTCCCATGGAGGTGACTGACCATGCCCACAAGTCGTGCCCGGGAGAAGGTCGATGATCGCATCAAATCCTTCAAGAACTTGAAGGGCTTTGACTCGCAGGCGGAGCAGGCAATCGCCGCGACCCTTAGCAGCTTGGCCACAACCGTGCAGAACCGATTGGACGACAGCGGCGGTGGATCACCGATTGCCCTCAGCACGTCGTTAGAGGCACAGGTAGAACGGGCGATATCGCAAGTGTCGCGGCAGCCGCCAACCATCGGCACCAATGGATCCGCGGCGACAGCGCTCGCCCTTGCCGGCACAAGCACAACAGTGAACGGCGGCGGCGCTGGACCTGGACTACCGGCCGCGCAGACAGTGCTCATCAATGAGGCCATGGCGACGAAGTCGAACATGCTGGCCGCGCTTGACGCACTTCAGCCGCTATCCGTCCTTGCCGATCCGGCCGATATATCTGCCTACCGCAGTATCGTCCGGGCCGAAGTATTGGCATTGACGGCGGAGTTTGCACGCCCCGACCAGCCGCGCCCAGTCCGCGTGCGTGTGCTGTTTGGCGCGCTTCTCGGATTCCGCTACGCGCCGGGGCAGCCGCCCAAGGTCGAGGAGGGCGACTATCAACCCACTGGTGACCTGGCTGCACTGAACTACTTGCTGGGCAGCTGTGGACCGATTGTGCCGTCAGCGCTGTCCGAGGACCAACTCGCGTTGCAAGGCGTGGTCACCGCTGATGCCGAACGACTGTTCAAGTTGTGGGTGGCGTTCGAGTTTCCACGCATTCCCCAGTCGGGAGATTCCACCTATCCGCCCGCCATATGGTTCAACAACCGCCGGAATAACTACAAGATCGGCGGACTTGCCGCAGTCTATTACGGCGGTTGTTATCCAGGCCCATCCGCGCGTTCCCTTGAAGGTTTCAAGCGGGTAGAGGAAGAACCGGAAGACTATTCAGACGATCCCGAACCTCCATATACGTTCAGCGAGCGAATGATTCGAGCTGACATGCTGCTTCCCGTTTTGGCAACAGATGGCCAGCAAGTCGCGGGGGCTCTCGACGCCGTCGGCTTCGGACCTGGAGCACAGGAAACTGTTCCTATCCCCTACCTGCAGAGCTATACCGACACAGATCTGATCGGCGGCAGCGGATTGCGCCTGAAGGTCCTGCGAGCGAGGCAACGGGATGGCGCGTACGGATTAACCGTCAAGGACTTGTTGGATTGGGCGTCGGACTTGGCGGGCGGCGCGGGTTACGGCCTGCTACACGAGTCCGGTCAACTGGGACTCGACCTGCTCGCTGACCAAGCCGACGAGCTGTTCTGGATCGTCATGGCGTTGCTGTACAAGCCGCCACACCAGATTCCCGAACTCCGCGACGCTCAAGTCAGGATCGAACTCCGCTCATTTGCAAGGGATTTGAGCGCACTCGCGGACCTTTCCAACTGACGGGACACTACGATGACCAGCACCGCACACTACGACAGCCTCAAGGATCAACGGGCCACTCTGATCGACCAGGTGATCAGTACGCTGAGCCCGCAGACACTGGCCGATCCCAACGTCGCGCAGATCGTCAATGCACTCGTCGAGAAGAAGTTGGGGTCAATTGCATCACCGAACGGATCGACTCCGCCAGTTGACGGTGGGCTTGCCGATCTGGTCGGACTCGGCGGCAACGCGGCCCTCAATCCGGGCGCCACCCAGATATCGCCTGGTGTAGTTGACTACGACGATACGGTGACCAGCGACCGACTGGCGGCCACTGCGGATCTGTACTACCAGGCCGTCCACGAAGGTCTCGGTGTCTTCGACGTGATATTCAAGCTGCAGGAGCTATTCAGAGCGGGCACCTTGCGAATCTCCTCTGGACCGGGCGCCTTTGGGTTGTATCGGTTCGACAAGCACGCGGTCCTGCGGTACCGGCGGCGAGAGCGCATGCAAGCGTACCGACGCGTCCTTGGCTATGGCACCGGCAGCCCGGGAACCAACGCACGATCGAACCCCGAATTTCACGGACTGCTGACGCATTTCATCGGTGAGACCGCGAAATTCTGGCGGGACAAGCGGATTAGCGAAGTCATTCGCGAGAACGCGACGGATCCGACGTTCGGGTCCATCGCAATCGTCCGTCGTGCGGCTCTAGATCTCCGCAACAACATCAAGAACTCGTCTTACGGGTACGTGAATGTGCTGCGTATTGAAACTAGCCAGGCACTGGCCGAGGCATTCCAGATTCTTGACTCAACCGATATCAAAGCGCAGTTTGGTGCCGACACCTCTTGGGACACCATCGAACTGGTCCTCTGGCAGTACTTCCATCGTTCGGTCAACGCCAGCGCAATGAACCGCATGGCCGTGAGTGGCCGCGCCATCCTGCAATGGCTGGCTCAGCCGTTCGTGTTAACCACGGACCGCGCGGCGTTCGAGGCGAAGCTCTACCCGATCGCGGAGTCCGCGGAGGAGTGGATTTCCAGCGAGGAGGGGATGCGGATCTCGAAGCCGACCCCGCCGCCGCGCAACGTGTACGTGCAGGGTCCGCCGCCGCGGGGTGGGCGTCCCGATCCGATCTTCCAACGGAGCTCGGGTCTGCTGCCGGGCGCGCCACGTATGGGCTGATGGCCGCGACGCTCACGGCGTCGGCACTGGCGGATGCGCTCTCTTATGGACGTCGACCTCAAGTCCGGGCGCGCTGGATGTCGACTCTGAGACATCTGATCGCTCTGCCGACGTTTTCAGGCTCGCCGGCGTTGGAGCAGGCTGCTTCGCTGTTGGCAAATGAGTTGGTCGCGATCGGAATGCAGAAGTGCCGCATCATTCGGTTCGGACCTGGGGCTCCACCAAGTGTTTGGGCGGAGCGCCGCGAGATACCAGGTGCACCATGCCTACTCCTCTACGCTCACTTCGATGTCCAACCGCCAGGATCACACCCGTGGCGACGCATGCCCTTCAGCGCCGATGTCTTCGATGAACGCGTTCATGGCCGCGGCGCGAGCGACAACAAGGGACCACTCATCTGCCTTCTCGCCGGCCTCGAAAGCCATCTGGCCACTTCGGGTCGTCTTCCCGTCAACGTGCGGATATGGCTTGAAGGAGAAGAGGAGATCGGCAGTCCGCACCTACCGTCGTTCCTCGATCGGCACGGCCCTCTGTTGAAGGCCGATGCAATCGCCTTATCAGACTCTTCTCGTGTGGCTGGCGTGGATCGACCCACACTGGTTACCGGCTTGCGGGGCATGCTCGATATCAGCCTGACCGTGAGCGGCCCGTCGCACGAGCTGCACTCCGGCGCTCTGGGCGGAGAGGTCCTCGATCCAGGATTAGTTCTCTCGCAATTGATTTCATCATTGTTGAGCATCGATCGACGGGTCCGGGTCACCGGCTTCTATGATGCCGTGCGCAAACCGACACGCGATGAGCTGTTGCAGAACTCAGCTGTGACGTCACGCATTCACTCGTTCGCTGAATCCGCCGGGGTTCCAATTACCGGTCTACTCGGAGAACGGGGTTGGCCGCCCGGCACCCGGTCGACACTTCGACCGTCTCTCACAGTCGTCGGCATATCGGCTGGCCGGACGGGCGCCTCGGCTGTCGCATCCATCCCGACTTCGGCGACCGCGCGCATCAACATTCGACTGGTGGCTGATCAAGACCCACGCGCGATCGCATGCCTGCTGCGCAACCACTTCCGCCGAGTTGCTCCGCCGGGTGCCAGGTACCGAGTGAAGGTACTGGCGAGCGCATACCCGGTAGTCGCGAAAGCCGGCCAATCGTTTGCCGGGCCGTTGCATCGGGCGCTGACGAAGACGTGGGGCAGGCGCCCTCTTGTCATTCGCAACGGGGGCACCATCCCCGTCGTCGCCGAACTCCATCGACGCTTCGGGATGCCGGCGGCGATGTGGGGGTTGTCGGGGCCTGATGGTCGCATCCACGCATCGGACGAATCCTTCGCAGTCGACGATCTCCGCAGAGGTTCGGAGGTCGTCACACGACTACTTCAGGAGGCAGCACAATGAGCACCGAAGTGATCGATGCCCACTGCCATGCTGGATTGGGCGACGGCTTTCGAGGACCGTGGGACACCGAGGCAAGACTCGATCGCTATCTCATCCGAGCGCGACAAGCGGGCATCAACCGCACCGCGGTGTTTCCGGTTTTCAACAGCGACTACGCGGCCGCCAACGAGCGGCTGGCGAAGATCGTCGCCAAGCTACCTGATCGCCTGATCGGGTACGCGGCCGTCGACCCGGCACGTGACGCGGGCCGGGTGGACCGAATGATCGGACGAGCGGTGGAAGTGTATGGATTTCGCGGGATCAAAGTACACGGGCACGACTCCCTACCGAAGCGTGAGGTATGCGACGTGGCACGGCGCTGGGGTCTTCCCATGTTGGTCGATATCGTGAAAAAGACTGCGGCAGTGGAGATGATGGCCTCTCAGTATCCCGATGTGAACTTCATCGTGCCGCATATGGGTGGTTTTGCTGACGACTGGATGGTCAATCTTCAGATCATCGATCAACTGTCGCGGCTGCCCAATGTCTATGCCGATACCAGCGGTGTGCGATATTTCGACGCGCTTGTCGAAGCGGTCCGACGCGCGGGTCCACACAAGCTCATTTTCGGGTCCGACGGCCCGCAACTCCACCCCGCCGTCGAGTTGCACAAGGTGCAGATGCTCGGGTTGCCAACCGCCCAGCAGGCCTTGGTGACTGGTGGAAACATCAGTCGATTGCTAGGCCCTGACGCACCGCCGTCCTTGGCTCGCTCAGCGTCTGCCCAACGCCCGGTAGAAGTTCTCGGTGATCGCCTCCGGGCTGGCCAACCGCCGGTCCAGCGCAAGCCGTGCGGCGCTCACCATGAGTCGCGCCGGCACCGCGCCAACCTCTGAGCCGGCTCCTAGCCGCGTCGCGGCAAGCTCGATGGTGGCCTCCTGTTTGGGACCGAATTCGATCAGGCTCACCAGAGGTTTGTCACCGAGCTTTTGATGCGGCGTGAATACGATCGTGTCGACAGTCAACTCAGCAGCGCGCCGGAATGTCTGAAGGATCGCGGGTGGAATGTCCGTGGCCGTCACCACAGGGTAGAGTCTGCGCCAGGCGGTTTCGAACGCGGCAGCGCTTTCACGGAATCCCAACCGGCGCAATAGTTCCAGACTGATTGGCACTCTTAGAACCGGGGTAGGATGAACGCCCATCGCGGAGAATTGCACGGTAGCTTTTCGCGATCGCCCCACTACATCCATCAGCGATTCCACGGCAGCCTGACCGCCTAGCAGAACTGCGAACATATCCGCGGTTATTTCCTTATGCCAGCGGGCCCAGACCATCGCTACCTCTGAGGGCAACTTGCCGTCGTTCATCAGTCGCTGCGCGATCAGCTTCGGCATCACTTCCCATAGTCCGAGGTCTGCCTGAAGGTTGTGCGAGACCTCGTGCAGCACACTGGACAATGCCCAGACGTTGTTGAGCCGATGCTGAGGCAGGACCACGAGTGGGAACAAGTTGGCATGGTGGCGCAGTCGCCGTAGTGGCACGCCTCTCCGGTAGGTGTAGGGGCTGAAACCGGCATCCGCGTAGCTGAACGGCAAAAGTGTCGGCATCGGTTTTGCGGTGCCGATTCCCAGGTAGAGGTCCTCGTAACAGTTGGCAGCGATCCGGTCGACAGCACGTAACCGCTCGCCGAGGGCGGAAAGCCGTTGTACGAAGAGATCGAAATAGAAGTCCCAGATGCCTTCGACGTAGAGAATCCGGTTGCTGGCAGCTTCCTTTCGGGACAGGAAGAGGGCGATGTTCTCATCCGTGGGCCGCTTTGTCGCTTGTAGGGCAGCTGCCGAGACCCAACCGGATCCATCAGCCAGTCGAGCCCTGAATTGCCCGACGAACTGGTTGACGGCGTCGATGTGCGCTCTGCTCGGGGCTGCCGGACCGGTACCGAACTCGGTGTAGGAGAAGGGGCGTAGTGCCGTCGCGTGCCTGTCGAGGTTGACGCTCTGAGTCGGTATCCACCGACTGAGCAGATCGGCCGTGGCGGCGGGCGTGGCTACGGAAGGTGCGGTCATGACTGCCGCCGCTTATGAGTAACGGCTCTGCCTCGGAGCCACTGATCGCTGTCGAATCACGGTGTTGCGCACCAGTGCAGGACCGCATACTCGCGGGGTGCCAAGGACTTTCGCAGCATGCGCGGCCATCAACGGCGCGACCATGTTCGGGCGGATCGGCCGCCCGGCTCGCTGCATGGCCCTCAGACTGCCCAGAGTGCGGCGCTGAATCGTTGGCACCGTGCGGAGCAATTGAGGCCCAGCTGGTCCGCTGCGTCGCAGTCCGCGAACCAGGCGCCCATTCGCCTGAACCGATGCCGGCGAGACCCGGCGCATCGAACGTCGGCCCGCGATGATCCGAATGGTGATGGGTAACGCCGCCCCGAGCAGAGCCTCGGCCTCCGCCTCACTTGCGGTATGAGCGGCCTCGGCGGCGAGCACCTCCGTCAAAGCCGCATCCTCAGCGGTCGGGCTTTCACCGACCTCCCATTCCATTTCCCCGTGACCGAAGAACGCCGCTTCCGCCTGCGCTGCTTCGGCTTCACCGCGCTGGATCAGACCGTGCAGTTGGCGCACCAGCCGAAGGGCGGTCCTTCGCCCCCCAACGCCGCCCGGCGCGCGGGCTGGTGCAACCCGGCGGGTGGGAGAGGAAGGTGACGTTGGAGATACAGACGGCGGCGACGGTTCGAGCACGCTACGCACGGCTGCCCCCACCGCGCGCGCGGCGATCGGCACCAGCTTGCGTGCGTATGGGGCTGCGGCTCGGGCGATCATCGGTATCGCCTTCGCTGCCAAGGGGGCGAGGAATGGTAGGAACGGATCAGCCTCCGTCGCGCCCTCCCACTCCTGAGCGCCTTCCCACTCCAATACGCCTTCGTGTGCGCCCTCCCATTCCTGAGCACCCTCAAACGAGCCCTCCCACTCAGGCGAGGCTTCGTTGCCGCCCTCCCATTCCATCGAGCCCTCGTGCGCGCCCTCCCACTCGTGCGCGCCCTCGAACGAGCCCTCCCATTCAGGAGAGCCTTCCCACTCGTGCGTCTCGGGGGATTCCCACTCCTGCGTCTGGAAGGGTGACGAAGATCCATTGGTTGATTGCATCGAAGGTCTCCTTACTGAGATTTACGCACCATTACGACACCGCCCGCGCCGGCCGCGGCAGGCATGCCGCGACAAACGATTCCAACTTCGGGCCTGGTTTCACCTGCAACGATTTCCACAGCAGAACGCGGTATGACCTGTACTGCCGGATCGCCTCGACAGCGTTTCCCTCCGCGAAGTGCGCCGCGATGAGTGCAGTGCGGGCGGATTCCCGAAGCGGGTCTGCCCCCACAGCCGCGAGTCCCACATCAACGGCCTCCCCATACCGCTCCAACTCGGTGAGGCGGGCGCACATTGCCTCCATCGCATGTTGGCGCAACTGGCGCAGCCGCTCGCGCTCTGTCAGCACCCAGTCGTCGTACCAGCCAGGCAAGAATTCACCGGATGTCAGCAGTTGGTTGGTCTCGCGGCTGGGCACCACATCAGTCCCGGCCAACAAATCGGCGGTGAGCTGAACAAGTCGACGGACATCGACATCGACCTCGTCCGAAAGCTTGATGTGCGATCCGCAACTCTGCACCAGACCTTCGTCTGGTTGGCGCAGTCGCCACAGCACCGATCTGAGATTCGCCAGCGCTCGAGCTTCGGTCTTCTCCGGCCACAGAGTCCCAGCGACGAACGCCCGCAAGAGCGGTCGGTCGTGCACGGCGAGTAGCGCCACCAGTCGTTGAGCGACCATAGGTAGCTCGACGCGCTGAACGCTGCACCTCAACTCGAATCCGTCGAAAAGCGACAGCATCGATTGCGGATGCGTTGAGGTCACCACTTCTGTCGTCACGCGAGGACCGTAGGACGGCCGTCGTCGCGACTGCGTCACGTTTGGTGTCACGCAACCGTCACGGCGTCGACTGCTGCCTCGGATTTGTTGTCACGTTGCACAATCGCCCGCCGAGAACCGCTCCAGCCAAACGCGGAGCCGCAGGCACGCTTCATCAATTCCGCAGGTGGCGAAGGAATCTCGCTCTTCTTGACCCGCACGGGATGCGGCAACCGCAAACCGGGCACGGAGCTCGTCGGTGTCGGAACGCTCCACCCAGGCCGTCACGACAATCACACAGCTGCGAATTTCGTCCGGCGCCATGCGTCGACTGTGCACGCGTGGGCGTCACTGGATCGTCATCGGAACCTTTGCGCAGATTAGTTCACGAAGACGCGCCGATGGCTGAATGCCGAGCTCCCGCAGTAGGTCCACGCGATACCGCTCATAGACTCTTCGGGCTTCTGCCGCGTTTCCCGCGGCCAGATGCGCAGACACCAGCAGACGAGCCGCGCTCTCCCTGAGTGGCTCAGCGGACAGCGCCGCAGCACCGGCGTGGACCGCTTCAGCAACCTTGCCTACCGAGAGCAGCCTCGTGGCGATCGTCTCGAGTGCGTGTAGATGCAACTGACGCAGTCGCTCGCGCTCAACGAGCACCCACTCGTCCTCCCAATCAGGAAGCAAGCCCGCGTCGAGACCTTCCTGCACTCGCCGAGCCGAGTGCCAGTTGAGCTGCGAGGTCGACTCCAACAGCGAGTGGCACTGTGTGACGAGCTCGTTGACGTCGATGGTGGTTCCAGAGTTCAACGACAGGAAACTGCCGTGCTCGGAGACCATGCCTCTTCCTTCGGCCGGCATCCGCCAGATCGCCGAACGAAGGTTGGCTCGCGCCCGGTCGTCGGCCTGCACGGGCCACAAAGTGTGTGCGAGGCGTGACCTCGTCACCGGTTTACCGCGGAGGGCCAAGTAGGCGAGAACGCGACGACCAGATGATCCCAACGAAATGCTGTGATCGCCGATGCTCAAGGAGAAACCGCCGAGTAGACACAAACTTGGACTCATTGAGGAAACGTCGCTCATGACGGCCGCTCTCGGTTCTTCGCATCACCGGATCTGCCTTGCCCGCCCCCTGGATTCCGCACGAGATTCCTCCCTGAATCCGTCGTGAAACGTGGTGGTCAAGGCAGCATATGTTCGTCGGCGTCAGTTGAAGGTAAGTAGTGCACTACTCGTTCCGCGGTCGTTCCGGCAGTCGGATACTGTTGAAACACGGCAGTCTGGGATGAGCAAATCCGGAATGATGTGCTAGCCCGCTTCTTGAGCCGCCAACACCGACGCAATCCCGATCGAGAACTGGCACGCACCCATTGCCGAAATCGTGCTGCCAAACATATGCCGTCTTACGTCATGAATATCGGCGAGCTAGGCGCCAAAAACCGGCAGCGGTGTGCGGGATTTGGCCAGCAGGTCGCTGACCACTGGGCCCAGCTCGGCCGGGTCCCAGCGGGCACCCTTGTCGATCTCACCGCCACGGGCCCAGCCCTCGGCGACCCGGATGATGCCACCCTCGACCTCGAACACCCGGCCGGTGACGCCACGGGATTCGACGCTGCCCAGCCAGACCACCAGCGGCGAGACGTTTTCCGGCGCCATGGCGTCGAAATCCGAGTCCTGCGTGGCCATCATGTCCGCGAACACGGTCTCCGTCATGCGTGTCCTGGCCGACGGCGCGATGGCGTTGACCGTGACGCCGATGCGGCCCATCTCGGCGGCGGCCACCAAGGTGAGGGCCGCGATGCCGGCCTTGGCTGCGCTGTAGGTTGCCTGCCCGACGCTGCCCTGCAGGCCCGCGCCCGAGCTGGTGTTGATGATGCGGGCATCAACCGCGTTGCCCGCCTTGGACTGTGCGCGCCAGTACGCCCCGGCGTGCTTCATGGTGGCGAAGTGTCCCTTGAGGTGCACAGCGGTGACGGCGTCGTACTCGTCCTCGGTCGCGTTGACGAACATCCGGTCGCGTACGATGCCTGCGTTGTTGACCAGGACGTCGAGGCCGCCGAACGCGTCGACCGCGGTCTGGATGAGACCCTCGGCCTGCGCCCAGTCGGCGACGTTGGCACCACTGGTGACGGCTTCGCCTCCGGCAGCGGTGATTTCGTCGACGACGCCCTGTGCTGCGCTACCACCGCCGGCCGCCGAGCCGTCCAGGCCGACGCCGATGTCGTTGACCACCACGCGCGCCCCTTCGGCGGCGAAGGCGAGCGCATGCGCGCGACCGATCCCGCCGCCGGCGCCCGTCACGATGACCACGCGGCCGTCAAGCAAACCCATTGCTGTTTCTCCTTTTATTTGATGTCCGCAGTTGTGGTCGACAGATAGTGCGGCGGCTCGCCACCACCGTGCACCGCAAGGGCGGCGCCACTGATGTAGGACGCCGCATCTGAAGCGAGAAAAGCTGTGGCCCAACCGATATCGCCCGGCTTGGCCAGCCGGCCCAACGGCACATTCTTCGAGATGGCGGCGATGGAGTCCGCGTCGCCGTAGAACAACTCCGACTGCTCGGTCTCCACCATCCCCACGACCACCGAATTCACCCGCACCTTGGGCGCCCATTCGACGGCCAGGGTGGAGGTGAGGTTGTCGATGCCCGCCTTGGCGGCCCCGTAGGCCGCGGTGCCGGGCGTGGGCCGGTGGCCACTGACGCTGGAGATGTTGACGATCGAGCCGCCGGAGTCCTGCGCCTGCATCACGGCGTTGGCGTGGGTGGACACCGACAACGCGCCGATCAGGTTGAGTTCGATGATCTTGGCGCTGAACTTCGCCGACGCGTCGGCGGCGAGGACGTATGGCGAGCCGCCCGCGTTGTTGACCACCACATCCAGACGACCATGGGCGGCCACGATCGCATCGATGAGGCCCTTCACCGAATCGTCGTCGCGGATGTCGCAGGAGTGGAACTCATACGGCGAACCCTCTACCGGACGGCGTGCACACGTCACGACGGTGGCGCCCTGAGCTGCGAACACCGCGCTGATCCCGGCACCGACGCCCCGCACCCCGCCGGTTACCAGGACCACTCGGCCCGCGAGTTGCAGATTGATTCCAGCCGCGTCAGTCACTGTGCTAGCGTACCAAGCAAGTGCTTGCTTAGGTAGCGACCCTCCAGGAAGTGATTGATGACCATCACCACCACGACCGTCGAGCCGGGCATCGTCTCGGTGACCGTCAACTACCCGCCCGTCAACGCCATCCCGTCGCGCGGATGGTTCGAGCTCGGCGATGCCATCACCGCCGCGGGCCGTGACCGCAGCACCCATGTGGTGATCCTGCGGGCCGAAGGCCGCGGCTTCAACGCCGGCGTGGACATCAAGGAAATGCAGAACACCGAGGGGTTCACCGCACTGATCGACGCCAATCGCGGCTGCTATCACGCGTTCAAAGCGGTGTACGACTGCGAGGTCCCCGTGGTGGCGGCCGTGAACGGCTTCTGTGTCGGCGGCGGCATCGGCCTGGTCGGCAACGCCGACGTCATCGTCGCCTCCGACGACGCCAAATTCGGACTGCCCGAGGTCGAACGCGGCGCTCTGGGTGCTGCCACCCACCTGTCCCGGCTGGTGCCCCAGCACCTGATGCGCAGGCTCTTCTTCACCGCCGCCACCGTGGACGCCAACACCCTGCACCACTTCGGCTCCGTGCACGAGGTGGTGCCGCGCGCCGACCTCGACGAGTCCGCTCTGCGCGTGGCCCGTGACATCGCCAGCAAGGACACCCGAGTGATCCGCGCAGCCAAGGAAGCGCTCAACTTCATCGACGTCCAGCCGGTCACCGCCCGCTACCGGATGGAACAGGGCTTCACCTTCGAACTCAATCTTGCCGGTGTCTCCGACGAGCACCGCGATGCGTTCGCCGGAACCGACAAGGGAACGAAATAGAATGGCAGACAAGAGAACAACCCTCGATGAGGCAGTCGCCTCGATCGAGAGCGGTATGACCATCGGTATCGGCGGCTGGGGCTCGCGGCGCAAGCCGATGGCCTTCGTCCGCGCGCTGCTGCGCACCGACGTCAAGGACCTGACCGTGGTCACCTACGGCGGTCCCGATCTGGGCCTGCTGTGCTCGGCAGGCAAGGTCAAGCGTGTCTACTACGGCTTCGTGTCACTGGACTCGCCGCCGTTCTACGACCCGTGGTTCGCCAAGGCCCGCACCACCGGCGCCATCGAGGCCCGCGAGATGGACGAGGGCATGTTGCGCTGCGGCCTGCAGGCCGCAGCGCAGCGGTTGCCCTTCCTGCCGATCCGCGCCGGGCTGGGCAGCGACGTCCGCACCTTCTGGGGTGACGAACTCAAGACGGTGAAATCCCCTTATGACGAAGAGGAACTCATCGCGATGCCGGCGCTCAACCTGGACGCGGCGTTCGTGCACATGAACCTGGGCGACGAGCGCGGTAACGCCGCCTACACCGGCATCGACCCGTATTTCGACGACCTGTTCCTGATGTCGGCGCAGCAGCGCTTCCTCTCGGTCGAGAAGGTGGTGTCCACCGAGGAGCTGGTGAAGTCGGTTGTCCCGCAACAGCAGGTCATCAACCGCATGATGGTCGACACCGTGGTCGAGGCCCCGGGCGGCGCGCACTTCACCACCAACGAGCCGGACTACCGCCGCGCCGAGAAGTTCCAGCGGCACTACGCCGAGGCCGCTGGATCCGACGAGACCTGGGCCGAGTTCGTCAAGACGTACCTGTCGGGCAGCGAGGCCGATTACCAAGCGGCCGTGCGCAAATTTGCAGAGGAGAACCAGTGATGTCGGTGACCCGTGCCGAGGTGTGCGCCGTCGCGTGCGCCGAACTGTTCCGCGATGCCGGCGAGATCATGGCCTCGCCCATGACCACCATCGTCCAGATCGGCGCCCGGCTGGCCCGCCTGACCTTCTCCCCCGACATCGTGATCACCGATGGCGAGGCCCGGATCCTGGCCGACACCCCGGCGATCGGCGCACCGTTCACCGTCGAGGGCTGGATGCCGTTCAACCGGGTCTTCGAGACCTTGTCCTGGGGCCGGCGCCACGTGGTGATGGGCGCCAATCAGATCGACCGGTACGGCAACCAGAATCTGTCCGCGTTCGGGCCGATCCAGCACCCGACCCGGCAGATGTTCGGCGTGCGTGGCGCACCCGGCAACTCGATCAACCACGCCACCAGTTACTTCGTCGGCAACCACTCCAAGCGGGTGTTCACCGAGTCGGTCGACATCGTGTCCGGGATCGGTTGGGACAAAGTCGATCCCAGTAACCCCGCCTACCGGTTCGCCAACATCTACCGCGTGGTGTCCAACCTCGGCGTCTTCGATTTCAACGGTCCCGACCACCAGTTCCGCGCGGTCTCGCTGCACCCCGGTGTCGAGGCGGACCAGGTCGCCGAGAACACCTCGTTCGAGGTGCACGGGCTCGCCGAAGCCGAGACCACCCGTCTGCCGAACGCCGACGAGCAGCGGCTGCTGCGCGAGGTGATCGACCCGAAGTCTCTGCGCGACAAAGAGGTCAAGGTCTGATCATGGCCAAACTCGTCACGCCGCTGACCGAACTGGTCGGCATCGAACACCCCGTCGTACAGACCGGGATGGGCTGGGTCGCGGGTGCGCGCCTGGTCGCGGCCACCTCGAATGCGGGCGGCCTGGGTATCCTCGCCTCGGCGACGATGACGCTGGCAGAACTCCAGACCGCCGTCACCAAGGTCAAGGCCGCCACCGACAAACCGTTCGGCATCAACATCCGGGCCGACGCCGGCGACGCGAATGACCGCGTCGACCTCCTGATCCGCGAAGGAGTCAAAGTCGCCTCCTTCGCTCTAGCTCCGAAACCCGACCTCATCGCGAGGCTCAAAGAGGCCGGTGTGGTGGTCATCCCGTCGGTCGGGCTGGCCAAGCACGCCAAGAAGGTGGCGGGCTGGGGCGCCGACGCGGTGATCGTGCAGGGCGGCGAAGGCGGTGGCCACACCGGTCCGATCGCCACCACCCTGCTGCTGCCGTCGGTGCTCGACGCGGTCAAGGACACTGGCATGCCGGTGATCGCCGCGGGCGGGTTCTTCGACGGCCGGGGCCTGGCCGCAGCCCTGTCCTACGGCGCCGCAGGCGTGGCGATGGGCACCCGGTTCCTGCTGACGTCCGATTCGACGGTGCCCGACGCCGTCAAGCGGCGTTACCTGGAGGCAGCCCTGGACGGCACCGTGGTGTCCACCCGCGTCGACGGCATGCCGCACCGGGTGCTGCGCACCGGCCTGGTCGAGAAGCTCGAGAACGGCTCCCCGGTAAGGGGTTTGGTCGCGGCCGTGGGCAATGCCCAGAAGTTCAAGAAGATGTCCGGCATGACGTGGAAGTCGATGGTCACCGACGGTCTGGCCATGCGGCACGGCAAGGACCTGACCTGGGCGCAGGTGGTGATGGCCGGCAATACGCCGATGCTGCTCAAGGCCGGACTCGTCGACGGCAACACCGAGGCGGGCGTGCTGGCCTCCGGTCAGGTGGCGGGCATCCTCGACGACCTGCCGTCCTGCGCCGAGCTGGTCCCGTCGATCGTCGCCGAGGCGATCGAGCAGCTACAAGCCGCTACGTCCTACATTCGGTAGCGACTCAGCGGTACCAGTCCGGCAGCTCGCCCGGCCGCAGATCGGTTTGGTCGCCGGGCCGGGTGAGGGTCAGCACCGCCCGCACGATGGTCGGCCGGGACTGAAGCTCGTCGGCGATCGCGTTGAGCCGTGCGGCGATGCTGGATTCGGCCGCGTCGCCCACCAGATCGACGGCCGCGACCAGATAGATCCGGTCGGCGCCAACCCATTCCATGTGCAGATCGCTGACACGCTCGACATCCTTGTGGGCGAGCAGGCCTTCCAACACCATGTTGCAGGCCAGCGGGCTGACGCCCTCGCCGGTCAGGAAATCCATGTTGCGGCCGATGAGGAACAACGCGACCGCGCCCAGCAGCACGCCCACCAGGATGGACCCGATGGCGTCCCAGATCGCGTTCCCCGTCAACTGGTGTGCCAGGATGCCGCCGGCTGCGATGACGATACCGATCAGCGCGGACAGGTCCTCGGCGAAGACCGAACGCAACATCGGGTTGGACGTCACCCGCACATAGCGCAGCGGGTGGATACGACGCTGCGCGGCACCGGTTTTCGTCTGCTGCAACGCCTGCAGGAAGGACGTGCCCTCCAGCAGGAAGGACACGGCGAGCACCGCGTACGCCCAGCCGTAGGACGTCGCCTCCGCTTCCCCACCCAGCGATTGCACACCGTGCCAGATCGACACCGCGGCGCCGATGGTGAACAGACCGAAGGCCGCGAACATCGACCAGATGTAGCCGGCCCGGCCGTAGCCCAGACGGTGCTCGACATCCGGCGGCTTCATCGACCGGCGCGTCCCGATCAGCAGGAACACCTCATTACCGGTGTCGGCCCAGGAATGCGCGGCCTCCGCCAGCATCGACGCCGACCCCGTGAAACCGGAGACGATCGTCTTCGCCACGGCGATAAGCACATTGGCGCCGAGCGCGATGACGACGGTCAACAGGCTCTCGTTCTGGGTGTCGTCTTCCCCCGAATTGCCCATACCCAACCCTAGGCCTTCCTAGACTGACCTCACTGTCGAGGAGGCACCCATGAAGATGTCAGCGGCCGTGCTCTGGAACGTCCACGGTGATTGGAGCATCGAAGAGGTGGACCTCGATCCGCCGCGCGAGGGCGAGGTGCTGGTCTCCTTCGAGGCCACCGGGCTGTGCCATTCCGACCATCACCCGCGGACCGGTGACTTCCCGGCCCCGTTTCCCTTCATCGGTGGTCACGAGGGTGCCGGGATCGTGCAGGAGGTCGGCCCCGGGGTCCGGGACCTCAAGCCCGGTGATCACATCGTCGCCTCCTTCCTACCGGCCTGCGGGAAATGCCGGTGGTGCGCCACCGGACACCAGAACCTCTGCGACCTCGGTGCCATGCTCCTGAGCGGAACTCAGTTGGACGGCACCTACCGCCGCCACATCGGTGACCAAGACGTCAGCGTCTCGCTGCTGCTGGGCACCTTCGCGCAGTACGGCGTCGTCTCCGAGGCGTCGGTGGTCAAGATCGACGACGACCTGCCGCTGTCCCGCGCGTGTCTCATCGGCTGCGGTATCACCACCGGTTGGGGGTCGGCGGTCAACACCGCCGACGTGCGCCCCGGCGACACCGTCGTGGTGATCGGCTGCGGCGGTGTCGGTAGCGGCGCGATCCAGGGAGCCCGGCTCGCCGGCGCCGAGCGGATCATCGCCGTGGACATCGTGGAAGACAAGCGCGACAAGGTGACCGTGTTCGGCGCCACCCACTTCGCTACATCGATGGCCGAAGCCACGGCGTTGGTCGCCGACCTGACCCGCGGGGTGATGGCGGATTCGGCGATCCTCACCGTGGGCCTGGTCGAGGGGCCGATGATCGGGCAGGCGCTCGACCTGATCCGCAAGGGCGGTGCCGTCGTGCTGACCGGCATCGCGGGGGCCACCGACATCACGCCGGTGCTGCCGATGACGATGTTCACCTTGTTCCAAAAGCGGCTGCTGGGCAGTCTGTACGGCGAGGCCAATCCTCGTGCCGACATCCCGCGTCTGCTCAGCCTGTATCGGCAGGGGCAGCTGCTACTCGACGAGACCGTCACCGCCGAATACAAACTGAACGACATCAACGAGGCGTTCGACGACATGCTGGCCGGCCGCAATTTCCGTGGCGTGATCATCCACGATCACTGACCTCACCGCAGGGGCCAGGCGGCCACCGCTTCCAGGACGCAGGCCGCACCGGTGACGGCGGCCAGTACGACGATTCCCGCGACGCGGATCAGGGTGTGCACCATGTCATCGATGACACCCGCGAATCCCGCTCAGGTCCAATGGAATCCTTGGATGGATTCCATCAACCCAATTCATAGCCTTCCCGCGACACCTTGAAGTAGTGCCCGGTGTAGGTGTCGCTGCAGGTGATCCCGGTGGTCTTGCTGTAGCAGACCAGGGTGCCGTCGGAGATGGACGTGCCATAGGCCAGCGTCTGTTCCGGCGCAGGCATCGACTGGCCGTAGCAGTCGAAGCGGGCGGGCAGCGCCTGCTCGAGGCGGAATCGGCTGCCCCAGTCCAGATGGCAGTTGTCCGGGCGGGGCGAGGCGGTCCAGTACTTCTGCGCGATGGCACATGTCACCGACACCGCACCGTTCAGGTCGTGCCCCAGGTAACAGGTGATATTGGTCGACGGTGACTGGAAGGCCGCCGCCGCGGTGGCCGGTGCTGCGAAAGCCGTTGCGGCAACGACGATCGCCGCGAGCTTGATGCTCTTGTTCTGCATGGCTGTCTCTTTGTCCGGTGAGCCCCGGGGCGGGGCTGGTTGAGACAAAGAATGGGCGTGGCGCCTTGATGGAATCTTGGCGCCACGCCCACTGTACGGAACAGGTCAGAGACGTTCGATGATGGTGACGTTGGCGGTGCCGCCACCCTCGCACATCGTCTGCAATCCGTAGCGGCCACCGGTGCGCTCCAAGGTGTTGAGCATGGTGGCGAACAGTTTGGCGCCGGTGGCGCCGAGCGGGTGGCCCAGCGCGATGGCGCCGCCGTTCGGGTTCACCTTGGCCGGATCGGCACCGGTTTCCTTGAGCCACGCCTGCACGACAGGAGCGAAGGCTTCGTTGATCTCGACGGTGTCGATGTCCTCGATCGTCAGACCCGTCTTCTGCAGTGCGTAGTGGGTGGCCGGGATGGGGCCGGTGAGCATGAACACCGGATCGGCACCGCGGGCGCTGATGTG
>JAHFVC010000381.1 GCA_023264765.1 Mycobacterium sp. | reverse complement strand
ATCCTCCAAGAGCAGCGAACCCTTGGCCTCGACCGCGGGGATCGCGAATCGGCGCGCAGCGACGAACGCTTCGCCCTCCTCGGGGTCTGAGGTCGAAAAGACCTCGGTGGCACCGTTTTCGGTGAAGACCCGCGCCATGAACTCGGCATCCTCGTGACCAGCCGGGCCCTTTTCATCGGATGCGGCCACCATCATCGCCGCGGCCTTGCGGTCCAGTCCCATCTTCAGCTTGTCCTCGACGGCATTGATGGCCACAGAGTCCATGAACTCCAGCATCGACGGGCGGATCTTGCCGGTGATCGTCACGACCGCACGCGCGGCCGCCTCCACCGAGTCGAACGATGCCACCACCGTGCACGGGCTGTGCTGGGCGGGAAGCAGTTTCAGCGTCACCTCGGTGATGACGCCGAGGGTACCCTCGCTGCCCACGAACAACTTCGTCAGGCTCAACCCCGCGACGTCTTTGAGGCGTGGGCCGCCGAGACGCACCGCGGTGCCGTCCGCGAGCACCACCTGCAGGCCGAGCACGTAGTCGGTGGTGACGCCGTACTTGACGCAGCACAATCCGCCCGCGTTGGTGGCGATATTGCCGCCGATGCTGCAGATCTCGAACGACGACGGATCCGGTGGGTACCACAGTCCGTGGGCCGCGACGGCCTTCTTCACCTCGGCATTGAGCAGGCCCGGTTGCGCGACGGCTGTGCGGGTTGCGGTGTCGACGGTGATGTCGCGCATCCGCTCGGTGGACAACACGATCGCGCCGTCGAGCGCGGTCGCACCGCCGGAGAGTCCGGTGCCCGCGCCGCGCGGCACCACCGCGATCCCGTGCCCGGTGGCCCAGCGCAGCACCGCCTGCACCTCTTCGGTGCGGGTCGGCCGGACCACGGCCAACGCGGTCCCGGCGTCCGGATCGGCAGCACGGTCCTGCCGGTAGGAGGCGACGATGTCGGGGTCGGTGACCACAGTGCCCTCGGGCAGTGCTGCGATCAGGCTGTCCAGGCTCACCGGGCCCAGTCTAGGTCGGCCCTCTAGCCTTTCCCGTCGCTTCGCTCGCCCTTCCCGGGGCGGCGCCGCTTACGCCACAGTTCGGCCAGCTCCTCGCGGGTGGCCGTGCCCGTCTTGGCCATGGCCCGGTATACGTGGCCTTCCACGGTGCGGGCGGAAAGGTGCAGACGTTCGGCGATCGCCTTGGTGGCCAGTGGCACCGCGACCAGGGCCACGATCTCGCATTCGCGTTCGGTCAGCGGGAACGGGTCGGCGGCGTCCAGCAGGGCCGGGGTGATCACCCCGCTCTGCTCGGCGAGTGCCGCGGCGCGTTCCGAGCAGCCCAGCGCCGAACCGCGGCGGTCGTGGTTGCGGTGCGAGATCGCGGACTGGGCGGCGGCGTCCATGGCCGCCGCAAGATCGCCCATCGCCTCGAAATCCTCTGAGACGGCGCCCAATCCGGTGGCATCGTCATCACGAAGGGCCGCGGCGAAGCGGGCCGCCAACCCGGCGCGGGGGCCTTCGGTCACGGTCGCCAGTTCGGCCAGTCGGGCCGCGTGGGAGGGCTCCCCGAATTGGGTGGCCAGTTGCAGACACATCACCTCGGCGGCGAACTGGCCCTTGGCCGCAGCCGTTGCGGCGGCCTCGGCGAGGATTGCGGTTGCCTCGCTCACCACGCCCTGGCTTGCGGCCACCCAGGCTCGGGCGATGCTGCGTTCGTAGTCCAGCGACCGGAACGGCCGTTGCTGCGCATCGATGTCGTCCAGGATCTCGGCGGCCTGATCGCCTCGGCCGCGCATGGCAAGTGCCGTGGCGCGCACGACGTTGTATCGGTAGCCCCACCCGGTGGAGTGATTGGTGGCGAAGGCCGTGGCGGCCTGGTCGAGCAGGCCGCAGGCCTCGTGCAATCTACCGGTGCCCAGGGCGGCACGGCCTGCGATGGCCGCGCCGAGTGCGTGGGCGGCCCCGGGCAATTCTGCGGATTGCTGACGCACGCGGTCCGACAGCGGTTGGACGTCGGTGAGCCGTCCGGCCAGCAGCAGCGCACTGAGTTCGGCGTCGGCGATGTTGAACCGCATGGGCGGTGCGTCGTGGGCGCGTACCGCCGCGGTGTAGCCGGTCTCCGCGGTTTTCAGCGCCTCGGAGGTGCGGCCGGCATCGGCGGTGACGACGGTCAGCGCGAACGCGGTTTCGGCACCGACCACGCCAGGTAAGTCGGCGAGCGAAATGGCCTTGGCGGCCTCCAGCGCGGCCTCGGGTTGGTCGGTGGCGTACCAGTAGACGGTCAGGAACGCGTCGATCCAGCCGCGATCCTCGGGCCCGACCGACACGCTGTCGATGTGCGCCTTGGCGTCCTCGGGGCGGGACAGCGCGAACAGCAGGTTGGTGGCCCGTAGATAGGCGAATCTGGCGCGGTTGCGGTCATCCCAGTCCTGCGCGGTCAGTGCGGCGAGGGCGGTTTCGGCCTCCTCGCCCTGGAAGGACCAGGACAGGGCGTGGGCGTGCAGGAAGTGCGCGTCCGCCCCGGCCCCACCGGCGATGGCGGCCCGCGCCAGCCGATCGGCCAGCGTCAGATCGGCCAGCCAGATGGCACCCTTCGCCGCGTGCACCAGTAGATCGACGTCGGGGGACAGATCGGAATCCAGGCTGAGGCTGGCGCGGCGTACCACCACCGCCATGTCGTCGCCGTCGGGCCCCGCCGCCAGTTCGGTCGCCACCATGCCGCGCAGTCGGCGCAGCGTCGTCGAGGGCGACCGCATCCGGCGCATCTCGCCGTAGAGCGGGTGGGACACCCGCACCTGCACGCCGGAGTCGCTGTGGTCCAGGGTGATCAACCCGCGGACGTTGGCGTCCTCGACCGATTCCTTGTCGGTGATGCGCTGCAGCACAGCCAGTTCGAGGGGTTCCCCGACAGCCAGCGCATCGACGACATTGCCGACGGCCGGGGGCAGGTCACCGAACCGCGAGTCGATGAGTTCGATCAGGCTGTTGGGCAGTACCGGTTTGCCGCCCCACTGCCAGCACCCGTTGCGCTGGGCCAACCGGCCGTCGGCGAGCTCCTGCTCGACGATGTTGCGCAGGTACAGCGCGTTGCCTCGGGTCAGCTTCCACAGCCGGCCCGCCGCTTCGGGATCGACCGGCCCATTCAGGGCGGCCGCCAACAGTTCTGCCGATTCCTGTTCTGCCAGCGGCTGCACATCGAGACGGTCGAACGGGTGGTCCTTCCAGATCTCCCGCACGCTGTCCGGGACTCCGGACCCGTCACGCCCGTCACGGACGGTGAGCACCAGTTTGGCGGCGCCACGCTGCGCTATCTGATGCAGGACGAACACCGACAGATCGTCGAGCAGGTGCGCGTCGTCCACCGCGACGATGACCGGACGACCCGCCGATGATGCGGTCACCGCCCTGATCACGCTGCGCACCAGCTTGAGTCGGTCGTCGTCGGCCGAGGTCGTCCAGGCCGTGAAGGCGCCCAGCGGAATGTCGCGGGCAGAGGTGGTGCCGACGATCCAGCGGTACTCGGCGCCCTGTAGCGCGTCGCGCACGATGCGGCTCTTGCCGATGCCCGCGGGACCGCACACCACGATCCCGGCCGAGTCGGGGGCCGACACCCCGGCACGAACGGCCCGGATCTCCTCGGAGCGACCCGTTAACGGCCACGTCAAACGCACATAGGCAGACTAAGAGTTGGACACAGGAATTTCCTAGCATTTATTGGTTTTTTGGTCGGCCCGATTGATTCCCTGGTCACACCGGCCGGTCGAGTTCACGCAACGACGGGAGCGCGACGGCGACCACACCGATCGCCAGCATCGGCAGCGACAGCGCAAGGAATGTGGTGTGCAAACCCGCGGAATCGGCCAGCGGCCCTGCGATCAGCAGTCCCAGTGGGCCCGCCGCGTAGGCCAGCGAACCCATCACGCCGACCACGCGGCCACGCAGGTGTTGCGGCGCCCGCGTCTGCATGACGTAGTTGTAGATCGGCGCGATGGGGCCGTAGACGAAACCCACGATGGCGCACAGCACCAGGATCACCGGCAGCGGCGGCAGGAACGCGACGACCGTCATGGCCACCCCGAGGGTGATCACCGCGATCAGCATGGTGGTGCGCCGCTTCAGATATTTCGACAGCACCGCGTACCCCAGCGCGCCGACGAGGCCGCCCACCGACAGCGCCATCAACACCCAGCCCAACTGCGCCGGCTCGTCGCGGTCGGTGAAGTACTTGGGGAAGAGCACGCTCTCCATCGGCATGTACAGCCCCGTGGCCGTCAGATCGATGATCGCCAGCGTGCGCAGCACCTTGGTGTTCCACACGAAGGACAGTCCCTCGACGACACCCGCCCACACGCGTTCGGGCAGGGCATCGCGATCCGGTTTGCCCGCACCTTCCAGCCGCAGCAACCCGATCGCCACGATGGAGAAGCCGAACGTCGCCGCGGTGACCCACATGGTGTTGACACCGCCGAGGGTGGTGATCAGCAGGCCGCCGATGCCCGGTCCGACGATGTAGGCGAGGTTGAACACCGCCTCGTACACGCTGTTGGCGTGGTCCAGCGTCCAACCCGCCCGCTGCGCGGCCTCGGGCAGCATCGACTCTCGCGCGGTCATGCCCGCCGGGTCGAACGCGGCGCCCATGGCCGCGAGCCCCGCCAGCACCGCGACGTTGATGGACTCGACGCCGAACGTGAGCGCGAGAACCGGCACTCCGATCACCGACAGCGCGGACAATCCGTCCGCGATCATCGACACGCGGCGGCGGCCGATGTAGTCGACGGCGGTACCCGCGATCACCGTGGAGGCCAGCAGAGGCAGGGTGCCTGCCATTGCGACGATCGAGGCGTCCAGTGCGGATCCATTGCGCTGCAGCACAAGCCACGGGAAGGCGATCATCGAGATGCCGTTGCCGGAACCCGCCATGAGGGCAGCGGAAAGGATGAGCAGCGCGGGGCCGCGGTGGCGTGTGTTCATGGGGTCTCGCCGCAGAATCTAACAGCGCTCTGTGACGCCCGACCATCGAATTTCGGGACAAGATGGCTACATGTCTCGAAGGCTTCCGCATCCGCGCACGGGCCGGTTGTTCGATTCCCCGGTGCCGCCCGGCATGGGCTGGCCGGGGGACCGGGCGAAAGTCGCGACGCCCGTGGCCGTCGACCCCGAGGCCGTCGCCGCGCTCGCCGCCGATCTCGACACGGTGGCGCAGCTGGATGCCGCCTGCACGGTGTGCGCGGCATGCCCGCGGCTGGTCACCTGGCGTGAGGAGGTCGCGGTCACGAAACGGCGCGCCTACGCCGACGAGCCGTACTGGGGCAGGCCGGTCGCGGGCTGGGGTTCGGCGCGTCCCCGGGTTCTGGTGGTCGGCTTGGCGCCGGCCGCGCACGGCGCCAACCGCACCGGCCGGGTGTTCACCGGCGACCGCTCGGGCGATCAGTTGTTCGCGGCGATGCACCGGGCGGGGCTGGTCAGTTCCGATATCAGCGTCGACGCCGCGGACGGGATGCGGGCGAATCAGGTGCGGATCGTGGCGCCGGTGCGGTGTGCCCCGCCGGAGAACAAACCCACCCCCGCCGAACGGCTGGCGTGTGCGCCGTGGCTGCACGCCGAATGGCGGCTGGTCGCACCGTCCGTGCGGGTGGTGGTGGCGCTGGGCGGGTTCGCCTGGCAGATCGCGCAGGGTTTGCTTGCCGACGAGCTAGCCGGGCAGCCCAAACCCGTCTTCGGCCACGGTGCGACGGTGACGTTGTCCACGGGCCGGGTGTTGCTGGGGTGCTACCACCCGAGCCAGCAGAACATGTTCACCGGCCGGCTCACCCCTGCGATGCTCGACGACATCTTCGACGTCGCGAGGGAACGTTCCGGCATCCCGCGGCGTTGACGCAGGCGTGCGTCTATCTGTGCTCGATCTCGTCCCGGTCCGATCCGACCAGTCCACCGCCGATGCGCTGGCAGCCACGGCGGCGTTGGCCAAGACCGCCGACCGGCTGGGGTACAGCCGCTACTGGTTGGCCGAGCACCACAACATGGCCGCGGTGGCGGCCACCAGTCCGCCCGTGCTGATCGCGTACCTGGCGGCCCAGACGTCGAACATCCGGCTGGGCTCGGGTGGGGTGATGTTGCCCAACCATGCACCGCTGGCGGTGGCCGAGCAGTTCGCGCTGCTGGAGGCGGCCGCCCCCGGCCGGATCGACCTGGGGATCGGCCGGGCGCCGGGATCGGACCCCGTGACGTCGGTGGCGCTGAGAGGCGCGGCGGGTCGAGACGACACCGACATCGAGAGGTTCCCGCAGTACCTCGACGACGTCGCCGCTCTGATGGGCGCTCGCGGGGTTCGGGTCGAATTGTCCCGCGGTGGGCTGCTGCAGCAGCAGGACTACGTTCTGAAGGCGACACCGAACGCGGCCAGCGAGCCGAGGTTGTGGCTG
>JAHFVC010000085.1 GCA_023264765.1 Mycobacterium sp. | reverse complement strand
CTGGCATCCGACATCCGCATCTGTTCCACCGCAGCCTCGTTCGGCAACGGGGCTATCCTGCTCGGGCTCTCGGGCGGCGAGATGGGGATGAGCTACCACCTGCCCCGCATCGTCGGCACCAGCGTCGCCGCGGACTGGATGCTGACCGGGCGCACGGTGTCGGCGGCGGAAGCGGACCGGCGCGGGCTGGTGAGTGAACTCGTCGAACCGGACCGACTCGAAAGCCGCGCCGTCACCCTGGCAGCCGGCGTGGCCGGTCTGTCGCCGCTGGGGGTCCAGCTGACCAAGCGGGTGCTCCAGGCCAACACGGACGCATCCCTGGCCGCCGCAACCGAACTCGAGAACCGCAACCAGGTGCTCAGCCACGCCGACGCAGCACGCGAGAGGAACTAGCCATGTCGTGGGACTTCTCGACCGATCCCGAATGGGCCGAACAGCTGGACTGGGTCAACGACTTCGTGCGCACCGAATGCGAGCCGATCGACTACGTCGTCAAGGAGTCGCACGACCTGACCGACCCGGTACGCCAGGCCCTCATCCCGCCGTTGCAGAAGATCGTCAAGGAACGCGGGCTGTGGGCCACCCACCTGGGTCCGCATCTCGGCGGCCCCGGCTACGGCCAGATGAAGCTCGCCCTGCTCAACGAGATACTCGGCCGCTCCGAATGCGCCCCCATCGTCTTCGGTTCGCACGCACCCGATTCCGGCAACAGTGAGATCCTCGCGCACTACGGCACCCCCGAACTCAAGGAACGCTACCTGGAGCCGCTGCTCGACAACCGGATCATCTCCTGCTTCTCCATGACCGAACCCCAGGGTGGCGCCGATCCCAAGGTCTTCACCACCAGCGCCGTACAGGACGGCAAGCACTGGGTGATCAACGGGGAGAAGTGGTATTCGTCGTTTGCCTCGTCGGCGTCGTTCCTCATCGTGATGGCGGTGACCGACCCCGACGCTCCGCCCTACCAACGGCATTCGATGTTCGTGGTGCCGGGAGAGACGCCGGGTATCAACGTGCTGCGGGACGTGGGTCTGGGTTATCAGCCGATCGACGGCGGGGGCCGGGAGGGCTACGTCCGGTACGAGAATGTCCGCGTCCCCGAGGATCACATGCTCGGGCCTCGCGGTGGGGCCTTCGTCGTGGCCCAGACCCGGCTGGGCGGCGGGCGCATCCACCATGCCATGCGGACGGTCGGCCTGGTGCGCCGGATCTAC
The DNA here is from genome assembly GCA_023264765.1 of Mycobacterium sp. Lineage (GTDB taxonomy): Bacteria > Actinomycetota > Actinomycetes > Mycobacteriales > Mycobacteriaceae > Mycobacterium. The sequence continues at coordinate 17,585 of JAHFVC010000085.1, read as the reverse complement.
GACATGATCTGCGAGCGGGCCGTGTCGCGATACACCCAGGGCGAGATGCTCGCCAAGAAGCAGCTGGTCCAGGAGATGATCGCCGACTCCTGGATGGAGATCGAGGCCTTCAGGCTGCTGACACTCCAAACTGCCTGGAAGATCGACAAATTCAACGACTACAACGCGGTGCGCGCCGACATCTCGGCGGTCAAGGCCATGATGCAGAAGGTCCTGCACGACGTGTCGGCGCGAGCACTGCAGATCCACGGTTCGATCGGGACGTCACACGAGATGCCCTTCGTGCAGCACCTGACGGAGTCGTTCGTGCTCGGTCTCGCGGACGGACCGACCGAGGTCCACAAGGTGACGCTCGCACGTCAGCTACTCAAGGACGTCGCGCCGGCACCGGATCAGTTCCCGTCGGAACATCTGCTGCGGCTGCGGGCGGCGGCGGAGGCCAAGTTCGCCGACCGGCTCGCCGGCATCCCACGCACCTAGGAGACAGACATGGCAGGACCAGACATCGGAGGACAGTGTGCCGGCAAAGTCGCGTTGGTCACCGGCGCCAGCCGGGGTCTGGGCAAGGCGATAGCGAAGCGTTTCGCGGCCGAAGGCGCGGCCGTGGCAATCACCGCGCGCACCATGGAACCCGATCCCAAATATCAAGGCTCCCTGCGGGAGACCTGCCAGCAGATCATCGAGTCAGGAGGCACCGCGCTGGCAGTGCAGGCCGACCTGTCCAGCTCGGAGGATCGCGAGCGGCTGTTCGCCGAGGTCGTGGCCGCCCTCGGGGCCCCCGACATCCTGGTGAACAATGCGGCGGTCACCTTCCTGCGCCCGCTGGACGGCTTCCCCGAGAAGCGGGCCCGGCTGATGGTCGAGATGCACCTGATCGCACCGTTGCACCTGACTCAGCTGGCCGTTCCGGCGATGCGGGAGCGGGGCCGGGGCTGGGTGCTGAACCTGACCTCGGTCGGCGGTGACCTCCCCGAAGGTCCGCCGTTCTCCGAGTTCGACACCCAAGCCGGCTTCGGGATGTACGGCACCGTCAAAGCCGGGCTGAACCGGCTGACGAAAAGCCTGGCCGCCGAACTGTATTCCGACGGCATCGCCGTCAACGCCGCAGCACCGTCGAACCCGGTGGCGACGCCGGGAGCCGGGACACTCGATCTGGCCAAGACCGACACCGAGGACATCGAACTCATCACCGAGACCGTGTTCCGGTTGTGCACCGGTGACCCGTTGACCCTCACCGGCCGCATCGCACACACCCAGCCGTTCCTGCGGGAAGTCGGATGGCTGCACTGACGGCGGCGCAATTCGACGACCTCGACCGGCGGCTGTCCGGGCTGGGCGTCACCGGTGTCCGGCCCCTGCCCGGGGGCGCGTCCAGCGTGACGTTGCGCGGTATGCACGACGGGCGCCCGGTGGTCGTCAAGGTGGCGCCGCCCGGTGTCGCACCGGTCCTGCATCGCGACGTCCTGCGCCAGGCCCGCATCATCGGCGCCCTCGCCCCATCCGGGATCCCGTTGCCCCGCATCGTGATCGAGGACGACGGTTCGCCGCCGTTGTTCGTGATGTCCTTCCTCGACGGTGAGTCCACCGAGCCGTTGTTCGACCTGGACGTCGCCGCGGCGGATCCGGCTGGCATGGCAGCTCGTCTGCGCGACGCCGCGACGGTACTGGCCCGGCTGCACGCGCTCTCGCCAAAATCCGTCGGTCTGGACGCCGAACCGGTCGGCTCGCCCGCCGATGAGGTCGAACGCTGGTGCCGCTCATTGGAGACCATCGACCCTGCCCTCGTCGCCGGCTGGGCCGATGTCGCACGGGCGCTGCGGTCGTCGGTACCGCAGGCGATGGCGCCCGCGGTGCTCCACGGTGACTTCCGATTGGGCAACCTGCTCGCCATCGACCGCTCGGTGACGGCCGTGATCGACTGGGAGATCTGGTCGATCGGCGATCCACGGGTGGACCTCGGGTGGTTTCTCATCAATGCCGACCTGGCCGACATCTACGCGCACGCCCTCGGATATCCGGTGCGCCAGTTGAATTGGTTCCAGGCGCTGGCCTGCTTCAAATCCACGGCCACCTGGGGGCTGATCGTCAAGCACAACCGCCGCCGGCCGACCCCCGACCCCGACATCGAGGCCATGGCATCAGTACTGCCGTCGCTGCTGACGCGGGCCACCGACTTCCTCACGACGACCTCGACGACGGGACACTGATGGCCGAGTGGTTTCTCTACATGTCGCAGTACCGCTTGCCCGTGGGCGACTTCGTGACTCGGGCGCGCGCGGCCGAGGCCGCGGGCTTCGACGGCGTCGCGTTCTTCGACCATCTGGAGACACCGGGCCTGCCCGACATCCCGGTCTGGGAGGCCATGAGCCTGGCCACCTGGGTTGCCGCGAAGACCGAACGGATCACGATCGGTCATCTGGTGCTCTGTGACGCCTTGCGGCACACCGCCGTCCTCGCGAAGCAGGCCGTGACGCTGTCCGAAGCGTCGGGCGGCCGTTTCGAACTCGGCCTGGGATCGGGCTCGATGCCCCGGGAGCTCACCCGGTTCGGCTTGCTCGGCGGCGACGCGGCCTATCGCGTCGAGCAACTCGACCGCAGCTTGGGCCTGCTCAAGGAGTATTGGGGATCCGCGGGTCCGACCGAGCGCACTCAGGCACCCCAGCCGACCCATCCGATCCCGGTCGTCATCGGCGGCTCCGGTCCCCGAATGCTCGATATCGTTCGGCGGCATGCGGATTGGTGGAATCTGCCGGCCACGATGGTCGATCGGCTGCCGGAGTTGCTGCCCACCATCGGCTCCGCCCGGGCGTCGGTGCAGCAGATGGTGGGCTTCGCCCGCCGGGGCAGCGATCCGGTCAAGGTGGCCGAGACCAGCAGGCGGCATTGGGGGCACCTCGGTCCGGGTCTGGTCAGCGGGGATGCCGGCCAGTTGGTGGCGCACTTCGCCGCGCTGGAGGGCCAGGGTGCCCGACGGTTCTATGTGTGGTTCTCCGATTCGGCGCCGCCCGATGCGATCGAGGAGTTCGGCGCGACCGTGATCGCGGCCGGGGCTACCGCTCGGTGACGCGCCCGGCCTCGACCTGCCAGGTCCGGTCCAGCCGGACGTTCTCCAGCATCCGACGGTCGTGCGTCACCAACAGGAGTGCGCCGTCATAGGTTTCGAGCGCCTGCTCCAGCTGTTCGATGGCCGCGAGGTCCAAGTGATTGGTCGGTTCGTCGAGAACGAGCACGTTCACCCCACGGGCCTGCAGCAACGCGAGCCCGGCGCGGGTGCGCTCCCCCGGTGAGAGCCCGTCGACCTCGCGCTCCACATGGTCGGCGCCCAGCCCGAATTTAGCGAGCAGGGTGCGCACGTCGGCCGTCGGCCAGGACGGCACCTGCTGCTCGAAACGATCGACGAGCCTTGCCGCCCCGGTGAATTCGGCGCGCGCCTGGTCGATCTCCCCGATGGCGATGTTGGCGCCCAGGCTCGCCCGGCCTTCGTCGGGCTGCGTGCGCCCCAGCAACAGCCGTAACAAGGTCGATTTGCCTGCGCCGTTCGGGCCGGTGATACCGATCCGTTCGCCGGCATCGACCTGCAGCGACACCGGGCCCAACACGAAATCGTCGTGTCGCACCACGGCTTCGCCGAGTGTGGCCACCACCGAACTGGACCGCGGTGCCGTGCCGATGGTGAACTGCAGGGTCCATTCCTTGCGGGGCTCCTCGACCTCCTCCAGGCGTGCGATCCGGCTCTCCATCTGACGCACCTTCTGTGCTTGCTTCTCACTGGACTCGGATTGCGCTCGGCGACGGTTCTTGTCGTTGTCGGGAGCCTTGCGCATCGCGTTGCGCACGCCCTGGCTGGACCACTCGCGCTGGGTCCGGGCGCGTGCCACCAGGTCTGCCTTCTTGTCCGCGAACTCCTCGTACTGCTCGCGCTTGTGGCGGCGGTTGACCGCGCGTTCGGCCAGATAACTTTCATACCCGCCGCCGAAGACCGTGTTGGTGTGCTGCGCCAGATCCAGTTCCAGGACCCGAGTCACGCTGCGGGCCAAGAACTCCCGGTCGTGGCTCACCAGCACGACACCTCCGCGCAGCTCCTGGACGAAGCGCTCGAGGCGGGCGAGCCCGTCGAGGTCGAGATCATTGGTGGGCTCGTCGAGCAGCACGATGTCGAACCGGGACAACACGAGGGCCGCCAGGCCCACCCGGGCCGCCTGTCCTCCCGACAGCGATGTCATCAGGGTCGACTCCGGTGGCACGCGGAGGGCATCGAAGCCGAGATCGGTGAGTACCGCCGGTAACCGTTCGTCGAGATCGGCTGCGCCGGTGGCCAGCCAGTGATCCAGCGCGGCGGCGTAGGCGTCCGCTGCCGCGTCCGATTCGGCGAGCGCAGCGGCCGCGGCGTCCATCGCCACGGTGGCTTCCGCACATCCGGTACGACGGGCGATATAGGCGGACACGGTTTCGCCCGGCACCCGTTCGTGCTCCTGAGGCAGCCATCCGATGAACGCATCGGCCGGTGCGTAGCTCACCGTGCCCTCCAAGGGAGCCAGCTCACCGGCCAGGATGCGCAGCAGCGTGCTCTTGCCCGCGCCGTTGGCACCGACCACACCCACGACGTCGCCGGGCGCCACCGTCACGTCGAGGCCGTCGAAGAGCGTGCGGTGGGCATACCCGCCCGCCACGTTGGCGGCGACGAGCGTTGCGGTCATGGCTTCATCGTCGCACCAGCGGGCGGGAGCGGGCCTACAGACCGGCTCTGCTCGCGAGGTCGATGGCGTAGTGGTTCATGAAGCGTCCCGCACCGGGGTCGCCGCGCCCGCACGATCCGTCGGACTCACCCGGGCGCTTGACCCAGAGGTAGGCGTCCGCGTGCGCCCCCGCGGTGGCAGTGGTGGGCGGCGTGCCGAGGGCGCGGCCGGCAGGGTTGCACCACGAGTCGCTGTCCACCGGGCCGACACCGTTGCGCGAGGTGTCGATCACGTAGTGCGCGCCGTTGGTCAGTCCCGAGATCGCCTCGCCGTAGCCGATCTCCTCCTCGGTCGTGAAGAAGTTCGCGGTGTTGAGGCTGAAACCGCGCGCCTTTGCCACGCCGACCTCGTTGAGCATGCCTGCCATCTTGTCGACGCTGGTCCATCGCGAATGGCCGGCGTCGACGTAGACGGCGGTATCGGGATTGCGGGTCAAGGTGTCGACGCCATAGCGGATAAGGTCGAGCCGTTCCTGACGTTGGCCGGCCGACAGACAGTCCGCCATGGCCAGCGCGTCGGGTTCGAGGATGACCGCGGCCGGGCCCCCACCGATGGCGGCGGCGACGCCGTCGATCCATCCCCGGTAGGCGTCCGCGGAGGAGAACCCACCCGCGGAGAAGTTGCCGCAGTCGCGGTGCGGGATGCCGTAGAGCGCCAGCACCGGCCTGGTACCCGCCGCCTGCGCGGCCGCGATGTACGCGGCGTCGACGGCCGGGGTGGACAACCGGTCCATCCAGTACCCCTGCGGGGTGTTGGCGATGGCGGTCAACTGCGGGCTCGGCGGATCCGCGCTCTGCGCGGCCCGCATGGCAGCCGAGCCGGGATTGACGTAGAACGGCAGTCCGGCCAGTGGGTTGGCATCGTCGACCAGGCGGATGGCGGGGGTCGGTACCGGGACGGCCACGAAAGCGACGCCTGCAATGGCTGCCACAGTCAGGAGCGGGGCGACCCACCGAGCGAACACGCCGGCAGCTGAGGACATCACGCCCAAAAACATAGTGTCGCAACACAATGAGTGCCAATCGCGGCCGCCCGTGCCAGCGGCTCGGATCGATGCTGGCACTGTCAGTGGGCAAATCGCCACCATTACGTCATACGCACCCAGCATGGACGATTTATCGATCCCCAGAACGTTCAGCAACGTTTCCGCGCACGAAAAGTGTTCGCTGACAAGGGCTGATCAACCCTCAACTTGCAGCGGAGGGTTTCGGCGCCGGAATTGCGGTCTCATCGCCTCGAACGACCGCCGAACAAGAACGGCACCTTAAACCACCTGCGGTGGGCTAGAGTCCCCCCAAATCATTTCCCTCCGGAAAAGTATGCGAGCTCACATTTTGAAACCCTTCCACCGGCTCGTGGTGATCTTGGTGCTTGCCCTCGGCATGGTGGGGGCCGATGGCGCGCTCCATACCGACGTGGCACGGGGCACCGCGCCCACTCCCACCGTGTCAACCGCTCAGCTCGCCGCGCGGGCGCAGAGCGCGGACCGCGTTCGGCTGTACAGCGCCAAGCCCATGCTGGCCTGGCGGCAGGAGCACGGCCAGCCGCTGAGTTCGCTGGCGGGTGCGTCCGACCGGCTGATGGCGACCATCACCCGGGGGGATTTCACCGGTATGCACTCCGTCTGCAAGGACGTCGCGGGTATCAACCAGGGGATCCGCACCTCGCTGCCGACACCGGATCGCTCACTGACCGCCGCCTTGCGGCAGCTGACGGTGCACCTCGACAACTTGACCACGAACTGTGCGACGTTGAGCCTGGCGTCTCCGTTCAGCGCGTTCGGCCGGTTGAACGACGATTTCAAGGGTGCGGCGCAGTCGTTCGCAGCGGCTCGGTTCCTCCTCAAGGGCACCGAGCCGCGCTGAGTCGCTTCGAGAGGACAGGCGGTGCTCGAATTACGGACCTATTCGCTGGCGAGCGACGCGGCACGGCGCCAGTACACCTCGCAATTCTGGCCGCGGCACATCCAGAGCCTGGGCAAGTACGGCATCACCGTGCACGGCGTCTGGGCCGACACCGCCCCCGACGGTCACCGCGTCGTGGCTCTGATCGGCTACCGTGCCGGCGAGGATCCGCAGCGGCTGGCCGAGGACTATCGCAACAGCCCCGACTACGCCGCCGACCACACCGTTTTCGACACCGCACTGATCACATCGGTACAGACGGTCACACTCGAACCGATCGCGGACTCGCCGCTGCAATGAGGCCTAGCCGGTCGCCATCGCCGCGGTCTCCAGTTCACGGATGGCCGTGCGCAACCCGCGACGGCGTCCCGTGGCCGGGTCGACACCGAAGCTCTCCCGCATCCCGGCGCGGATCCGGAACTTCAGCTCGGAGTTCGTCTCCGGGGCATCGTCGGACGTCGCCTTGAGCAGCTTGTCCGGGAACGCGAGCTTGAAGATCGTCCAGAATGACTGAAAGTACTGGCGTGGAAGCGAACCCGTCGTGTAGGGCAGATCGTATTTCTCGCACAGTGCGCGCACGCGCACGCTGATCTCGGCATACCGGTTGCTCGGCAGATCAGGGAACAGATGGTGCTCGATCTGGTAGCAGAGGTTGCCGCTCATGAATGCCATCACCGGGCCCGCCCGGAAGTTCGCCGAGCCCAGCAGCTGACGTAGATACCATTCCGCCGGTGTCTCGTTCTCGAACTCGTCCCGGGTGAATTTCTCTGCGCCGTCCGGGAAATGGCCGCAGAAGATCACCGCGTAGGACCAGTAGTTGCGGATCAAATTTGCGATCGCATTGGCCTTCAGCGTGCTCTTCCAGTTCTTGCCGGCCAGGGCGGGAAAGACGATGTAGTCCTTCCCCACCTGCTTGCCGACCTTCTTGCCGATCACCCGGAGGTCCTTACCGACCTCGGCCCACGACTTCTCCTTGGCGCGGACCTTGGCCGTCTCCAAACCGTGTGCCGCGACGCCCCATTCGAAGAGGGTGCCGAGCAGCACGTTGTAGATCGGGTTGCCGATCATCCACCGTTCCCACCGCTGATCGCGCGTCAGCCGCATGATGCCGTAGCCGATGTCGTCGTCGAGGCCGACGACGTTGGTGTACTTGTGGTGGATGAAGTTGTGCGACTTCTTCCAGTGTTCGGTCGGGGAGGTGGTGTCCCACTCCCACTCGGTCGAATGGATCTCGGGGTCGTTCATCCAATCCCACTGGCCGTGGGTGATGTTGTGCCCCAGTTCCATGTTCTCGATGATCTTCGCCGTTCCCAGCATCGCGATGCCGGCCCGCCGGGCCACCTTGTGGTGGCTGGCGAACAGCAGCACCCGAGCGCCGACGACCAGTCCGCGCTGGAACTGGATGGCCCGCCGGATATAGCGGGCGTCGCGCTCTCCGCGGGACTCCTCGATATCGGATCTGATCGTATCCAGTTCGCGGGCAAACGCTTCCACGTCGTCCGGTGTCAGATGGGCGTATTGCTTGATGTCGGTGATGGCCACGATGGTCCCCCTAGACCTTGAGCGTGCAGTTGCCGGAAGCGGTCGAGACGCAGGTGTTGATGCGGTCTCCCGCGCCGTGCTCGGTTCCCGAGCGGAAATCGCGTACATGGCCCTCCTCCAAGGGCAGCACGCATGTCTGGCAGATCCCCATCCGGCAGCCGAAGGGCATCTGGATGCCGACCTTCTCGCCCGCTTCGAGAAGCGAGGTGGCGCCGTCTATCTCGACCGACTTCCCGGAGATCGCAAAGGTGACGGTGCCCCCCTCGCCGCCCTTGTCGGTCCGGTCGATCGTGAACCGCTCGACGTGCAGCGCATCCTCAAGACCCACCTGGCGGAACGCTTTCTCGACGTCATCGAGCATCTGCGCCGGGCCGCACGCCCAGGTGGATCGCTGCGTCCAGTCCGCAACGGCCGCGTCCAATCTGGTGAAGTCCATATGCCCGGCCGTCTCGGTGAGCTGTAGATGCAACCGGTAACTCGGGTGCTGCCGTTCCAGAGTGCGCAGCTCCTCGCGGAAGATGACCGACTCCTCGGACGGAGCCGAATGCACGTGCACGATGTCGGGGTGTTGCCCGCGGGCCGAGAGCGATCTGAGCATGGCGATGACGGGGGTGATCCCGCTGCCCGCGCTGATGAACAGGATGCTCGGCGGCGGCGGGTCGGGTAGGGCGAAATCGCCCTTCGGTTTCGCCAGACGCACGATGGTGCCCGGAGCGACACCGTTGACCAGATGGGACGACAGGAAACCCTCCGGTGTCGCCTTGACGGTGATGGTGATGTGTTTGGCACCGCGCCGCGGCACCGATGTCAACGAATACGACCGCCAATGCCAGCGGCCTTCGACCCGCAAGCCGATGCCGACGTACTGGCCGGGCTGGTAGTCGGCGGAAAACCCCCACCCCGGCTTGATCGTCACCGTGGCGGTGTCCTCGGTCTCGCGCTGCACCGAGATCACCTCGCCGCGCAGCTCGCGCGCCGACCACAGCGGGTTCAGCATTTTCAGGTAATCGTCGGGGAGCAGCGGCGTCGTGGCGCGAGCGGTCAGCCCGCGCACCACATTCACCTTCGGGCTGATGGCGGTGTCGACGTTCTTCGCGGGCCTGATGCTCCACCTGCTCAGCTGCCGCAGTGCCGAGACCATCAGCGCGACTTCCATAGAGACTCAGATGTGACCATGACCGCCTTATTACCCGCGAGTAAGGTAGTTCACACATCCAGTCCTGGAATGCCGTCTCGCGGCGGGAAAGGAACCCATGCTCGATCACGTCTTCCTCACGGTGCGCGATCTGGACCGCTCGATCGCGTTCTACACGGAGGCGCTCGCTCCGCTCGGCATCACCATCCGAGTGGACTTCGACGGCAAAGACGGCCCACCCGGTCATCCTGACCTGAAGGGATTCGGCGCGGACGGCCGTATCTTCTTCTGGCTACGGCAGGGGGACCCGGCGGGACGTGCGGCGCACGTCGGTTTCGTCGCCGACGGCAGGGCCGAGGTGGACGCCGCCTACGCGGCGGCGATCACCGCCGGAGCCACCGACAACGGTGCGCCCGCGATCCGCGACTACTACGACCCGCGGTACTACGCCGCCGGCGTCCTGGATCCCGACGGCTACAGCCTCGAATTCACGTACAAGAGCTGGCAGCACTAACGACTCAGAGCAGGCCCAGCCCTTGCGCCACGAACGCGAGGCCGACGAGCGTCAGGATGGCCACCACGATCTGCAGCCGAAAGCCCCCAACCCAGTCGTGCACCCGGCGCAGCGCGGCCGCGGTCCTGGCCGGCGCCACCAGATTGCAGATGAGCACGATCTCGACCACCGCCAGGCTGACGATGATGAAGACGATCGCCGCGCCGATCTGGGCGCCGAACGCGGCGCCCGAGGCCAGGATGGTGGCCAGTGAGAACGTCACCAACGACGGGTTCGGTCCCGCCCAGAAGCCGATCACCGCCGCCACCCACAGCGCTCCGCTCTCCCAGGCGTGATGGGCCCGCCCGAGGAGTCGCTGGGCCAGGGAGCCGCCCTCGGCGGGAGCGTCCCGGCCGCGGTTCAACAACCGCGCGATGGGCGACGACTCGTCTGACATCGTTGTCGTGGAATCTGTTTCAGCCTCCACGGCTACCGACCGTCGACGCTTCACCGCACGCAGCACCATCACCGCGGCGACGGCCAGGATCACCACTCCCACCCCGACCTCGATGCGCCGGACGGTCAGACTCGCGGTGGTCTGCGGGTTGGCCAGATCGTGCACGAACGACGCGAACACCGCCGTGTTGTGCAGCACGAGCAGTGGGACCACCAGTAGCAGCAAGCTCGCACTGACGCAGCCGATCCAGTACACGAGCAGGTTCTGCGCGGGTCGCGGACGGGAAATCAACAGCAGATTCACACCCAACCGCACCGGATCCAGGGCGATCGGAAGTGCCAGTACCGCAACAGAACTCCACATTCGCCGCGGTCACCGCTCCAATCGGGCGAATCGACCGTCACGGTACTGGTCGGCACAGGATGCACGCCGGATCTTGCCGCTGGTGGTGATCGGGATCGAACCCGGCGCCACCAACACCAGATCGGCGATCGACAAACCGTGCGCCGCGAACACCGCCGACGCCACCTCGCCACGCACGGCGGCCAGATTCGCCGCCACCTCGTCCTCGGACGCACCACGCGTCTTCTGTTCTATGACCGTCACGAGCTTCTCGGTCTGACCGTCGGGGACCGCGATCGCGGCGACCCGCCCGCCGGTGATCTCCTGGATGGTCGCCTCGATGTCATCAGGCGAGTGGTTGCGCCCACGCACGATCAGCAGATCCTTGATGCGCCCGACGATGTAGAGCTCCTCCTCGAAGAGGAAGCCGAGATCACCTGTGCGCAGCCAAGGCCCGTCGGGGGTGCCGTCGGGCGGGTCGGCCAGCACGCCACCGAACGTGCTCTCGGTCTTTTCCGGGTTGCCCCAATAACCTTCGGCGACGTTGGCCCCGTGTACCCAGATCTCACCGGTCGCGCCCGCTGCACATTCGTTACGGGTGTCGGGGTCCACGACGCGCACCAGCGGGGCCTCCGGCCGTCCGTAGCTGATCAGCGGGGTGCCCCGGCCGCCCGGCAGCGGCATCGCCTGCCCCTCGGACAGCTTCTCCGGATCGAAATGCCCGATCTTGGGTGCGTCGCCCGGCGCGGCGGTGGCGACATAGACCGTCGCTTCGGCCAGTCCGTAGGACGGGCGGATCACCGACTCACGCAGATTGAACCGGGCGAACCGCTGGCTGAAGCGGCGCAGGGTGGCCGGATGAACCCGCTCACTGCCGGTGACGATGTTCAGCACACCCGCCAGGTCCAGCCCGGCCATGTCCTCGTCGGTGGTCTTGCGAGCCACCAGTTCGAACGCGAAATTCGGTCCCGCCGTGTACGCGTGCGGATGGCTGCCCAGCAGCTGCATCCACCGGGCCGGCCGGGTCAGGAACGCCACCGGACTGGTGAGCACGGTGCGTAGCCCCAGCAGCACCGGTGCGCACACTCCCAACACCAATCCCATGTCGTGATAGAAGGGCAGCCACGACACGATCGTGGTGTCCGGGGGCGGAAACTTCCCGCGGTCGGCGAAATAACCGGCCATCAACTGATCGAAGTTGGCGAGCACGTTGCGGTGCGACATCATCACCCCGGCCGGCTGGCGGGTGGACCCCGACGTGTATTGCAGGTAGGCGGTGCCCCGGCTGTCAGCGAGCTCGGCGTCGAAATCGAACGGGGCGCCTTCGCCCAGCTGATCGACCTCGATCAGCGCCGCTCCATGCTCGGCGGCCGGCCCGAGGTGCTCGGCCACCACGCCCGCGACCGCGGAGGTGGTGAGGACGGCGGCGGGCCGCGCGTCGCGCAACACCGACGAGACCCGTTCGTCGGTTGCCCCACCGAGCGGAACCGAGAGCGGAACCGCGATCCTGCCGGCCAGCAGCGCACCGAGGAACGCCACCAGATAGTCCAGCCCCTGCGGCGCCGAGACGACAGCGCGGTCCCCCGCCGATCCGTGCGCCGACAGTTCTTGCGCCACAGCCGATGCCCGCCGGTACAGCTGCATCCAGGTGAGCGAAAGGGTTTCACCCTCCCAGTCGTTGTCGTAGTCGATGTAGGTGACCGCGACGTCGTCGGGCGCCAGACTGGCGCGCTCGCGCAGGACGGCTGGAATGGAAGCCTCAATCACGTAGCTCACCCTACTGGGGCCGCCCCTGGACATACCCGCGTTCGGGGTTAGCTGGGTGGTCTATCGTGCAATGGTGTCGTTCGATCCCGTCGCCGGTGAAGCGGTGGCCGTGATCGGGATGGCGTGCCGGCTTCCCGGTGGCATCGATTCCCCTGAGCGGCTGCAGGATGCGTTGCTGCGCGGCGACCACCCGGCCACCGCGCTCGACGAGACCGCCGGATTGGACGGGTTCTTCGGTATCGACGCGGCCGAGCCGATCGACCCGCAGCACCCACTGCTGTTGGAGACCGCCTGGGAGGCCGTCGAGCACGCCGGCATCCCGCCGGAGTCGCTGGCTGCCTCATCCACCTCCGTTTTCGTCGGTGTTCAGCATGCCGACGACATCGGCATGGCCTCGGGTCACATCGCTCAGGCGCTGCGCACGCACGGCCCGGCGGTCACCGTGGACTCGAGCCTGCTCGCCGTGCATCTGGCCTGCGGCAGCCTCGCCACCGGTGAGAGCGACCGCGCGGTGGCCGGCGGCGCCGTGACCGGCGAGGGCGCCGTCATGGTCGCGCTCAAACGATTGCCGGACGCGCAGCGCGACGGCGACCGGGTCCTGGCCGTGCTGCGCGGCTACGGCGCGAGCCGCGCCGACGAGGCAGAACTGTGCCGAACGACGTTGGCCAAGAACGGTATCGATGCCGACACCATCGGCATGACGGAATCGGGTGCACTCGGACTGATGACGGCGGTCCTCGCTGTCCAGCATGGTCGGTGGGCGGGCAATGAGCTTCGGCGGGCGGCGGTGTCCGCGACGAGTGCGTCGGGCACCCGGGTGTACTGCGTCGTGGAACGGGTCCCTGCCCGAGCCGAGACACCGGCGCCCGCCACAGCGTCGCCACTGCTGTTTCCACTGTCCGCGACCTCGGCCGCCGCGTTGCGCCGCACGGCCGCCCGCCTGGCGGACTGGGTGCAGGCACACGACGAGGTAGCGCTGCCCGATCTCGCGTACACACTGGCCCGCCGGCGCGGGCACCGCCCGGTCCGCACCGTCGTCGTCGCCGACAGCGGAGCCGAACTCGCCGCCGCCCTGCGTGGAGTCGCCGAGGACGACACCACCCACGAACCCGCCGTAGGCACCGGCGATCACGGCCCGGTGTGGGTGTTCTCCGGTCAGATGCCGCAGAGCCCCGGGACCGCCGCCGAACTGCTCGCCGCCGAGCCGGCCTTCGCCGCCACCGTCGCGCGCGCCGAACCGATCATCCTGCGGGAGTGCGGCTTCTCGGTGACCGAGGCATTATCACTGCCGCACAACGACACTGACGTCAGGCGTACCCAGCCGACGCTGTTCACCATGCAAGTGGCGTTGGCCGACGCCCTGCGCACGCACGGCGCCCGGCCGGGTGCGGTCATCGGGTACTCACTCGGCGAGACGGCCGCGGCGGTTGTCTCCGGAGCACTGTCGTTGGAGGACGGCCTGCTTGTGGTGTGCAGCCGCGCAAACCTGCTGTCCCGTGTCCCCCTCGCCGACGGCGCCACGGCGACGGTGGAAATCCCTGCCCAGCAGGTGCTTTCGGAGCTGGCGATGCGCGGGCGCAACGAGGTCGCTGTGGCCGCTGTACCCTCACCCGGGTCCGCCGTGGTCGCCGGGTCGGCGGTGGTGGTGCGTGATCTGCTGGCGGGCTGGGAGGAGCGCGACGTGCCGGCCCGGGAGATCCCCGGTGTGGTGGCCGTGCATTCCCCACAGGTGGATTCGATCGTCGAGGAGTTCACCGCGGCCCTGTCCGGGCTGAGCCCGATGACCCCCGAGGTGCCGTTCTACACGGCCACCTCGTTCGATCCGCGGGACCGCCCGGCCTGCGATGCCCGCTACTGGGTGGCCAACCTGCGCAAGATGGCTCGGTTCTCCGCTGCCGCACGGGCAGCACTGGATGACGGCTGTCGGGTTTTCGTGGAGTTGATGCCCGACCGCGTGCTCACCGAGGCCCTCGAACAGACCGCCCGCAGCCTCGACGTCGCGCCGGCCATCCTGCGCATCGCGCCCGAATCCGGGCTACCCGAGTTCGCCGGTTTGCTGCACTGTGCAGGCGCTGCAGTCGATTTCGCCGCACGCCACCCGTCGGGTCGTCTGGTCGACGCGCCACTGCCGACCTGGACCCGCCGGCCACTGCCGCCCGCCGAGGTGCGCGAGCCGGGTGGTCATACCGTGCCGGTGCATCCGCTGCTGGGCGCACATGTGCTACTGCCCGAGGACCCCGTACGTCATGTATGGCAGAGGCAATCGGGTTCCGGACCGGCGCTGTCCGGCGCAGTCTGCTGTGAGATGGCACTGGCCGCCGCGTCCATCGTGATCGGCGATGACGCGCAAGTGCGCGACATCACGTTCGGAGACGGCGCAGATACCTTCGGAGACAACGCGATCACGTCTTCGGCGACGGGCGAGCGGCCTGACCTTTTCGACTTCGCCGTCGGGACCGGAGGCCGGCGCCACACCTCAGCCCTCCTGACCGCGTCGGACAGCGACCGCCCGCCGGCCATCACGGGATCGGAGACCTTCGATATCTCCGCCGGGGGGACCGTCCACACCGTCCTGGACGCCTGGTTCCGCACGGTGGCAGATCGTCAGTTGCCCAACGTTATTCGTTCGCTGCGGGCGTACGGTCCCCTCCACACCGCGCGGTACGGCCGCACCCGCGCGACCGTGGTGTCACCCGGCGAGACGAAAGCCGATCTCGACGTGCTCGATCAGCACGGTGCGGTACTTCTGGAGGTGCGGGGAGCGCACTTCGTCGGGAACCCGGCGGACGACGACCGGTTGTTGACCATCGATTGGCGCCCGCGCGACGTGCCGGACGTCCCACGAGCTCACCCCGGCCGCTGGCTGCTCATCGGCACCGATGAAGGGATCGGCCACGATCTCGAAACCCTCGGCGCACATTGTGTGACTGTCACGTGGTCCGCCGATGCGTTGCGAGGCCAGGCGCGCGCCGGCGAGCTGGCCGGGGTGGTGGTGATCGTGGAGCCGAACCTCTCCGGACTCGGCGCAGCCCGAAAACTGCTGGAGATCACCGGTGAAGTGGTAGCCCTGGCGGGTGAGGTGCCCCGTCTGTACGTCGTGACCCGTTCTGCACAATCGGTGCTCGACGGCGAACGGCCGAATCTCGCGCAGGCGGGCATCGGCGGCCTGCTCAGGGTGCTGGGCAGTGAACATCCAGGACTGCAGGCCGTGCACGTGGACCTCGACGCCGACGGGTCGACCGCGGGTGTGGCCCGCCAATTGCTCTGCGGATCCGACGAGGACGTCACCGCGTGGCGCAATGGCCAGTGGTATACCGCGCGGCTGACGCCGGCGCCACTGCGCCTCGAGGAGCGCCGGAGCGCCGACCTCGACCCTTGCCAGGACGGATTGCGGGTACGGGTGAGCGCGCCGGGATCGGTGGAAATTGTTGCAGTCGAACGTATTCCGCCGGGTCCAGGTCAGGTCGAGGTGTCGGTGCGCGCTGCCGGTGTCGATGACGCCGACGTGCGGGCCGTCCTCGCAGAGGGTGTGGCGCAGCAGCTGGGCACCGCGTTCGCCGGAGCGGTGACCGCCGTCGGTCCCGGCGTGACCGACCATCAGGTCGGGGATCGGGTGGCCGGTATCTGCACCGGCGGCGCCTGGGGCACGTTCGTCACCTGCGATGCCCGGCTGGTTGTCGGGTTGGCGGCGCACGTCTCCGACCGGCACGCCGCGGCAGCGGTCACCGCGGGCGCCGTCGCGCTGTACGGTCTGACCGGCCTCACCGCGGGCGAGAAGGTGCTGATCCACTCGGCCACAGGCGGCGTGGGACAGGCTGCGATCGCCATCGCCCGGGCCGCCGGGGCGGAGATCTTCGCCACGGCGGATAGCGAAACCAGCCGAGAATTACTGCGCGGCATGGGGATCGGGCATGTGTATGATTCGCGCGGGTCGGGGTTGGCAGCCCTGATCCGTCGTGACACCGACGGGTACGGCGTCGATGTCGTGCTCAGCTCTCTCGACCGCCCCGCCCTTGATGTGCTCGCCCCCGGCGGCCGCTTCGTCGATATCGGCCAGCGGGACGAGGCTCGGCAATGGGCCTTGCACCCCAACCAGACCGTCAGCTCGGTCGACCTGGCGCGGCTGGCCGACAGCCACCCGGCGCGGGTGCAACACGTGCTGTCCACGCTGTGCCGGCAGCTGGCCGACGGCGTCCTGCCGCTACCGGAGTACACCGCCCATCCCCTCGCCGGCGCCGTCGACGCGGTCACGGAGACGGATACGGCCGGCGGGCCCGTGCTCGACGTTCCCGTCGCCGGTACTGTGCGCGCCGTCGTAGCACCGGAGCAGGTGCGGCCCTATCGTGCCGATGGGGCCTACATCGTCACGGGTGGGTTCGCAGGACCGGCTCTGGTGTTCGCCGAGTGGCTGGCGGCCGGCGGGGTCGGCCGGCTCGTCTTGTGTTCGCGGACAACCCCTTCCGCAGAATACCTCGTGCGCATCGACGCGATCCACGCGTCGGGGATCGACGTGGTGGTCGAGTGCGCGGACATCGGCGAGGACGGCGTGGCCGACCGGCTCGTCGAGGCCGCCGGCGGACACCCGGTGCGCGGGGTGCTGCACGCGGAGACCCTCGACGTCACAGACATCGAGCGGGTCTGGGCGACGATGGTGCACGGTGCGTGGAATCTGCACACGGCCACCGCCGGACACCCGCTGGATTGGTTCTGCACGCTCTCTTCGACGGCCGCGCTGACCGGCGCTCCCGGGCAGCCCGCGGCCGCCGCGGCAGACAGCTGGCTGGCGGGATTCGCGGCCTGGCGCCGGAGCGCGGGCCTACCCGGCCTTACGATCGCGTCACAGGACGATGCGCTCGACACCTCGGCGTTCGACATGCTGCTGCGCCACGATCGCGCGTACAGCGCCTGTGCCCCAACGGATGCCGCGTGGTTGTCGGCAGTGGCCGCACGCTCGCCGTTCGGTGCGGCGGTGCGCGCGGGCCGGCGAAGTTCGGCGGACGCCGCGCGGCTGCGCGCGGAGCTGGCGGCTCTTCCCCGCCCAGAATGGTCGCCGCGGCTGCGGGCCCTGATCTCCGATCAGGTCAGTGCCGTGGTGCACCGCAGCATCGACGCGGATCGGCCGCTGCCGGAATGCGGTATCGACTCCCTCGGTGCGCTCGAATTGATCACCCGACTGGAAGCCGCCACGGGGGTACGGGTGCGGGCCACC
>JAHFVC010000084.1 GCA_023264765.1 Mycobacterium sp. | reverse complement strand
GCTCCACCGAGGTGGAGGCCAGGCTGGCGGTGCGGACCGCCGAGGAGCGCGCGAATGCCGTTCGCGGCCGGGCGGATTCGCTGCGCAGGTCGGCCGCCGCCGAACGTGAGTCCCGGGCCCGGGCGCTGCGAGCCCGGGAGGCGCGGGAGTACGCGGCGACCGTGGCCGCCGCGGTCGCCGAATCGGGCCGCCTGGTCGCCGTCCGGCTGGCCGCCGCGGTCTCCGCTGCGTCCCGTATCCGCGACGAGTTGGCCACCGAGCGTCAGCTGCGCGCCCAGGCGCTGAGCAGGGCCCGCACCGAGGTGACCGAACTCGGCGCCAGGATCACCGCGCTCACCGATTCGCTGCACCGCGACGAGGTCGCCAAAGCCCAAGCGGCCCTTCGAATCGAGCAACTGGAACAGCAGGCACTTGAGCAATTCGGGCTGGCTGCCGCCGACCTGATCGCCGAGTACGGCCCGCAGGTGCCGCTGCCGCCCACCGACCTGGAGATGGCCGAGTACGAGCAGGCCAAGGAACGCGGTGAGCAGGTCACCGCGCCGGCGCCCATGCCGTTCGACCGGCCCACCCAGGAACGCCGGGCGAAGAAGGCCGAGCGTGAGCTGTCCGAACTGGGCAGGGTGAACCCATTGGCGCTGGAGGAGTTCGCCGCCCTGGAGGAGCGCTACAACTTCCTGTCCACCCAGCTGGAGGACGTCAAGGCGGCCCGCAAGGACTTGATGGACGTCATCGAGGACGTCGACGCGCGCATCCTGACGGTGTTCGCCGAGGCCTACGCCGACGTGGAACGCGAGTTCACCCAGGTGTTCTCGTCTCTGTTCCCGGGCGGGGAGGGGCGGTTGCTGCTCACCAACCCGGACGACATGCTGACCACCGGCATCGAGGTCGAGGCCCGCCCGCCGGGCAAGAAGATCAAGCGGCTCTCGCTGCTGTCCGGCGGCGAGAAGTCGCTGACCGCGGTGGCGATGCTGGTGGCCATCTTCCGTGCCAGGCCGTCCCCGTTCTACATCATGGACGAGGTCGAGGCGGCGCTCGACGACGTGAACCTGCGCCGGTTGCTGGGTCTCTTCGAGCAGCTGCGGGAGAAGTCCCAGCTGATCGTCATCACCCACCAGAAGCCGACCATGGAGATCGCCGACGCGCTCTACGGCGTCACGATGCAGGGCGACGGCATCACCCAGGTGATCTCGCAGCGCATGCGCGGTGAGGAACTGGTCAGCGCCACTCAGTAGGGCTGACGCCGGCATCACGCAGCGCCGCGAGGTCGGCTGCGCCGCAGCCGTGCAGGCAGATGCGCAACTCGGCGATGAAGCGCGCCAGCCAATCCTTGACCGCCGCAGCGGATTCGATCGCCGGCACCAGCAGTGGACGGGCAACGGCCACCATATCGGCGCCGAGCGCGATGGCTTTGGCGGCGTCCATCCCGGTGCGGATGCCGCCGGAAGCCACCAGGGGCATGCCCGGCAGGGTGCGGCGTACCTCCACCAGCGCCTGGGCGGTGGGGATGCCCCACTCGGCCAGTTCCGGGTCGTTGATCCTGCCGTAGCGGACGAACTGCTCCACCCGGGCCCATGACGTGCCGCCGGCGCCCGCCACGTCGACCGCGGCGATCGGTACGTCGGCCAGGTGCGCTGCGGCTGTGGCCCCGATCCCGTGGCCGACCTCCTTGAGCAACACCGGATACCCGATGGACGCGGCGAGGTCGCGCAACCGGTCCACCGAACCGGTGAAATCGGTGTCGCCACCCCGCTGGACCGCCTCCTGCAACGGATTGGTGTGCACGGCAAGGGCATTGGCGCCGACCTGTGCCAGCGCATCCCGTAACTCGGGAACCACGCCGGGGCCCAGCTGCGCCAGCCCGATATTGCCGACCAGCAGCACGTCGGGCGCCACGTCGCGGATGTTGAAGGTGGGCGCCACCCGATTGTCGAGGTCGCCGAGCATGACCCGCTGCGAGCCGAGCATCATGCCGATACCCAACTCTTGCGCCGCCGCCGCCAGGTGACGGTTGATGGTGCCGGACAGTTCCGCACCGCCCGTCATGGAGCCGATCAACACCGGCGCCCGAAGTCCGACGCCGAGGAACTCGGTGCTCAGATCGATCTCGGCCAGGCTGGTCTGGGTGAGCGCGTTGTAGGGCAGGCGGTAGCGCTCCAGACCCGTGCGCACCGTCTGGTACTCGACGGCCTCGGACAGGCAGACGTCGATGTGCCGTCGTTTACGCACTTGGAGGCCGTCGGCCGGATGCGTCGAGAAGCCGGGGCCGATCGTCATGTGGCCACCCTGAGACAATGGCGGCGTGTCAGATGCTCTGTGGATCGCACTTGCGGTCATCGCCGTTCTGGTTGTCGCTGCGCTGGTTGTCGGGCTGGTGCGCTACCGGCGCCGGCAGATCAGCCTATCCAAGCAGGACACCGCCACTCCGATCGATCGTTCCGGCGGATACACCGCCGCGTCCGGGATCACGTTCGCGGAGGCCCCTCAGGCCACTGAGCCGACGTCGCGGGGGACCGGTGCGCCCGGCGTGGGCGACGACGCCGCGGTGCCCCGTGACGCGCCGAAACGCACCATCTCCAACGTGGCGCTGCCCGAGCCGCCCGTCGAGGTGGCCGAGCCGGAACCCGCCAAGGAGCCGGCCCCGGAACCAGCGCCCGCGGTCACACCGGAGCCCGAACCCGAGCCCGTCCCGGTCATCGACGAGATCGCCCCCGGTGAAGGCCGCCTGGAGCGGCTGCGCGGGCGGCTGGCGAAATCACAGAACACTTTGGGCCGCGGTGTGCTCGGCCTGCTCGGCGGCGGCGACCTGGACGAAGAGTCGTGGGAGGAGATCGAGGACACCCTGCTGATCGCCGACCTCGGCCCGGTGGTCACCCAGTCCGTGGTGGCGGCGCTGCGCGAGAAGATGGCCAGCGCGGGGGTGCGCACCGAAGCCGACGCCCGTGCGGTGCTCAAAGAGGTGCTGGTGGCCGCGCTGCGACCGGACCTGGACCGCTCCATCCGGGCGCTGCCGCATGCCGACAAACCGTCGGTGCTGCTGGTCGTCGGCGTGAACGGCACCGGCAAGACCACCACCGTGGGAAAACTGGCCCGGGTGCTCGTCGCCGACGGCCGGCGGGTGGTGCTCGGTGCCGCGGACACCTTCCGCGCCGCCGCGGCCGACCAGCTGCAGGCCTGGGCCTCGCGGGTGGGTGCCGACGTGGTCCGCGGCCCCGAGGGCGCCGACCCGGCGTCGGTGGCGTTCGACGCCGTGGACAAGGGCATCGCGGCGGGCGCCGACGTCGTCGTGGTGGACACCGCCGGACGGCTGCACACCAAGACCGGTCTGATGGACGAGCTCGGCAAGGTCAAGCGCGTCGTCGAGAAGCGCGCCAAGGTGGACGAGGTGCTGCTCGTGCTGGACGCCACCATCGGGCAGAACAGCCTGCCGCAGGCCAAGGTCTTCGCCGAGGTCGTCGACATCACCGGCGTGGTGCTGACCAAACTGGACGGAACCGCCAAGGGCGGCATCGTGTTCCGGGTGCAGCAGGAACTCGGGGTCCCGGTGAAGCTCGTCGGGCTCGGCGAGGGGCCCGATGATCTCGCCCCGTTCGAGCCGTCCGCATTCGTCGACGCCCTCCTCGGCTAGACCCGGGAACCGCAAATCCGCAGCGCGTAACACCGGGGAAACGAAACGGGCCGATCCGTTCACGTGCCCGAAACGCCAGCGCGTCGTCGGCGAAACAACAACTCAGCAGAGTTCCCTACCAGGTCAACGGTGCCTAACCGTGGCATGTCGAAGGAGGAAGCTGGGAGTGGACGGATTTCCGACGATGGGTATACCCGACACCGGTGATACCGCATGGATGCTGGCAAGCGCCGCACTCGTGCTGTTGATGACGCCAGGCTTGGCGTTCTTCTACGGCGGCATGGTGCGGGCCAAGGGCGTGCTCAACATGATCATGATGAGCATCAGCTCCATGGGTGTGGTCACGGTGCTGTGGGTGCTCTACGGCTACTCGCTGGCCTTCGGCAACGACAAGTTCAACCTGTTCGGCGACCCCACGCAGTTCTGGGGGCTCAAGGGCCTGATCGGTGGGAACGCGGCCGCTGCGGTGGCAGCCGATCCCGCCGCAGGAGTGGAGGCGGCCGACGCGGTGAACATCCCGTTGGTCGGCACGCTGCCCGCCACGGTGTTCGTGGCCTTCCAGTTGATGTTCGCCATCATCACCGTCGCCCTGATCTCGGGCTCGGTGGCGGACCGGCTGAAGTTCAGTGGCTGGCTGCTGTTCTCGGGTCTGTGGGTCACCTTCGTCTACTTCCCGGTGGCGCACTGGGTGTTCTCCTTTGACGGCGTCACCGCTGAGACCGGTGGCTGGATCGCCAACAAACTCAAGGCAATCGACTTCGCCGGTGGTACGGCGGTGCACATCAACGCCGGTACGGCCGGTCTGGTGCTGGCCATCATCCTGGGCAAGCGCCTCGGCTGGCCGGGCACCCCGATGCGGCCGCACAACCTGCCGTTCGTGATGCTGGGCGCCGGGCTGCTGTGGTTCGGCTGGTATGGCTTCAACGCCGGTTCTGCCACGGCGTCAGGCGGTTTGGCGGGTTCCACCTTCGTCACCACCACCGTCGCCACCGCGGCCGCCATGCTGGCCTGGTTGCTCACCGAGCGGATTCGCGACGGTAAGGCCACCTCGCTGGGTGCCGCATCGGGCATCGTCGCGGGCCTGGTCGCCATCACCCCGTCCTGCTCCTCGGTGAATGTGCTGGGGGCCCTGGCCATCGGTGCCATCGCTGGTAGCGTCTGCGCGCTCGCCGTGGGCCTGAAGTACAAGCTGGGCTTCGACGATTCGCTCGACGTGGTCGGCGTGCACCTCGTCGGCGGCATCCTGGGCACCCTGTTGATCGGCCTGTTCGCCGCACCCGAGACCGGCGCGGCCGTGGCCGGGCTGTTCTACGGTGGCGGAGTCGACCAGTTGTGGCGACAGGCCGTCGGCGCGGGCGCTGTTCTTGTCTATTCGGCCATCGGTACAGCTATCTTGGCGTTGATCGTGAAATACACCATTGGCCTGCGTCTGGACAAGGAAGAGGAGGCCTCCGGCATCGACGAGTCCGAGCACGCGGAGAGCGGCTACGACTTCGTGGCTGTCGGAACCGGTTCTGTTCTTGGTCGTCACGGCGCGGAGGGATGAGGAATATGAAGCTGATTACTGCGATCGTCAAACCGTTCACCCTGGAAGATGTGAAAACCGGTCTGGAGCAGACTGGCATCCTCGGGATGACCGTCAGCGAGGTTCAGGGTTACGGCCGTCAGAAGGGCCACACCGAGGTGTACCGCGGCGCGGAGTACTCCGTGGACTTCGTGCCGAAGGTGCGGGTCGAGGTCGTCGTGGATGACTCCGCGGTCGACAAGGTCGTGGACGTCATCGTCCAGGCCGCCCGCACCGGAAAGATCGGTGACGGGAAGGTGTGGGTCAGCCCCGTGGACACCGTTGTGCGGGTGCGCACCGGTGAGCGGGGGGCCGACGCCCTCTGACCCGAGAGTGCTGAGGGGGTGCTCTCCCGGCCAATGCAGTTGTTGACCGTTTGAAGGTATGGCCGGGGGAGGACCGAGATGACAGAGCAGGCACCACACGATCCCGCTGCCGGGGCGTCCCGTTGGGAGGCGCCGGCAGCGGGATCGCTGCGTCCGGCAAACGATTTGGCCAAGGCCTCCGAGCAATTGCTGGCTTCCGGTGGGCGCCAGCTGGATTCGGCGGCCCTGCGGGCAGCCCTGCTCGACCTCAATGAATTCTGGCTCACCACCAAGGCGACCGAGATCGGCATCACCCCGACGAGTGGTTTCGCGATCGTCGCCACCGGCGGATTGGGCCGCGGTGAGTTCTTGCCGTACTCGGACCTGGATCTGACGCTGTTGCATGACAACATGCCGGTCGAGATCGTCAGTCAGGTCGCCGAGTTGCTGTGGTACCCGTTGTGGGACGCCAACATTCGCATCGACCACAGTGTCCGCACGGTGCCGGAGGCGCTCGCGGTCGCCGGTGAGGACGTGTCGGCCGGGCTCGCGATGCTCGACGCGCGACATATCGCGGGTGACCAGGAACTGTCGTCCCTGTTGATCGGCGGGGCGCGGCGGCAGTGGCGCACCGGTATCGCGCCGCGGTTCGACGAACTGGTCGAGCACGCTCAGGCGCGTTGGCAGCGCAGCGGTCAGATCGCGCACCGCGCCGAGCCGGATCTCAAGAACGGCCGTGGCGGCCTGCGTGATGTCCAGCTGCTCAACGCCTTGGCCATCGCGCAGTTGGCCGACGTCTACCCCAGTCGGTTGCTGGCCTCGCCGACGGGCACGCTCGGTGAGGCGCATCTGGCGCTGCTCAATGTCCGCACCGAATTGCACCGCATCTCGCGACGTGGCCGTGAACAGGTGCTCGCGCAGTACGCCGACGAGATCGGCGCATCGCTGCGCATCGGGGACCGGTTCGATCTGGCCCGCATGCTCTCCGATGCCGCGCGTACCGTCAGCTACTACGTGGACGCCGGTATCCGCACCGCCGGAAATGCGCTGCCGCGCCGAGGTTTCGCCGCCCTGCGCCGTCCGGCGCGGCGGCCACTCGACGAAGGGGTCATCGAATTCGCCGGCGAGGTGATCCTGGCCCGCGATGCCCGGCCCGAACGCGACCCCGGCCTGATCCTGCGCGTGGCGGCCGCCTCGGCCACCACCGGCCTGCCGATGGCCGCGTCCACCTTGAGCCGGTTGGCCGGCGCCGCGCCCGAACTGCGCACGCCGTGGCCCCGCGCCGCCCTCAAGGACCTGTTGGTGATGTTGTCGGCAGGACCTGCCGCGGTGGCCACCGTGGAGGCGCTGGACCGCACCGGACTGTGGGGCCGGCTGTTCCCGGAATGGGGAGCGGTGCGCGACCTGCCGCCCCGCGACGTGGTGCACATCTGGACGGTGGATCGCCATCTCGTCGAAACCGTCTCGCGGGCAAGCGCCTTCACCACCCGGGTGGCGCGACCTGACCTGCTGGTGCTGGGTGCGCTGCTGCACGACATCGGCAAGGGCCGCGGCGGAGACCACAGTGTCATCGGCGCCGAACTGGCCACCCAGGTGGGCACGCGGCTGGGCTTGTGGCCCTCGGACATCGAGGTGCTGTCCAAGATCGTCCGCTATCACCTGCTGCTGCCCGACACCGCGACCCGTCGTGATCTGCAGGATCCCAAGACGATCGACCGGGTGGTGGATGCGCTCGGTGGCGACCCGGTGTTGCTTGAGCTGTTGCAGGCGCTGGCCGAAGCGGATTCACTGGCGACGGGTCCCGGGGTGTGGGGGGACTGGAAGGCCTCGCTGATCGGCGACCTCGTGCGGCGCTGTCGGTTGGTGATGGCCGGGGAGTCCTTGCCGCAGCCCGATCCGATTGACCAGCATTATCTTTCGCTGGCCTCGGATGGCGGTGTGCATGTCGATCTGACGGCCGGCGAGGGTGCTCACATCCACAACGTGACGATGATCGCCCCCGATCGCCGGGGCCTGCTGTCCAAGGCAGCGGGGGTGCTGGCGCTCAACTCGTTGCGGGTGCATTCGGCATCGGTGAACAGTGTCGACGGGATGGCCATCAACACGTTCGTGGTGTCACCGCATTTCGGTTCACCGCCGGCGGCCGAACTGTTGCGCCAGCAGTTCATCCTGGCGCTGGATGACGAGCTGGATGTCGTCGAGGCACTGGAACGCCGGGACCGGGACGCGGCAGGCAGCAGCCGGGCCGGCGAGGTCGCCTCTGCCGTCCCGGTGAATCAGGTCAGTGCCCCGCCACGGATTCTGTGGTCGGGCGGTTCTACCCCGAACGAGTTCATCCTGCAGGTGCGAGCCGTCGATCGGACGGGTCTGCTGGCCCGGCTGACCTCGGTGATCGAACGCGACGGTCTGGACATCGTCTGGGCCAAGGTCACCACCCTGGGCTCGGCGGTGGTGGATGTGTTCTGCATCGCGGTGCCGAGCCTGGCCGACGGCGACGACGGCACGAAGGCTGCGGCGTTGCGTGCCGAGCTCGAACGCGACCTCTACGCGGTGCTGCCGACTCCGCCGAAAGCGGTGTCCGAAGCCAGTTAGCCGGTGTGCCGGAGATCGGCGGTGGTGAAGCAGTTCTCCGCGAGCTCGTCGAGGGACAGGGGCAGCACCCGGGCCAGTGCGGCGATGGTGCCGAATGCCGGGGTGGCCAATCGGCCGGTCTCGATCTTGCGCAGCGTCTCCGGGGAAATCGCCGCCGCCTGCGCCACGTCGGCGAGGGTGCGGTCGCCCCTCGCCTGGCGGAGCCGTTCGCCCAGGCGCTTGCCCGCGGCGAGTTGTTCAGCGGTCAGGGGGAGTCGCACCATGCGGCCAGCCTACCCCGATCCGGTATGAAAATACCGATTCTTCGGCTAAGGTGGTATTTTCATACCGCTCAGGAGGCGTGCTTGTGTTGGAATTGAAGACGCCGCAGGAGATCACGGCCATGCACGTCACCGGGCGCTTCATCGCGGGCTTGCTCGACGATCTTGCCGGGCGGGCCCGGCCGGGGGTGAACCTGCTCGAGCTCGAAGCGCGGGCCCG
Organism: Mycobacterium sp.; assembly: GCA_023264765.1. Taxonomy (GTDB): domain Bacteria; phylum Actinomycetota; class Actinomycetes; order Mycobacteriales; family Mycobacteriaceae; genus Mycobacterium. Next base: position 10,263 of record JAHFVC010000084.1, on the reverse strand, counting down.
GGTGCTGATCGCCGAGCGGGGCGCCCAGTCCTGCTACTGGGACTATGCGCCGTCGTTCGGGCGCGGTCCGTTCCGCAACGTCATCTGCCTGTCGGTCAACGACGCTGTGCTGCACGGCCTTCCGCACGACTATGTGCTGGCCGACGCCGACCTGCTGACCATGGACATCGCGGTGTCCATCGACGGATGGGTTGCCGATTCTGCTCGCAGCATCATCGTCGGCACCCCCCGAGCCGAGGACCGTCGACTGGTGACCGCCACCGAGGAGGCCTTGGCAGCCGGTATCGCCGAGGCGGTACCGGGCAAACGCCTCGGCGACATCTCGGCCGCCATCGGCGATGTCGCGGCGGCCTACGGGTATCGGGTCAACACCGAGTTCGGCGGGCACGGTCTGGGGCGCACGATGCACGAAGACCCGCACGTGCCGAACATCGGGCGGCGAGGTCGTGGGCTCAAGCTGCGTCCCGGCCTGACACTGGCACTGGAGCCGTGGTTCGCCGCCGGTACCGACCGCATCGTGTTCGACCCGGACGGGTGGACCATCCGTTCGGCGGACGGTTCGCGCACCGCGCACAGCGAGCACACCATCGCCATCACCGATGGTGCACCGCTGGTGCTCACGTCGCGGGAGCCGTGACCGTCACCCAGGTGTTGTTCACCGCCGCGGTGCCGGTGAACGCGTCCACCTGACCGGGGTCGTGCAGGGCGTTGACGTTCGCGCCCGGCAGGGAGTTCGCATGGGTCCAGCCGGTGCCGCGATGACCCCAGCCGTGCGGCACCGCCACGGTGCCGGGCCGGATGTCGTCGCTGATGTCCAGTGGCACTTCGATTTCCCCGACCGCCGACGCGACCCGGACGGACGTGCCCTGGGTCAGTCCGCGGGCCTCGGCGTCGTCGGGGTGCATGAGCACGGTGCACTTGTTGTTGCCGCCGGTCATCGTCGGCACATTGTGGAGCCACGAGTTGTTGCTGCGCAGCTGGCGACGGCCGATCAGTTGCAGGTCGTAGGTGCGCGCGGCGTCGTCGGCCGGCGTGCGCAGATACGTCGCGGCGGCTTCGACGAATTCGGCTGGTGCCAGTGCGACCTTGCGGTCGGGGGTGGCGATGACCTTGGGCAACCGTGGCTGAAGAGCGCCGAGGTCCAGCCCGCCGGCGCTGGACCTCAGCGCCCGCATCGTGATGCCCTTGCGGCCCTTGCGGAGCCGGCCGTACGGGCCTGTGGCGATGGCCAGCCCCGCCATCCGCAGCGGGTTGGCGAAGTCGATCAACCGGGTGCGCACCGGTGCGAGCAGTTGACGCAGCGGTGCGGGCAACAGCTCCATCGTCAACCTGCTGAGGATCTCCCAGTCTTCCTTGCCGCCGGCGGGGGGGTCGAAGGACCGGTGCTGGAAACGGATGTTGTTGCGCACGCTGAAGATCGTGGTCAGCAGGCCGACGTCCGCCCGTTCCAGCGGCGACACCGGAGGCAGGATGAAGTCCGCGTGCCGCGTGGTCTCGGTGACGTACATGTCCACCGCCACATAGAGATCCAGCCCGGACAGGCCCTCGTCGAGGCGACCCTTCTGGGGGATCGACGACACCGGATTGCCGGCATAGGTGATCATCGCCCGGATCTGGCCCTTGCCGCCGGTGAGCATCTCGTCGGCCATCGCCACGGCCGGCAGTTCGGCCCGGAAGGACTTGTAGCGTCCCGAGCGGTCCGACCACGCGCCATGCCCGACAGGGACGTACCTCGCGGCCCGTGGCACGTCCAGGATCGGCGTCGAGAACATCGTCCCGCCGGCCCGGTCCAGATTCCCGGTCACCGCGTTGATCACCATGACCAGCCAGCTGACCAGCGTGCCGGTCTCCTGCTGGCAGATGCCGATCCGTGCATAGATCGCCGCGGATTCGGCCGCGGCGTGCTCGCGCGCGAGCGTGCGAATGGTGTCGGCAGCCACCCCGGCCCGTACGGCAACGGCGTCCGGCGTGGCGTCACGCACCAGATCCTTGAGTTGCTGCCAGCCCGACGCCTGCGCGTCGACCGCGCGCAAATCGCAGAGCTCCTCGTCGATCAGCACATGCAGGATGCCCAACAGCAGATACAGGTCGCCGCCCGGGCGCACCGAGACGTGCTGATCGGCCAGCCGGGCGGTCTCGGTGCGGCGCGGGTCGATCACGACGACCTTGCCGCCGCGGTCGCGGACCGCTTTGATGCGGCGTTTCGCTCCCGGCATGATCGACAGCGATCCATTGGACACGGCGGGGTTGGCGCCGACGATCACCAGCCGTTGGGTCCGGTCGATGTCGGTGATCGGGACCAGCATGTTGGAACCGAACACCCGCCAGGCGGCGTACTCGTGCGGCATCTGGTCGATCGACGAGGCCGAGAAGAAGTTCGGCGTCATCAACGCCATCCGCAGCAGCAACCCATAGACCGCGCCGGAGCTGTGTGCGGCCGGGTTGCCGAGATACATGCCCAGCGCCCGGACCCCGTGCTCCTTACGGACCCGGCGCAGTCGCGTACCGATCTCGGCGAAGGCCGCATCCCAGCTCACCGGTTCGAACCGGTCACCGACCCGCCGCAGCGGCGTGCGCAGGCGGTCCGGGTCGTGATGCAGGCCGCCCATCGCGGTGGCCTTGGGACAGATGTAACCCTTGGAGAACACATCGTCGGGATTGCCCTCGATGCGGCTGACCTTGCCGTCGGTCACCGTCACGTGGATGCCGCAATGCGCCTCGCACAACGTGCACTGACTGATATGCGTCGTGCTCACGGCGTCATCGGCGGAGTGTCGGATCTCGGGCAGGGGTACGTCGATGGCTGTCATGGACCCTCCGGCGATATCTGTCAATATGCGTTGACAGATTAACGCCGACGACTCGCCTGAGACCAGAGTTCACCGCGACCGTTAGGCTTACCAGGTGTTTGAATCGCTGTCTGACCGGTTGACCGGTGCACTTGCTGGCCTGCGCGCCCGGGGTCGGCTGACCGACGCCGACATCGACGCGACCGCGCGCGAGATCCGGCTGGCCCTGCTCGAAGCCGACGTCTCGCTGCCCGTGGTGCGTGCCTTCGTCGGCCGCATCAAGGATCGCGCGAAGGGCGCGGAGGTCTCCGGCGCGCTGAACCCGGCCCAGCAGGTCGTCAAGATCGTCAACGACGAGCTCATCGGCATCCTCGGCGGCGAAACCCGCCAGATCGCGTTCGCCAAGACCCCGCCCACGGTCATCATGCTGGCCGGTCTGCAGGGCTCCGGTAAGACCACGCTGGCGGGCAAGCTCGCCAAATGGCTGAAGGCCAAGGGCCACACCCCGCTGCTGGTGGCCTGCGACCTGCAGCGCCCCGGCGCGGTGCATCAGCTGCAGATCGTCGGTGAGCGCGCGGGCGTCTCGGTGTTCGCACCGCACCCAGGCGTGTCACCCGACGGGGTGAGCATCGACCAGATGACCACCGGCGACCCGGTCTCGGTGGCCGCCGCGGGCCTGGCCGAGGCCAAGGCCAAGCACTTCGACGTCGTGATCGTCGACACCGCCGGCCGCCTCGGCATCGATGAGGAGCTGATGGCCCAGGCCGCGGCCATCCGCGACGCGGTGCGGCCCGACGAGACGCTGTTCGTCCTGGACGCCATGATCGGTCAGGACGCCGTCACCACCGCCGAGGCCTTCGGTGCCGGCGTCGGTGTCACCGGCGTGGTGCTCACCAAGCTCGACGGTGACGCCCGCGGTGGCGCGGCGCTGTCGGTTCGCGAGGTCACCGGCGTGCCGATCCTGTTCGCGTCCGCGGGGGAGAAGCTCGAGGACTTCGACGTCTTCCACCCGGACCGGATGGCCAGCCGCATCCTGGGCATGGGCGACGTGCTCACCCTGATCGAGCAGGCCGAGCAGGTCTTCGACCAGCAGAAGGCCGAGGAGGCCGCTGCCAAGATCAGCACCGGTGAGCTGACGCTGGAGGACTTCCTCGAGCAGATGCTGGCCATCCGCAAGATGGGCCCCATCGGCAACCTGCTGGGCATGCTGCCCGGCGCCGGCCAGATGAAGGATGCGCTGGCCGCCGTCGACGACAGCCAACTGGACCGGGTGCAGGCCATCATCCGCGGTATGACCCCGGGTGAGCGGTCCGACCCGAAGATCATCAACGCGTCCCGCCGCCTGCGCATCGCCAACGGGTCAGGCGTCACCGTCGCCGAGGTGAACCAACTCGTCGACCGGTTCTTCGACGCCCGCAAGATGATGTCGCAGATGGCCGGTCAGATGGGAATGCCGTTCGGCCGCAAGAACACTCCGCGCAAGGCGGCCAAGGGCAAGAACAAGCAGGCGGGCAAGAAGAAGGGCGGTCGGGGGCCGACGCCGCCGAAGGCCGCCAATCCGTTCGGCGCGGGCGCACTGCCCGCCGGCTTCCCGGATCTGTCCAACATGCCGAAGGGTCTCGACGAGCTGCCGCCGGGGCTGGCCGACTTCGATCTGTCCAAGCTGAAGTTCCCCGGCCAGAAGTAATGCCGGCACTGCATCTTCGGGGCCGGGGGTTGCCCGACGGTGACGAGGTGCAGTGGTGGATTGTCGATGAGGGCTCGCCCGAAGAGCATGGGCCGCGCGGCGTGCTGTCGGCTGAGCCGATCGCCAACGCCGACACCGTCTTTGACGGCGGCTGGATCATCCCCGGCCTGGTCGACGCACACTGTCACGTCGGCCTCAAACCCGGCGGGCCCACCACCTTCGACGAGGCCGTCGAGCAGGCCGAGACCGAACGCGGTGCCGGAGCGCTGCTGTTGCGCGACGCCGGTTCCCCGGTGGACACCCGTAGCTTCGATGACCGGGAGGACCTGCCGCGCATCATCCGAGCCGGCCGCCACCTCGCCCGGCCCAAGCGCTACATGCCGGGACTGCCCATCGACATCGAGGACGAATCGCAGTTGCCCGCTGCGGTGGCCGAACAGGCGCGCTGGGGCGACGGTTGGGTCAAGCTCGTCGGTGACTGGATCGACCGGGGGATCGGCGACCTGGCGCCGCTGTGGTCCGATGAGATCCTCGCCGCGGCCATCGACGCCGCGCACGCCAACGGCGCCCGCGTCACCGCCCACGTCTTCGGCGAGGATGCCCTGCCCGGCCTGATCAAAGCGGGCATCGACTGCATCGAGCACGGCACCGGCATCACCGAGGACGTCATCGCCCTGATGCTGGAGCACGGTACGGCGCTGGTGCCGACCCTGATCAACATCGAGAACTTCCCTGGAATCGCCGACGCCGCAGGCAAATACCCCGCCTACGCCGCGCACATGCGCGAGCTCTACGCCTCGTGCCATCGCCGGGTCGGTGCCGCCCATGAGGCCGGCGTACCGATCTTCGCGGGCACCGATGCCGGCGGCATGATCGCGCACGGCCGGATCGGTGACGAGATCGCGGCGCTGCAGACCGTCGGGCTCAGCGCCACCGACGCCCTGGGTGCGGCCTGCTGGGATGCGCGTGCGTGGCTGGGCAGGCCGGCGCTGGAGCACGGTGCGTCCGCAGACCTGCTGTGTTTCGCGCAGGACCCCCGTGAGGTCGGCGTCGGGCACCCCGACCTGGTGATCCTGCGCGGTCGCGTCTACTAGTACACGTCGCGCACGTAGCGATGTGACTTGATCAGGTCGTTGACGTAGCCGTGCGCGGCCGCCGCGTCCATCCCGCCGCCACGGGCCACGACGTCGTGCAGCATGGCGTCGACGTCCTTGGCCATCCGGTCGGCATCCCCGCACACATAGACGTATGCGCCGTCGGACAGCCAGCTGAAGAATTCCTCGGCGTTCTCCGACATCCGATGCTGCACATACACTTTCGTATCCTGATCGCGGGAGAACGCCAGGTCCAGTCGGGTCAGCGCACCCGATGCCAGGAAGCCCTCCAACTCATCGCCGTACAGGTAGTCGGTGGCCCGGTGCCGATCGCCGAAGAACAACCAGGAGCGACCGGTCGCGCCGGTGGCCTGGCGCTCCTGCAGGAAGGCGCGGAACGGGGCGATGCCGGTGCCGGGCCCGATCATGATGATCGGCACGTCGGGGGCGGGCAGCCGAAAATTGTGGTTGGGGCGCAGGTGCACCCGCACGCGTTCGGTGCGGTCGGCCAGGAAGGTCGACGCGACGCCGCTGTGCTCGCGGTCGGCGCCCCTGTAGCGCACCGACGCGACCGTGAGGTGGATGTGACCGGGATGCGCGACGGGGCTCGACGCGATCGAATAGTCGCGGAAGGCCAACGGCCGCAGGGTGTCCAAGACGTCGTCGGCCTTCAGGCCGGCCCGCCGGATGAGGTCGAGGACATCATCGCCGTAGGCAGCGGGGCCGGCCAGGTCCTGCAGGGCCCGCGACGGAATGCGGATCTCCAGTCGTTCGGCCAGGAGCACGCCCAGCGGCTCGTCCTGGTCGGGTACGACGTGGTCGGGTCCGACACCGAGTTCGGCCAGGATCAACGAGACCAAGGCGGGGTCGTTGCTGGCATGCACGGCCAGGGAGTCACCGGCTTGATAGGAGATACCCGACCCCGTGAGGTCGACCTCGTAGTGGCGCACCTCCTTGTCGGACTCGGCAGCGGTAAGCAACCGGTTCACCGCCAGTGCGGCCTCGAACACCTCGTGACGTTCCCGCGCGGCGGGCGGCGTGGCGACGACGGATTCGACCGGCGCGTCGGCGCCGCGCTCGGCGGTCATCATCTTGACGACATCGGCGGTCCACGCCTTGGCGGGTTGTTCGTAGAAGCCGTCGACGTCCACCCGGTCGACCATGCGGGTCGCACCGAGCGCTTCGAGCTTCTCGTCGAGCAGCTTTCCTGCGTTGCAGAACAATTCGTAGGAACTGTCGCCGAGGGCCAGGATCGAGAAACTCAGGTTCTCCAGCCGGTCGGTGCTCGCCTCGAGTGCCTCCCAGAAGATGGTGGCGGTGTCGGGGAACTCGCCCTCGCCGAAGGTGGACACGACTGCGACGAAGTGGGTCGCGTTCTGTAGTTCCGACAGTTCGACCTGATTCAGTTCGATCGCCTCGGCCTGGATGCCGATGGCGGCGACCGATTCGGCGAAGGTCATCGCGGCATCCTCGGAATTGCCCATGTCGGTGCCGAAGGCGACGATCAGCGATGACTCCTGTTGGCCGCTCACGTCCGCTCCCCTCAATTGTGCGTGCGCAAAATTAGGGTCACCTTACTTGATGGCCTGCGACGCGCGGGGGCCTCCCTAGGCGGATCGGCTGAAGCCCCAGTCCAGTAGGCTGACGGCCTGCCCGTAGAGATCGCCGTTGCCGTACATCTGCACGACCACCAGCCGTCGATTGCCGCGCTGGGCGGCCCCGACGTAGGTGTGCTGGGCCAGGTTCGTGTAGCCGGTCTTGCCGCCCAGGTCGCCCGGGTAGCGCCGAAGCAGCTCGTTCTGATTCGTGAGGGTGCGGCCCGGAAATTCCGCCGACGGCTGCGTCATGATGTGCGCGATCAGGGGATAGGCCAGCGCGGCGCGGAAGATCAGCGCGAGGTCGTGCGGTGTGGTCACCGTCTCCCAGCCCGGGCCGTCCAGCCCCGACGGCGAGGAGGCCTTGGTGTGCCGGGCGCCCAGCTGCTGCGCCTTGGCGTTCATCCTGGCCACCGCCACCCGTTGGCCGCCCAGCATGTCGGCCAGCATGTTCGCGGCATCGTTGCCGGATACCATCAGCAAGGCCTCCAGCAGCTGGCGGGTGGTGTAGGCCTGCCCGGGTTTCAGTCCGGCACAAGAGCATTCGACCTTGGTGTGAGAGGCGTTGGCGCGGGCGAAATTGTCCGGGCGCAACTGGTCGAGCACCACCGTGGCCAGCAGCACCTTGATGGTGCTGGCCGGTGCATAACTGCCGTAGGGATCCTTGGAAGCCAGCACGGCGCCCGTATCGAGGTCGGCCAGCAACCACGCCTTGGCGGGACCGTCGGCGAACGCCTGCACCCCGGCGAGCTCGGCGCCCGGCGCGGCGGTGGCGACGTCCATGACCGACACCGTCAACGCCGTGGTCACGGTGAGCAAGGTCGCCGTCAACAGTCTTCGCACGCGCCGAGATTACGGCGCACAGGACTCGGTCAGCGCGCGATCAGGTTGCCGTTCGGCATCAGCTCAGAGCGTGCCGATCCCGGCGCCGTGACCTTGCGCGAATCCCCAGTCCAGCAGGGCGGACGCCTGGTCCCAGTAGGTCGGCCCGCCCTCCTTGATCAGCCCGTGCATCAACACCACCACCAGACGCCTGCCATCCCGTTGCGCCGCGCCGACGAAGGTCTTGCGGGCCAGATCGGTGAATCCGGTCTTGCCACCGAGCATTCCCGGGTAGCGAGCCAGCATCTCGTCCTGGTTGACCAGCACCCGCTCGCCGGTCTTGCTCGGGAACACCGCGGTGGGCGCGGCGGTGATCTCGGCGAACACCGGATGGGCGAGAGCGGCACGGAAGATCACCGCCAGGTCGTGCGGGGTGGTCCAGACATCGATGCCGGGGCCGTCCAGGCCGGACGGGCTGCCCGCCGTGGTGGCAGTGGCGCCCACGGATACGGCCTCGGCGTTCATCTTGGCGATGGCGGCGTCGCGGCCGCCGAGCATGGTGGCCAGCGTGTTCGCGGCGTCATTGCCGGACACCAGCAGCAGACCCTCCAGGAGCTGGCGGGTGGTGTACGTCTGGCCGGGTGCCACGCCGGCGCAGTTGCACTCGACCACCGTGTCGGGCACGTTGGCGACGACGCTGGCGTCCAGCGGCAACTCGTCGAGCACCGTCAGTGCGAGGAGCACCTTGATGGTGCTGGCCGGGGCGTAGCGACCGAACTCGTCGCGCGCAGCCAGCACCTCGCCGCTGTCGAGGTCGGCCACCACCCACGCCTCCGCGGGCCCCTCGGGTAGGGGCGCGGCGCCGGCGGGTACCTCCACATCCGCGACGGCCGCCGGCGTGGCCATCAGGGCAAGACAGGCGAGTAGAACGGTCAGGAATCTCCCCATGGACACCGAACCCTAGCGTCAGCCGCCACCGCTTGCTGTGACCCAGATCGCGTTTGGAAGGGCTGGTCGCGGGTATCCATGCTCGCGGGCGACGTGCCTGGACCGAACCGGCGCGGTCCGCCCTCAATCGAGGAAGAGGTGGTTCACGCCATGTGCGGCATCGCGGGCGAGATCGCTCGCGGACGGGCAGCAGACATCGGAGCCATCGCGTCGATGGCCGACTCCATGGTTCCCCGCGGACCCGACAGCGGAGGCGTGTGGGCGAAGGACGGCGTGGCCTTCGGGCACCGGCGCCTGGCGATCATCGACCTGTCCAGTCACGGACACCAGCCGATGCACGATCCCGAATTACATCTGACGGTGGCCTTCAACGGCTGCATCTACAACTACCCACAACTGCGCGACGACCTGATCGCCAAGGGCTACCGGTTCTTCTCGCACAGCGACACCGAGGTGGTGCTCAAGGGCTTCCACGCCTGGGGCGAGGGCGTGGTCGATCGCTTGTACGGCATGTTCGCCTTCGCGGTCACCGACACCGACACCGGTGAGGTGATGCTGGCGCGGGACCGCCTCGGGGTGAAGCCGCTGTACTGGACCGAGATTCCCGGGGCGACCGGCGCGTTCCGGTTCGCCTCCACGTTGCCCGCACTGGTCGCCGCAGGCGGGGTGGACACCTCGATCGATCCCGTTGCGCTGCACCACTATCTGAGCTTCCATTCGGTGGTCCCGGCGCCGCACACCATTCTGCGTGGGGTTCGCAAACTGGCGCCCGGCACCATCATGCGCATCGACGCCGAAGGCCGCCGCACCGAGCGCACCTACTGGAACCCGGTGTTCGAGCGTGTCGCCGAGCGCGCCTCCTGGTCGGCGCAGGACTGGGAGGAAGCCGTCCTGGCCTCGCTGCGCACCGCGGTCGAGCGCCGGCTGGTCGCGGACGTGCCGGTGGGCTGCCTGCTCTCGGGCGGGTTGGATTCCAGTCTCATCGTCGGATTGCTCGCCGAGGCGGGTCAGCACGGGTTGGCGACGTTCTCGATCGGTTTCGAGGCCGCAGGCGGTGAGGAGGGCGACGAGTTCAAGTATTCGGACGTCATCGCGCGCCACTTCGGCACCGATCATCACCAGATCCGGATCGACACGGCCCGCATGTTGCCCGCGCTCTCCGGGGCGATCGGAGCGATGAGCGAGCCGATGATGAGCCATGACTGTGTGGCGTTCTACCTGCTCTCCCAGGAGGTCAGCAAGCACGTCAAGGTGGTGCAGTCGGGTCAGGGCGCCGACGAGATCTTCGCCGGTTATCACTGGTATCCGCCGATGGCATCGGCGGCCGA
>JAHFVC010000083.1 GCA_023264765.1 Mycobacterium sp. | reverse complement strand
GGTCTGCGATGCCTTCGCCGAACAGGTACGCGTGCACTTACGGGCGGGTGCGCCGCACGCCGACGCCCTCGGTTCCTATGTGCACGGCGAGGTGTATCCGTACCTCGGGCTGAGCACCCTGATCGATCGTTCGTACACCAAGCCTCGCGGATACGCGGGCGACTACCTGACCCTGCAGATGGTGTACGACGACAAACCGGACGGCGTACGCCGATTGGGCCCGTACATCGACCGCTGGTTTCTCGGGATCCCGGCCTCATGTGCGGTCAAGAATCGCAGGGGATTACTGCGTGACCTCATCGTCGAGACCGCCCGGGCGGTCGACGGCCGGACGATCACGGTCACGAGTCTGGCTTGCGGACCCGCCCGCGAGATCTTCGACATCTTCGCCGAGCCGGATCATCCGGACATCGATGCCACCTGTCTGGACATCGACGATCAGGCACTGGGCTATGCCCGGGGCATCGCCGCCGCTGTCGGCATCACCGGGCGGGTGTCGTTCGTACAGGCCAACGCCGTGAAGCTGGCGCTGGGGCGGGACACACTGGTGTTGCCGGCGCAGGATCTGATCTATTCGATCGGTTTGATCGACTACTTGGCCGATCATCTCGTCGTCAAGCTGCTCGATTGGATCTACAGCAGCCTGCGCCCCGGCGGTCTGGCGGTCGTCGGGAACTTCGATGTCGACAATCCGGACCGGGCATTCATGGACCATCTCCTCGACTGGAAATTGATCCACCGCTCACCGCAGAACCTACTCGACCTCTTCGCGCAATCGGCGTTCGGGACCGCCCCCGTGCAGATCCGACGTGAAGGCACCGGCATCAACCTGTTCGCGTCAGCCCATCGACCGGATCGCCTCTGAGCTGACGCTACTGCCGGCGCCGGGTGGATTCGATGATCATCAGCCGCTCCTTGAACAGGGCCTCAAGTTCTTCCATCGAGCGGCGTTCGAGCACCATGTCCCAGTGCGTCCGAACGGGCTTGGTTTTCTTGGCGATCGGGGCTTCGCCGTTGACCAGGACACCTTCGAGTCCGTTGCGGCAGGGCCAGGTGGCCGGCGTATCTGCGTCGTCGGCGAACGGAATGTCGAATTCCTTGCCGTCCGAGGTGCGGTAGCGCGCGGTCTGGCGGGCAGGTAGGGCAAAGTTGCGGTCCGTCTCGTAGCTGATGGCTCCGAGGCGACTGCCCTTCAGTCGACGGTCGACCATGGTCAGCGGTCGCGGAAGTGGTGAGACGAACTCGATAAAAGCGGATGCACGACAAGCCCTTTCGGGACTGTAGGGAGTACTCGGTATGAACCGCTACGGCCCCTATAGACGCGTTGTCAGCCTGACATGCCCGTTATCCGGAGGTTCTCCACCCGAGTCTAGCGCACCTGCGGGCCCACACCCGGAACGTGTTTCGCCGTGAGATAGCTTGGACACCACTTGGCAGGAGGCCGATGGTGCTAGCAGGAACAGGCCGTGCCGAGGTAACCGGTAGCCGTATCGAGGTGAGGATGGCGGCGCAGCTCGAGAATCTCGCCGTCTTGCGCAACATGGCTGCGACGGTGGCCGTATTCGAATGTCTCGACGGCGATGCGGTCGCCGACCTGCGCATTGCGGTCGACGAGGTGTGCACCTGGTTGATTCGAGTCGCGAACCCGGACGCGCCGTTGGTCATGCACATCGACCCGCAGCCAGACCGCTTTGTCGTCGCCGCGTCGGTCACGTACGACGGCCCGTCACCCGAGCACGTCTTGCACGGCAGTTTCAGCTGGCATGTGCTCACGGCACTGACGCAAGAGGTCAGCACGTTCACGACCGGCAGGCAGGTGCTGGGGATAACGCTTGTCGCAAAGCAAACGAGTCCGCAACCTTGAGTTCGGAGTACTCAGACGTCACCGACATGTTCCGAGACCTCCGCCGGCACGCGGAAGGCTCGGAAGCCTTTGCGCGGCAACGGGAGAATATCGTGAGGCGGTGTCTTCCGTTGGCCGACAACGTCGCCCGTCGCTACAACGGACGAGGTGAGCCACTGCAGGATCTGACACAGGTGGCACGGCTCGGTTTGGTGAAGGCGATCAACAGGTTTGACGAGGAAGCCGGCTCCGATTTCATCTCCTACGCGGTCCCGACCATCATGGGTGAAGTCCGCAGGCACTTCCGCGACCACGGCTGGGCCATGAACGTGCCACGCCGGCTCAAGGAACTGCATCTGAGATTGAGCGCGGCCAGCGCCGAACTGTCACAGCGACTTGGCCGGGCACCTACGGCAAGTGAACTCGCCGCTGAATTGGAGATGGATCGCGACGAGGTCGTCGAGGGACTCATCGCGGGCAGCTCGTACACCACGAAGTCCATCGACAGTGGCGGCAGTGGCGACGACGAGGACTTCTCCCTCGCCGACCGCATCGGCGACGATGATCCGAGGTACGAGCAGGTCGAGGCTCGCGCGACGTTGCGACCGTTGTTGGCCAAGTTGCCCGAGCGTGAGCGCGCCATCCTGGTGATGCGTTTCTTCGACAATCTCACGCAGTCCCAGATCGCCGAACGCGTCGGGGTCTCCCAGATGCAGATCTCGCGACTTCTCGCCAAGTCGCTCGCACAGCTGCGCGAGCAGACGCAGTAGCAGAGTTGCCGGTCCTCAGGCTCCCGGAAGAGCTCGCGCAGGGACGTCGGGGGTGGCGAGACGGCCGGCCAGCCACGGCAATGCCGTGGTGAAAGCAGTTGCCGCGGAATCGAAATCGTGTGCGCCGCCGTAGCCCACCACTGAGCACTCGACGCCGTGCCCACTCAACAGCAGGCAGAGCTTGCGGGCGTTGTCGGCATGCTCTTCGGAGTAAGGCACCCAGTCACCGATCTCGACAGGCCCCGGGGCGGCCCCGCCGGCGGCCCGATGCTCGGCGGGCATGGTTTCCGAGACACCCAACCACGCTGCCATACCGGGCAACTGGCCGCGTGTCTCGATGACGGTCCTCGGGTCGAAGGCGGCCCATGCCTGCTCGTCGCCACCGAACAACCGGGCGACCGTCTGGCGTTTGGTGCCCATGTTGGGTCCGAGCTGACCGTCGAGGTCGACGAACGCGCTGAACTTGTCGGGGTGCATCACCGCCGTCATCAGCGCGCAGGTACCTCCCGAGGACCATCCCACCAATCCCCATTGGGCGGGATCGGTGCTCACTCCGAACGTGGCCGCGACATAGGGGATGACGTCCTTGACCAGATGGTCGGCGGCCTGCCCCCGCGGTCCGTTGACGCATTCGGTGTCATTGCTGAAACTGCCTGTGGTGTCCGGGAACACGAAGACGGGCGCATTGCCGCGATGTGCGGCCGCGAAGCGGTCCACCGTCTGCACCGCGCGGGCCGACACCGGCCAGTCCGAAGGTTGGCTGAACTCCCCGCCGAGCATCATCACCACAGGCAACCGCGGTGGCGGATCCGAGGTGAACCAGGCCGGCGGCAGATACACCAGCTCAGGGCGGTGGTCGAAACCCGACGCGCCATTCGGGATGTCAAGCCACACCATGGTGCCTTCCGCCGGCCGGACGCCGTCGCGGACCATCTGTGCCAGCACGGTCTCGTCGATCCAGTCGCCGGGCTGGGCGCCACTGATCTGCCGCCACAATGCCGCGGTGGTCGGGAAGTACCCGGTGGCGGAATTGAGCGCGAACGCCGCGGTCAGGGCACAGAGCACGACCGCCACCACTGACACCGCCCGACGCCACCAGCGCACATCTGTCCACCCGAAAATCGCGATGGCAAGGGCGAATCCGGTCGCGGCAACCCAGAACACCGACTGCCAGGACGCGGCCCGGTCGGTCCATCCCTCAAACTGGACGAACAACCGCACCGTGGCCGCCAGCGCGAAACCCACCATCAGCGAAGCGGGAATCCAATGAGTATTCCAGTAGCGGGTACGGCGTCCGACCGCGTACGCCACCGCGGCGGCCGTGAGGATCTGAATCGTGACCGGCAGCCATCCCGCGGTCAGGGAGACGCCGGTCGATTTGGCGCCAGAACCCGACGACACCGCGGCATCATCGGCGGAACGGTCGACCACCCTGCTCGGCACGTCATACGCCGGCTGCGGCCGGCCTGCGAGAAACGGGCCACAGTCGTTGGCCGAGGCCTGGCCGTGTAGCCGGTCGATGAGCCACCCTGCCGCGGCCACGGGATCGATCTCGCGGTAGCCCTGGTCGGGCCAGTAGGCAATCTGAACGACATCGCCCATCTGGCATGCCCTACCCAGGGCGCGTTCCGTCCATGCGGCCGGGAGCACCGGGTCACGGCCGCCGTAGATCACATACATCGGAGCCGCGGTGGGCCCTTGCGGCAGCGTCGTCTTCTGCAGGTAGCCGCGCAGCGCCGACAGCGACTCGGGGCCGGCCGGTCGTAGATCCTCCGGCGGTATCGACTCGGCAACCGTCAGGCGGGCCAGGTCCTGGCAGGACAGCAGGGTGTCCCAGTTCGCCTGCGCGGCACCACGACGATAGTCGTCGAGGTCCACGTCGTACTGGTGCTCGTTCTTCATAGCGGCCAGATAGGCGACGTAGACCAGCTTCTGTTCGGGCGACAGTGTTCCGGCCATCGCGGCGTCGGCCAAGCCCTCGAAGTCGGCCATCGGTGACAGACTGGCCGTGGCGACCAGATCCAGTCCCGAGCCGTAGTTCTCCACCAATTCATTGGCGGCCCAGGCGGCCTGCCCGCCTTCGAAGCTGCCCAGCGCCGCCCACGTTGTCGACGTCGCCACGGGAACCAATTCTTTGGCCGCGCGGATGCCGTCGATGATCACATATCCGGCGGTGGTCGAATCGGCATACGGGTGATAGGTGGTGCCCTCCCCGGTACCCAACCCCTGGTAGTCGGGAACGAAAACGACATACCCGGCCTCCAGGAGGGTCTCGGTGACCTTCGCGCTGCCCAACAGGTCCGGCGAATGAGATGCCGCACAGTCACTTCCGGTACCGACCACCTGGGGGGCCACTGCCACCAGCGGAAATCCACCGGCGGGCGGGTTGCCTTTCGGCACGAACACCGATCCGCTCACGTGCGTGTTGTCGTCATCGATGCCGGAGCGGGAACGGTAGGTCATCACCCTCATCCACGACGACGCGTCGAGTAGCGCCGGATCGAGCTCCGCGGTGGCGGTGTCGGCGACAACGGTGCCCGCGCCGGGCTCGGCAGGCCCCTTGCTGGTGCTGTCGGAGGACCGCGCGCAGCCGACCGCGATCATCAGAACTGCCATCAGCACCGCCGCGGCACGACCCAATCGGTATGCGGCGCTGCCGTGGGCCATGCCGGGACTATACCGCTGGCCCGTGCGCTCTCACCGTCGAAGCTGCGTTGCGCTCGCGATCCGAAGTAGCCGACCCGTTGAGCGGCTCCGGCGCGCCGGATGGCCTTCGCTGACCGATATCGGCTGCAGCATAGGGATTTCCGCCGCCGACATCGGCGTCCCGCAGAAGTAGCCTTGCATCACGTCGCACTGCAACACCGCCAGGCGAGTCGCGGTTTCCGAGTTCTCCACTCCTTCGGCCACGCAACTGACACCCAATGTGTGCGACAGGTCGATCATCGCGGCGACGATGGCCTCGGCTCGGGCGTCCCCGATCATCGGTGCCACCAGATGCCGATCCAGTTTGATCTCGTCCACCGGCAATCTGCGTAGATAGTTCAAACCGGCAAATCCACTGCCGAAGTCGTCGATAGAGACTCGAATACCCATGTGCCGCAGACGATGCAGTACTTCATGAACGGAATTCTCGTTGGCGAGAAGCAGGTCCTCGGTGATCTCGATGGTCAGTCGAGCATCGCCGATACCGCCGGCGGCCAACGCCATGGCCAGCTGATCCGGTAAGTCCAGGTCACCCAGCAGCGGCGGGAACAGGTTGATGGCGAAAGGTGCCTCGAAACCGTCATCGCGCCATCGGGCCACGTCGCCCACCGCGATGCGCAGTACTTCGTCGGTGAGCGCCCCCATCAAGTCGTTGTGCCGTGCCATCGGCAGGAATTCGTCGGGACGCAGTAACCCCCGCTGCGGATGCTGCCAGCGCACCAGCGCCTCCACGCCGACGACCGCTCCTGTCGCCACCGAGAATTGCGGCTGATAGGACACGCACAGCTCGCCATTCTCCAATGCGTGCCGCAATTGTGCGGCGAATTGCGTAGTGCCTGAAGGATGTTTACGCGGGACAACCAGCTTCACAGCCGACGGATCCAGGTCGACGCGCTCCAGCTCTGGACTGAACGCGCGGACTCCCCCGCCGCACCGCTTCGCCGAGTACATCGCCGTATCAGCCTGCTTGACCACAGAGTCGGCATCCATCAAGACACCTGTTCCGCGGGTCGAGGCGACACCGACGCTGGCGCGGATCAGCACCACGTGTCCATCCGCCGGGAGCGCCTCATCGAAACTGTCGAAGATGCGATGCGCCACGAACATCGGATCTTCGATGTTGTCTTCCACGAGGATCGCGAATTCGTCGCCACCCAAGCGCGCGACCGTGTCGCCGGGGCGCACACAGGACGCCAGCCGGTCGGCGACGGCACCGAGCAGTCGGTCCCCGGCGACGTGGCCCAGCGAGTCGTTCACCGACTTGAAGTTGTCGAGGTCGATCGAGAGCAGCGTGATCACGCGCGGTGACCGTTGCTGCAGGGCCAGTGCGTGATTGAGCCTGTCATGGAACAGGGCGCGGTTTGCCAACCCTGTCAGCGGATCCCGAAGCGCCTGATCGGACACGGTCAGCAGCAGTCGGCGGTTCTCGTCGGCTGCCACGAACTGCCGACCGGCGATCGCAGCGACGACCGACAGAGATGCCGCGAGCAGGGGCACCGACGCCCGACTGTTAACCATGCAGATCGTGGCCACGGCCAGCGGCAGGTAGGGCAGCCACAGCGCGACACGCGACGGGGCCTGCACGGACCCGAATGCTCGCTGATCATGGTGGACCGCGCCGCCCAGTGCCGACAGGCCCAGCAGAAGCATGCCCGTCACCCACGCGATATCGACGAGCCCGCCGTTGACGTAGGTGCCGCGGGCATCGAGCACGGCAAACGCACCGTCGGCCACCGTCAGAATCGCGACGGCCACCGTGAAGGTTGCAAGAATCGCACGCTGACCCGAACGCGCGGTCGACATGATGAGCAGCGCCACGGTGAGCAAGACCAGATCGGCGACCGGGTAGGCCAGCGACACCGCGAAGGCCACGGAATGGATGTCGTAGCCGCGGAACACCTCGCCCAGGCCCGCCGCCCAGAAGATGACGAACAACGACCCCGCCACGATGACCCCGTCGAACACGAGTCGCAATTGGAAATGCGGACCACCACCAGCGGGCAACAAGACCAGCGCCAGGCAGGCCCCTACGTAAAACGCCAGGTAGCCGACGTCGGCAAGCGAGGGAAATGGTGCGATGTGCAGCACAAGTTCGAATAACGCCCACACACTGTCGCCGAACACCCAGCATCCCAATGCAGCTGCGAGCAGGCCCCACGCCCACCGCAGTCGACCCGCGTTGCGTCGCGCCGCCAGCAGCGCGCAGGCCAAGGCGAATCCGCCGGCTACGACGGCTCCGAGATCGCTGATCACATTCACCACAGGTGCGCCGCCCCAGCCGCGGAGCAGCCAGGTCGCAAACACCAGGGCGTAGCTCATGGCTGCTAGTCCGACCGGCAGCACCGCTGACCGAGACATCGACCCCCCGACCGAACGCTAGCGCACCTCAGCAATGCATCATGAGCGTTTCACCAGATGCTACGTGTACTTAGCAAATAATTCCAGACAAATTGACTACGGAACAAAATTACATACTCTCGCTGGCCACGGCTTCAAAGGCTGCACGAACCGCTTTTGCTGAGCGACTACCGCAACCAAACGGCCCTCGCCGCCCAGCCACCAGCCGACGGCGACGGATGCTCAAACGTCACCGATAGACTTCGGAAAAGTGTCTAGAGCCAGAACAACCGCGTGAAGAGAGAAACGATGAGCAGTCAGCGCCACTCGGCCACCAACGAGTCGGAGGCAGCTGCCAGCTGCGCAGTCACCGAAGAGCGCCTGGGTGAGGTGTGCGTCATCGCGGTGTCCGGAACCATCGACATGATCACCGCGCCCCAGCTCGAAGCGGCCATCAGTGCGGCCACCGCGACCCAGCCGGCCGCGCTGATCGTGGATCTGTCCGCCGTGGAATTCCTGGCCTCGGCCGGGATGGGACTGTTGGCCGGCACCCACAACGCTCTCGCGCCGGGTACGCGGTTCGCGGTGGTGGCTGACGGGCCGGCCACCAGCCGACCGCTGAAACTGGTGGGTATCGCCGACATCGTCGACCTGCATGCAACCCGGGACGAGGCACTCGCCGCAGTGCAGAAATGACCGAAGGCGGGCTAGGCGCCAGCTTTTCCCGGCTCGGAGTCGCCGCCACGCCCGAGCAGGCCGCAGTGCTGCGCAACGACCTGTCCCAATGGTTGCAGCGATGTTTCGCTTTCGACGCCGAAAGCACCAACGACGTGTTGCTGGCCGTCAACGAGGCGCTGGCCAACGCCGCAGAGTTCGCCTACCTCGGGATTTCCCACGGCGGTGTCATGCATCTACGCGCCGACTACCTCCCGCCGACCACGCTGACCGTGACGGTGTCCGATGAAGGCCGTTGGCACACCCGCGATCCCGCGGTGGCGCGCGATATCGCCCGCGGCCGCGGCCTCCGGCTGATGCGCGCCCTCACCGACCACACCGCCGTCGACTCGACCCCCGCCGGCACCGAGGTGCGTCTGCGGTGGGACCACGTCAATGTGGTGTCCGGTACCGATCTCAGGAGTTCGGAAGCTTGACCACCTGAACGAAGAACTCATCGATCTGCCGGACCGCACTCAGGAATTGGTCCAGGTCAACGGGTTTCGTCACGTAGGCGTTGGCATGCAATTTGTAGCTGCGCAGGATGTCCTCTTCGGCCGAGGACGTGGTGAGCACCACCACCGGGATGGTGCGCAGGTCGGCATCGGACTTGATCTTCTCCAGAACCTGCCGGCCGTTGTACTTCGGTAGGTTGAGGTCCAGCAAGATCAGGTCCGGCCTCGGCGCTCCGGCATACCGCCCCCGCCGGTACAAAAAGTCCAGACCTTCTTCGCCGTCGCGCGCCACATGCAACGTGTTCTTTATCTTGTTGTGTTCGAAGGCTTCTCGGGTGATCAACTCGTCCCCCGGATCATCCTCGACCAACAAGATGTTGATGGCATTCGACTGCCAGGTGGTCAACGCGAGTCTCCTTCCAGAGCTGTCGATCGCTGCACTCGGATAACCGCGATGTCATCGGTCAAACCACCTCGGGGCTGCGCCCGCGCAGCCACCTGCGAGATCACGGCGTCCACGAATTCCGGCCCGGGGTAGTGCGCCACCGTCCGGGCCAGGGACAGCAGGCCCTCTTCGCCCAGCCGTTGCTCACCGAGGCCGGCATGACCCTCGAACAAGCCATCGGTGAGCAGGACCAGGCCGTGCTCGGGAGCGAGCTCCAATCTGGTGACCGGCCACTCCTGAGCACCCAGACCCAGCGCCGGGCCGGCGGGTGGCTCCAACCACTCCACGGCGCCCCCGCCGTGCAGCAACATACCGGGATGTCCGGCGCGGACCACGTCGAAGCCACCGGTCGTGGGGTCGAGAGCGACACTGCACAGCGTCGCGAAGGTGCCCCGGCCGGGCCGCTCGGTGGTCAGCAGCCGGTCCAGCTGACGCATGCGGTCGTTGCCCCGCAGGCCCGCGAAGGTCAGGGAACGCCATCCGATGCGCAACGCCACCCCGAGTGCCGCTTCGTCGGGTCCGTGACCCGACACATCGCCGATCATCACGTGCACCGTGCCATCGGGCGTCTGCACCACGTCGTAGAAGTCCCCGCCGAGCAACGCGTCCCGCCGCGTGGGCAGCGACCTGGTGACCAGGTCGACGCCGGGCTGGTCGAACAGCAGCGGCGACGGCAGCAGCCCGCGTTCCAGACGCGCGTTCTCCAACGCCCGCAGTTGGCTGGCGCGCAGATCGACCGATGTCAGCTCGGCCCGCTTGCGCTCGATGGCGTACAGGACCGCACGGCGCAGCATCTCCGGGTCCACCACACCTTTGACCAGGTAATCCTGCGCGCCGGACGCGACCGCGGACACCCCGAAATGCTCGTCGCTGAGACCTGTGAGCACGATGATCGGAATGGCCGGATCGAGTCTTCCGACGCGGTGCAGCGCATCGATGCCGCCGGCGTCGGGCAGATTGAGATCGAGTATCACGCAGTCAGGCCGTCGCGTCACCAGGCAGAGCTCGGCATCGGCGATGTTCCGTACCCAGATGCAGTCGATATCGGCCGCGGTGTCAGCGATGAGTTCCTCGACGAGCAGCGCGTCCGCGCGGTCGTCTTCGACGAGAAGGACGGTCATCTTCCGTGCGGGCAGACCGATACCCGCATCGGCCCGGCGGGGTTCGCGCGGCGAGTTCGCGGGGACGGCCATCGGTGCTCATGTCCTTCGGCTGCGAAGTCGCCGTGGTCGTGCTGACTGGCTACTTCAGTGAAAATATGACGATACTCAGTCGAGGCGACTTCTTCATGGAAGTCGGCTTGAGCCCACGTCCCCGCGCAAGGTGCAGTCCGAAAAGCGAATGCCGAGCGCCGGGCGCGCTCCGTCGGTGGCTACGATGTGTCGTCCTTTATCCGGCCGTGCGATCGTTGGAGGAACTCATGACTGACCAACCCGAACCTGTCGTGCGCACCGCTGCGCCCGGTTCAGGTTGCACCGTCGAATCCCAACAGGTCGACACCACTACCGTCCTGTCGGTCGCCGGGACGCTGGACACCCTCACGGTCCCACACCTACAGGCCGCGATCACCGCCGCCGCGGCAGCCTCACCAGCAGCGCTGATCGTCGATCTGTCCGCCGTCGAGTTCCTGGCGTCGGTCGGGATGGGCATTCTCGTGTCGACCCACGCCGAGCTCACACCGGCGATCCGGTTCGCTGTGGTGGCCGACGGGCCGGCCACCAGCAGGCCCCTGAAACTGGTCGGCATCGCCGAGATCGTGGACCTGTATGCCACGCGTGAGGAAGCCCTCACTGCCGTGTTGGCATAAAATCAGCGTGTCCCGGGTACTGCCGTATTGTCATGAAACTCCAAGGTCGGTCCGGCGCAACATTTTCCAAGCCAGACGTCGTCGCAAACCTCGTGAACGCCGCGCGTATCCGCGACGAGTTGTCCGGCTGGCTGCGTGCGTCTCTGGCGCTGGACGAAGAAAAAAGCAGCGACATCCTGCTCGCGGTCAACGAAGCTCTGGCCAATGCGGCCGAGTTCGCCTATTGCCAGGCCGAGCAATCTGGGCCGATGCACACCCACGCCGAGTACAACCCTCAGTTGGCGACGCTCACCGTCACGGTGAGAGATGAAGGCGCCTGGCGCGTCAAAGACGTCAATGCGCACAACGTCGCGCGCGGCCGTGGCGTCGCACTGATGCATGCCCTCACCGATCGGGCAGCCATCGATTCCACCACCGCCGGCACGTGTGTGCGCCTGCAATGGGACCACATCCGCGCGAGCCGGCACCGCGACGCCGACTCACAGTCGATGACCCGCTGACTGTCCCTGACGCTGCGTTTAGTTACCGGGTAGCTCCATCACGTGAAAGCAGCCACCTGGCACGGCAAACGTGACGTCCGCGTCGACACAGTCCCCGATCCACGTATCCAGGAACCCACCGACGCGATCATCGAGATCACATCGACCAACATCTGTGGGTCCGATCTACACCTGTATGAGGTTTTGGGGGCCTTCATGAACCCCGGCGATATTTTGGGCCACGAACCGATGGGCATCGTCGCCGAGGTGGGCCCCGAAGTGACCAACCTCGCCGTCGGCGACCGCGTCGTCATACCCTTCCAGATCTCGTGCGGGCACTGCTATATGTGCGATCGCCGGCTCTACACCCAATGCGAAACGACGCAGGTACGCGACCAGGGTATGGGCGCCGCGCTGTTCGGCTACTCGGAGCTCTACGGTCAGGTCCCAGGTGGGCAGGCCGAGTTGCTCCGCGTCCCGCAAGCACAGTTCACCCACATCAAGGTGCCGGACGGACCGCCCGATTCACGCTTCGTCTACCTTTCCGACGTGCTTCCCACGGCCTGGCAGGCTGTCGCGTATGCCGGCATTCCCGATGGCGGCAGCGTCACCGTTCTCGGGCTCGGTCCCATCGGGGACATGGCCGCACGGATCGCCAACCACCTCGGTTACCGCGTCATCGCGGTGGACCTGGTACCGGAACGCCTGGCGCGGGCCAAGTCTCGCGGATTGCACGCGATCGACCTCAATGGGATCGAGGGTTCCCTCGGCGACGTCATTCGCGACCTGACCGATGGTCGCGGTACCGACTCGGTGATCGACGCCGTCGGGATGGAAGCGCACGGGTCACCGGTGGGCAAATTCGCCCAACAGTTGACCGGCCTGCTGCCGGACGCACTGGCCAAGCCCATGATGCAGAGGGCGGGCATCGATCGGCTCTCAGCCCTCTACGAGGCCATCGACGTGGTGCGCCGAGGCGGGACGATCTCGCTGATCGGGGTGTACGGCGGAATGGCTGACCCGCTTCCCATGCTGACCTTGTTCGACAAGCAGATCCAACTTCGGATGGGGCAGGCAAACGTCAAGAAATGGATCGACGACATCATGCCGTTGCTGACCGATGCTGATCCCCTTGGTGTGGACAGCTTTGCGACCCATACGCTGCCACTTGCCGAGGCTCCGCACGCCTACGATATCTTTCAGAAAAAAGAAGATGGAGCCGTGAAAATCATTCTGCAGCCCTGATTCAGGCCGGCTCCTCGGGAGCACCGCGTCCCCGCCGACTCCTCATGTATGCCCGCTCACGCAGCCCGGTCAACCACCTCGGGCCAAGATCCAATCCGGACCGGGTATTGCGCGTGGGGTCGAACGACACGTCGTGACTTTCATCGGTGGGAATTCGGGCGGTCAGGGTGAGCGTGGCCAGTGTCTCGAAAGATGCTGTGCCGTCGGCCTGTTCGATGTCGAACACCATGGTTCCTGCTTTGAGGGCGTCGTCGAGGGCGTCGAGCGTCAGATCATGGGGGCCGGTGGAACGCAGGCGCGCTCTCAGCCACCACCACTGACCCTGCCACCGCAGTGGCATCAGGGTGGACAGGGTGGTGTCTGCCCACGACGTCGTCGGCAGCAGAGTGAAGCGGGACAACGCTCCCCCTCCTGTCGATGCCATCAGGACGTCCCACGGGTGGGCGTCCGACGGAACCGCAGGCATTCGCCAGGCCAGACCGATCAGGTCGGGCAACCCACCGGGCGTCCCGAGGGCCTTCGACACCCGCGCCAGCACATCGGCCGATTCGATGGGCAGTCCGCGGTGCGCCGGCGCGGTGCGTTCGATGCGGCCAGAGGCCAGCACTCCCAGGGGATGGAATATCCGGCGGCCCCGGATCGCCGAGCCGAGCTGGAGAGGCAACGCGATGATGTCCGAGGTCTTCACCCGCACGGAATACCCAGTACCTCGACGGCCAAAAGCCCACGCCAAGTGTGCTTCGGGACGTTTGACCTGGCCGGGCCGAGGGAACAGACAATCGCCGTCCGCTTCCGCGGTTCGGAGATTACACGGGAGGCCACCTTGACCGTCATTGCGGACGGCCGCAGACCATCTGCTACCACGAAGACAGTCGCGCTCAGCTCGAAAGTCTATCTGCCGCAGGCGGATTCCTACCTGCTGATCGACACCATGCTGCGGCGTCGGCCGCCACGTGGCCTGCGGGTGGCCGACCTGTGTACCGGTTCCGGCGTCGTCGCCCTCGCGGCCGCCGCCGCCGGCGCCGATACCGTGCACGCGTTCGACATGTCACCGAGCGCAGTGGCATACGCGCGAGCCCACGCCGCAGTAGCAGGAGCGCAGGTCGACTTCTTTCAGGCGTCGTGGACGCACGCCGCGTCGACCGGACCCTACGACCTGGTGGTCTGCAATCCACCTTATGTCCCACAACCCCGGGATGGCGCTGATTCACCGGATCTGTCCGTGCCGGCATTGGCCGTCGACGCCGGGCACGAGGGTCGCCAGATTCTCGACCCCTTGTGCGCGGCGGCTCCGTCGTTGCTCACGGATGGCGGCTTACTGCTGGTGGTGCAGTCGGAGTTCGCCGACATCGGCGCGACCGTGCGGTTGTTGACGGAGCAGCATCTGGTCGCAAACGTGTTGGCGCAAAGATACATCCCGTTCGGGCCCGTGCTCGCAGAGAGGGCGCAGTGGCTGGAAGAGACTGGGCGCCTGACCGCAGGAAGGCGCATCGAGAGGCTCGCGGTGATCGCAGCCCGCAAGATCTGAGGTTTCGAATCATCAAGGCGGGGTACTACCAACCGTCAAGGCCGCTCTTCAGACGCAGGAGCAAGACCGACACCCCTCCTTCGTGATTGGACCGAAATGGCCTCCCGTAAATCTGCCGTTCCTCGCGTGTCCCGTTCCCGCCCGAGCAACGATGTCGAATCCCCGGTCTCCGATGCGGTACGCACGGATCAGCCAGGAGCATCGGAACTCACCACCGCGCAGGGAGTGCGGTTACCTGACACCGATCACTCCTTGAAGGTGGGCGCACGTGGTCCGAGCCTTTTGGAAGACTTTCACCTGCGGGAGAAGATCACCCATTTCGACCACGAGCGCATCCCGGAGCGCGTCGTGCACGCTCGCGGCGCCGCCGCGCACGGCGTCTTCGAGTCCTACGGCAACGCAGGGAAATACACCCGTGCCGCGTTCCTCGGGCGCAAAGGCACCAAGACGGACGTCTTTTGCCGGTTTTCCACCGTTCTGGGTTCCAGAGGATCAGCCGACACCGTCCGCGATACCCGCGGCTTCGCCGTGAAGTTCTATACCTCCGAAGGCAATTTCGATCTCGTCGGCAACAACATCCCGGTGTTCTTCATCCAGGACGGCATCAAATTCCCCGACGTCATCCACGCCGGTAAACCGCATCCCGACCTGGAGATCCCGCAGGCGCAGTCGGCTCACGACACGTTCTGGGACTTCGCTTCGCTGCACACGGAGGCGACCCACCACGTGTTGTGGAACATGAGCGACCGTGGCATCCCGCGGTCGTTCCGCACGATGGAGGGCTTCGGAGTACACACGTTCCGACTGTCCAACCGTAAGGGAGCCACCAGCCTGGTGAAGTTCCACTGGAAGCCGGTCGCCGGTGTGCATTCCCTGGTGTGGGAGGAAGCTCAGATCGCGGCCGGTTGCGACCCCGACTTCCACCGCCGCGATCTGGCGGAATCAATTGCAGCCGGCGCCTTTCCCGAATATGAACTCGGGATCCAGGTCATCGATGACGATGGCACCGAGACCTACGAGGGAATCGATCTGCTCGATCCCACCAAGTTGGTTCCCGAAGAACTCGTGCCGGTTCAGCCGATCGGCAGGCTCACGCTCAATCGCAATCCCACGAACTACTTTGCCGAGACCGAACAGGTCGCCTTCCATACCGGCAACTTCGTACCCGGTATCGAGCCGACGAATGATCCGTTGATGCAGGCGCGCCTGTTCTCGTATCTGGACACCCAACTGACCCGGCTCGGCGGTCCCAACTTCACGCAACTGCCGATCAACCGGCCGCATTGTCCGGTGAATGACATGTTGCGCGACGGCATGCATCAGACCGAGATCCACCGCGGGCTGGCGCCGTACCGGCCGAACAGCATCGATGGCGGACAACCCGAGGTCGTGAGTGGAGCACAGGGCGGTTACGTGCCCAGCCCCCGGCACACCGAAGGCTCGGTGGAACGCGCTGCGCCGCTTTCGTTCCAGGACCACTTCACCCAGCCAGCCGCGTTCTACCGCAGCCTGACCCCGACCGAACAGGCCCATATCGTCGAGGCGTTCACCTTCGAATTGGGCAAGTGCTTCCACCAGGCCATCAAGGAGCGGCAGCTCACCGTGCTCGCACACGTCGATGCCGATCTGTGCGAGAGGGTGGCCGCCGGGCTCGGCCTGCCGGCTCCAACCGGAAACCCGCCCACCGAGGTGACGCTGTCGCCTGCACTGTCTCAGATCTACCGCGAACCCGGCTCCGTCACCGGTCGCAAGGTAGGCATCATCGCCGACGCCGGATCCGATCTGGCGGGCGTGGCCAAGCTGATCGCCGCACTCGACGGTGCGGGAGTCGTCGGGTTGGTGACAGCTCCGGTCGGCGGCAAACTCACGTCCGGGCGCCGCACCGTGGTCGTCGAGCGCACGCTGCTGACGGCCCGATCGATCGAGTTCGATGCGGTGGTCGTAGCTGCCGGCACGGCCAAGTCTGGCGACCTCAAGCTGAAGATGTTGTTGCAGGAGGCTTTTCGACACTTCAAGGCGATCGCAGCCTGGGGTGATGGTCTGGAGGTTCTACAAGATGCCGGGATCGGACCGGATGCGGCCGGTGTCCTGTCCGCAGACGGCGTCGATAAGGCTTTTGTTGCACAATTGCAGACCGCGCTCGGTCTGCACCGAGTGTGGGACCGGGACCTCGGAGCGCCCGCCCGTCCCGTCACAACACCGCAGAAGCCCAAGAAACGCACTGCGGTCCGCGCCTCCAAATGATCCGCGGCATCCGCGCTGCCGCGATGGCGCAGCGGTCAGCTACGTCACGAACAGATCGTCCCAACTCACAGTGATCTGAGCCGCGTTGTCGCCGATCGCCGTCCGCAGCAGGCTTGCGGCAGAGTCGCGCAACTCGTCGCCATCACGTAAGTACGTCTGACGGCGAGGGCCGACACCGACGCCGATCAGATGGATGTGGGCTGCCACCAACTCTTGTGCGTCGACGCGCAACTCGACGTCGGCGACGGCTGCGGCCACCGCGGCGGCGGACTCGGCGAGTGACCACGTCAGCAGTTTGGCCAAGGCGATATGGCTGACGCTGATGCCGGGATGGGTGGTGCGGATCAAGATGCCCTGGCGTGGAAATGCCGAAATCCGTTGTGCGATCGATGTGCGAATCTCGCCGAGCGTCGAACCGGCCAGCTTCCAACGGTCGTCGGCGGGGGGACCGGACTGGTCGAGGCCGGCGAGCCGGCGGGTGGCGTCAGCGATCCATGCCGCCGCGTTCGCGGCGGCGTCGTGCTCGTTCTCGGCTCCCGTGCTCATCAGTTCTCCAAACTGGACTCGTTCTCCAGTGTCACGCATTCCGCCAGGGCTGTACAGCCGGGCAGCAGAGGGCGCCTCGCTCCTTCGTCTCATGGTCTGAATCCTTCGAGCCGCTCTGCCAAGCGTTTTCGGGTGCGCTGCAGCAATCCACGCACCGATCCTTCCGAGGTACGCAGCACAGTGGCGATCTCAGAAAGCGGCAGATCGTAGATCTCGCGAAGCCACCATGCGGCGCGCGCCGCGTACGGAAGTTTCGCCAACTCCTCGTGCAGCGCAGACATGAACGCGGCGTGTTCGGCCCGCTGCCCTGGTCCCGGCCGGATATCCACCGTCTCCGGCACCGAAGCGATATCACCTTGCGGTCGCCGGCAGCGAAGCGCGTCGATGGTCTTGCGGGAGGCCAGGGAGTACAGCCACGTCCGAAATTGGGATCGAAATGCGAATGTCGGCAACGCTTTCCACGCAGCGATGAAGGTCTCCTGCACGATGTCGTCACAGTCACCGGCTTCGGGATAGGTGTGCATCACGAATCGCGACAATGTCGGAGCGTGACGCACCACCAAGGCATCGAACGCCGCCGCATCACCGCGCTGAGCGCGGCGGACAAGTGTGTCGTCGGGCAGCGACCCAAGCAGCTCGTGGGCCTGCACGTAGCGGTCCCCTCCCACATCCACAGCGGCACCGTGCACTCGCGCCATCACGGATAGCCCTTTCAGCCGTCCCCCTCGACTCTCTCCCACCAATTCGGATCAGAAGGCGCGCCGGATGGCTCGGGATCGGCCGCCCCCGAAAAACAGACGATGTGGTCTGCGTCTCATTTCCGTGCGCGGCGCGGGTTTACGCCCGACTAACGACTGTGCCGGACAAAAAGTCCGCGTCAGTCCACATCGAAGGAGACACCCATGACAACAGCAGTCCAGGCCCGTGAAGTTGGCTCTGCCGGCCAGACCGGTTCGGAATTGGCCGAACTGACAACCCAGCACGGCGCTACCACCATCGCCGACATCGTCGTGTCGAAGATCGCCGGCATAGCAACCCGTGAGGTCGACGGGGTTCACGACCTCGGCGGGCAGGCGGCCCGGGTGGTCGGCAAATTGCGTGAGACGCTACCCGGCGCACGCGACCTCACCCAGGGCGTCAGCGTCGAGGTGGGCGAGCGGCAGGCGGCGGTGGATATCGGCATCGTCGCCGAGTACGGGGTGGCCATCCACGATCTCGCGGACGGAATTCGCTCCAACGTGATATCGGCGGTCGAGAACATGACCGGACTCGAAGTGACGGAGGTCAACATCACCGTGCATGACGTCCACTTCGCCGATGACGACGATCGCAGCGACGCCGCCGGCGACGCGCTACCGCGCGTCCAGTGACGGAACCAAGCGCTGCCGAGCAGGTCGATCGCGTCGTCGCTGCGGTCACCGCAGTCGACGGTGTGATCGGCCTGCATTCCGGCCCGGGTGTACCTGCGACGCATCTACCCGGCCGCACGGTGGCGGGCGTGCGGCTCGGCAGCAAAGGCGCGGTCGTGCATGTCGTCCTGGCTCTGCACGAACCCCTGCTCCCCACCGCTGAGCGGGTCAAAGCGGCCGCGAGCGCTGCCGCAGGCGTACCCGTCGATGTGGTGATCGGCGACCTGGGGACCGAGGTCCCCAATCTCGAAGGAAAAACATGATGAACAACGGTTATCTGTTGCCTGGCCTGTTCGCGGGCTTGCTTTTGGCTTTGG
>JAHFVC010000380.1 GCA_023264765.1 Mycobacterium sp. | reverse complement strand
TGGCCTGGCGCCACATGCCGATCTCGATCTGGCGTTCCAGGGGCTGGGCCTGGTACCAGGCGTGCGAACCGATCGGATCCGTGGCGGGCAGCACCCACCGCTCGTCATTGGGGATCACGGCAAACTCGGGTGAGTCCCACTCGATGTCCTTGTACGGGTTGAAGTTCCGCCGCACCGAACCCTCGGACAGGGTGTTGAGCATCTCGACATACCGGGTGTCCTCGGTGACGTCCATGTTCTTGCGCCAACGCCGGATCATCTTCGTTCTAGCCACTGGAATCCCTCCATGAGGTTTACATCGAACGGCCTCTTGTCTAGACGGTACCGCAGGTATCGAGTAAAAGTCCATCCTCGGAACTGAGGATTTGCTGATATCCGGACGAGTAGCCGCATCCGGCAGAAATATTGCAGATAAACGTTGCTAGACGGGCATGATCTGATGGCGCGAAGTGAGTTTCACGCCGCCATCACGCCGATATGTCAATCCCGGCGACGCATCCTGCGTCGACCCGGAACTACCCGCCCACCAGGGCCGTCCAAACCTCCGCGCACGACGCATCGCGGACACAGCGGCGCCGGCCACCGGCCGCGGCGCGTCTCGAGGAATACCTGCCGACAGATGACGCGCAACGGCTACCTACTGGCTACACTCCCAGCTGTCTCACAGCGCGGACAAAAGGAATGCGGATGCCGGTCAATCGCAAGGTCAAGGGTGTGGTGATCGGCGCCGTACTGGTCGTCGGCGTGCTGATCTCCGGCACGGTGCTGTCCAGTTGTGCCACCCAGATCGGCCCCGGGCAGACCGCGGTCAAGGTGGACGACTACGCCCTGATCCCCACCGACCCGAAGGTGGAGGGCTGCATCAACCCCGAAACCTCCGAGTTCAACCCGCCCGGCGGTTTCAAGGCCTACCGCTACCCGTCCCGGCAGATCAGCTGGGACGCGACCGGCAGCCCCGACTCCGAGGCCGAGCCCACCATCGTGGTGTCCAACGCGACCGCCCCCGCCGAACTGCGCGTCCCCGTCGTCATCACCTTCGACCTGACCACCGACTGCGCCATGCTGATGGACTTCCATCGCGACTTCGGTACCAAGTACCAAGGCTGGCTGGACGACAACGGCCTGGTCACCACCGGCTGGGTGAACCTGCTGCGTTACGTCATCGGACAGCCTGCCGAGCAGGTGCTCATCAGCGTCGCCCAGAAGTACACCTGGCGGGAGATCTGGAACGACGAGAAGGTCCGGATCGAGTTCCAGAACGCGCTGCGCGATGCACTACCCGGGGCGTCACGGGCCCGCACCGACGGGCGCGAGTTCTTCACCAACTTCCAGGTGACCGTCATGAAGCCGGACCCGGTCGAATCCGGGCTCAAGGAGGCGATCATCGCCGAACAGAAGGCGATCGCCGACGCCAGGGCCGCCGAGGCCAAGGGCGTGGCCGACGCCAACGCCGCCAAGGCCAAAGCCGAGGCCGACAAAGCGGCAGCGCAGGCCCAGACCGAGCTGGCCCGCCAGCGCGCGTTGCAGAAGCAGGCCGAGATCGCCGGTTATCCCGACGTCGACGCCTACCTGCGGGCCATCGCGATCGAGAACGGGCAGAACCCCTTCCAGCCGACCTACGTGGTGCCTCAGGCCCCCTGAGGCGCACCGGCCGTCAAACCGGTTGCCGCGGGCCGATAATCTGAGCACCATGGCTGAACTGACGATCCCCGCCGATATCAAGCCGCACGACGGGCGCTTCGGGTGCGGACCGTCCAAGGTGCGCCCCGAGCAACTGGCAGCCCTGGCAGCCGCGGGCGACCTGTTCGGCACCTCCCATCGGCAGGCCCCGGTCAAGAACCTGGTGGGCCGGGTCCGCGACGGGCTGCGCCAGCTGTTCGCCCTGCCCGACGGCTACGAGATCGTCCTGGGCAACGGCGGTTCCACCGCGTTCTGGGACGCCGCCGCATTCGGCCTGGTCGACAAGCGGTCGCTGCACCTGACCTACGGCGAATTCAGCGCGAAGTTCGCCTCCTGCGTCGCCAAGAACCCGTTCGTCGGCGACCCGATCATCATCAAGACCGACCCCGGCACCGCACCGGAACCGACGTCGGACCCGTCGGTCGACGTCGTCGCGTGGGCGCACAACGAGACATCGACAGGCGTCGCGGTGCCGGTGCAACGCCCCGCCGGCGACGCGCTGGTGCTCATCGACGCCACCTCGGCGGCCGGCGGGCTGCCCGTCGACATCGCCGACACCGACGCCTACTACTTCGCCCCGCAGAAGAACTTCGCCGGCGACGGCGGGCTGTGGATCGCGTCGTTGTCGCCGGCCGCGCTCGCCCGGATCGAGGCCATCGCCGCCGCCGGCCGCTGGGTGCCCGACTTCCTGTCGCTGCCCATCGCCGTCGACAACAGCCTCAAGAACCAGACCTACAACACGCCGGCCATCGGCACGCTGATCCTGCTTGCCGAGCAGATCGACTGGCTGCTGGGCAACGGCGGGCTGGACTGGGCCGTCAAGCGGACCGCCGACTCGTCGCAGCGGCTGTACTCATGGGCCGAGGAGGCGTCGTTCGCCACCCCGTTCGTCGCCGATTCGGCGCTGCGGTCCCAGGTGGTCGGCACCATCGATTTCAACGACGACGTGGACGCCGCCGCCGTCGCCAAGGTGCTGCGCGCCAACGGCATCGTCGACACCGAGCCGTACCGCAAGCTGGGCCGCAACCAGCTGCGGGTGGCGATGTTCCCGGCCGTGGAGCCCGACGACATCAGCGCCCTGACGGCGTGCGTGGACTGGGTCGTCGAGAATCTCTGAGCGGGCGCTGCGTGTCCGCCCGGTAACGGCCGGATAACGCTGTAGGGTCCACGCAGGAGGTCAGTATGCGCGAACTCAAGGTCGTCGGGCTGGACGTGGACGGCAAACGCCTGATCTGCGAGGCGGCTGACTCCGCCGACAAATTCGTCATTCGGGTGGACAACCGGTTGCGTGCCGCGGTACGCGGCGACAAGGCCACCACCAACCAGACCCAACTCGAGGTCGAGGTGCCGACAACGTTGCGGCCCAAGGAGATTCAGTCCCGAATCCGGGCCGGCGCCTCCGTCGAGCAGGTCGCGGCGTTCACCGGCGCCGACGTCGAGCGGGTGCAGCGATTCGCCAACCCCGTGCTGCTGGAGCGGGCCCGCGCGGCCGAACTGGCCACCGCGGCGCACCCGATCCTGGCCGACGGCCCGGCGGTGCTCACGCTGCTGGAGACCGTCACCTCCGCGATGATCTCGCGCGGACTGGACCCCGACGCCACCAATTGGGATGCGTGGCGCAACGAGGACGGTCGCTGGACCGTGCAGCTGGCCTGGACCGCGGGCCGCTCGGACAACACCGCGCACTTCCGGTTCACCCCCGGCTCGCACGGCGGCACCGTCACCGCGTTCGACGAACGGGCCGCGGAATTGATCGACCCGAACTTCTCCCGCCAATTGCGCACGGTCGCGCCGGTGGCTCAGCTGGACTTCGCGGCGGCACCGATCCCCGTGCCCGCACCCGCCCCGGTGGCCACTCCGGAGCCGGCCCCGAGTCCCGTGCCCGCAGCCGTGGTGGAGCCCGAGCCCGAAGCCGAACCGCAGCCTGCCGCCCCGGCACCCAAGCCGGCCCGCACCCGCAAGGCCCGCGCCACCGTGCCCGCCTGGGAAGACGTGCTGCTGGGCGTGCGTTCCTCGGGGACCCAGCGCTGAGCGCTTGACCTCAACTTTTCTTGAGGTCCTACGGTCGGGCCATGATTGCACTCGGCCCGATCGGGCTGGCGGGCAGCAACCCGTTCACCGATGACGCGACGGTCGTGGCCGCCGAGGCACGAGAAGCCGAGGACCTCGGCTACGCGACCCTCTGGCGCTC
The DNA here is from genome assembly GCA_023264765.1 of Mycobacterium sp. Taxonomy (GTDB): domain Bacteria; phylum Actinomycetota; class Actinomycetes; order Mycobacteriales; family Mycobacteriaceae; genus Mycobacterium. The sequence continues at coordinate 2,583 of JAHFVC010000380.1, read as the reverse complement.
GGGCAATCTGCCGATGGTCGCGGCCGCGGTACGCGCGACCACCACGATTCCGGTCGCCACCGGCATCGTCGCAGTGTCCCGGGTGCCGGCCGCCGACGTCATCGCCGCACACCGGGACTTGCCCGCCGACCGGTTCCTGCTCGGCCTGGGCGGGGCGCACGACGCGCACCCGATGGCCACGCTCAACGCATATCTGGATGATCTGGATGCCGCGGGCGTCAGCACCCGGGTGCTGGCTGCACTGGGCCCCAACATGCTGGACCTGGCTCGCGACCGCACCGCAGGCGCCTATCCGTACCTGGTGACACCGGAGTGGGTGGCAGGAGCGCGGGTAGCGCTGGGACCGGAGAGCCTGCTGGCTGTGTTGTTGATGATCGTCCCGACGCGGGATCGCGAGACCGCCCGCCGCGCCGTGGCCGGCCCACTGGAATTCCTCGCCGCCCAGGGCGGCTATCGGCGCAACCTGCTGCGGCAGGGTTTCACCGAAGCCGACATCGACCAGGTCAGCGATCCGCTGCTGGACGGGATCGCGGCCTGGGGCGACTACCCGACGATCGTCGACCGCGTCGGCGCCTACCGTGCGGCCGGTGCCGATCAGGTGGTGTTGCGCATCATCGGCACCGACGAGATCGCCACGGCACGCGCCGAATTGGCGCGCCGGCTCATCGGCTGACGAGCAGCGCCAGCAGGGCAATCCAGCCGACGGCCACGCCGACGCCGGAACCCAGGACGAACCAGCGCCACACCGGCCGGGTGCGCCAGCCCCACACCGTCGGCGCCAGGCCGCCGACCGCCACCAGGTTCAACCCGACGGTGAGCAGTGGATGCACCCGCGTCAGTCCGACGCTCAACACGATGATGGCCGCCGCGGTCAGCGCCGCGACGAAACCGGCGACGGTCAGGCCGGTCCCCCAGGGAGTGGTCGTCTCGCCGGACATCAAGCCAGCCTAGCCCGCTCGTAAAAGGCCAGCGCCGCGGCCGTGGCGACGTTCAGCGAGTCGGTCCCGCGCGCCATGGGGATGCGCACGCGCACGTCGGCGGACCTCATGGTGTGCTCAGCCAGGCCTGGCCCCTCGGCGCCGACGAGGATCGCCACCTTGTCCCCGGTCAGGCCCGCCATCGCCACGGCCAGGGTGTCCACGGCCGGGTTGGGGGTCATCGCGAGTACCCGGAAACCGTTGTCGCGCAAGGTATCGAGCTCACGTGGCCAGGACGGCGCCCACGCGTAGGGCACCAGCAGAGCGTGGCCCATCGACACCCGCACCGCGCGCCGGTACAGCGGGTCGGCGCAGCCGGTCCCGAACAGCACCGCGTCGACATCGAGGCCCGCGGCGTTGCGGAAGATCGAACCGAGGTTCTCGTGGTCGTTCACACCTTCGAGCACCGCGATGGTGCGGGCGCCCTCGAGCACGTCCTGGACGGTCAACTCGGCCGGGCGCGGCGCCGCGGCCAGGACGCCCCGATTGAGGTGGAAACCGATGGCCGCCGCCATCACCTCGGCGCTGGCGCGGTAGTACGGGACGTCCACACCCGCCAGATCGGCCGCCAGCTCGCCGAGCCTGCGGTTGGTGCCCAGCAACGCCCGCGGGGTGAACCGGGAAGCGAGCATGCGCTGCACCACCAGCACGCCCTCGGCGATCACCAAACCCTTGCCGCTGGGCAGGTCCGGCCTGCGGTCGACGCTGTTGAGATCGCGGAAGTCGTCCAGACGCGGATCGGCCGGATCCGCGATGTCGATGACGTCGGTCAGTTCGCCGGACCTTCGTCGACGATGGCCAGCATGAGATCGGCCGCGTCCAACAGCGTCTTGCGCTGTTCGGCGGTCAGTTCCGCCAGCCGCTGCTGCAGCCATTCCCGGCTGGCCTTGCGTTCGGCCTCCAGCAGGTCGGTCCCGGCGGCCGAGATCGCCACCAACACCTGCCTGCGGTCGTCCGGGTGCGCCGAGCGGTCGACGAAGCCGAGGTCCACCAGCGAGGCGATCACGCGTGTCATCGACGGCGGCCGGACCCGCTCACGGATGGCCAGCGCACCCGGGGTCATCGGCCCTTCTTTGGCCACCGTGGACAGCGCGGAGAGCTGCGACAGGGACACCGGTGAGTCGGGACGGCGGAAGCGCAACTGCCTGGCCAGCCTGATCACAGCCAACGACAGATCGCTCGGCAACCTGGAGTCGACGTCTGTCACAGGGCAAGACAATACCCAGAGGACATCGACTAGGTTGTGAGGCGATGACGGAAGATTCGGCAGGTCCCCCGCTCGAGCCGCCCCCGTTACCGGCCAGGCTGCTGGAACCGGTGCCGGTCATCATCGCGATCGCGGCCGGCTGGCTCATCGCGGTCGTCCTGGCTTTCACCGTTCCCGCCCTGCACGACTGGCGGCCGATCACGGTCGCCGGGCTGGGCGTCGGCGTGCTCGGCACCTCCATCTTCCTGTTGCAGTTGCGCTCCGCCCGCCGCGGTGACCGCGGCGCGCAACGCGGACTCGTCGACTGAAACAGAAAGGCACGCAATGGGTTCCCCGCTACTGCAGGCCCAGATCGACATCAACGCCCCGGTGCCGCAAGTCTGGGCGCTGATCTCGGAT
>JAHFVC010000082.1 GCA_023264765.1 Mycobacterium sp. | reverse complement strand
AGGGCCGGCTCGCGCTCGGACGCGACGTGGCACTCCTCGTCGGCTGGCTCGACGCCTTCTTCGTCGAGGCTTTCGGCGCGGAATCCGACCTGGTTGCGCGGCGGGCTCATCTGGACGAGATCGCCCACGCAGACGGGGACATCGTGGTGTGGACCGCCGGATCGGTTCCGGTGAGCATGGCCCGCGTGCACGCACCGTTGGCGGGCATGTCCCGCATCGGCCCCGTCTACACCCCGCCGGAGCGCCGCGGGCGGGGTTACGCCGCGGCGGTCACCGTCGCCGCGGCGCGGCATGCCCACCGACGGGGTGCCCGCGAGGTGGTGCTGTTCGCCGATGCGACGAACGCCGTCGCCAACCGGGTGTATCGGCGGATCGGGTTCGCGGCGGTCGACGAGCACCTGCAGTACGTCCTCCACCCGCGATCAGTGGAGCCGCAGCCGTAACGAATACGGGTGCGGCTCCACGGATCGCTACACCTTGTGGTGGTCCGGACCCTGCGCCTTCTTGTACAGCGACTTGAGCATCCGGTCCCGGAAAGCGGCGTTGTCGATCAGCTTGATGCCGGCGTCGGCGACCTTCGGGTAACCGATCAGCTTGTGCATGTAGCGGCCGCGCCGATACTCCTTGCCCCACGCGGCTTCCATTCGCAGCGCATAGTTGGTGAAGTCATCAGGGCCGCCGTTCTGCAGCGCCGCGATGGCGCATTCGCCTGCGGCCAAACCGGATTCGAGCGCTTTGGAGATACCGGCGCCGGATGCCGGCTTACCGGCACCGAGCGAATCGCCGGTGAACAGGACTCCGGGGCGCCATGGCGGCCACGCCGTGAAGCCCATCGGCAAGCGCCACGCCCGGACACTCTTGTTCTTCTTGAGGTCCTCGATCGGCGGCAGATCCCACTCGTGCGGCAGTGAGCGCAGAAACTCGCCGAGGAACTGCGTGGCGTTGATGGACTGCCAATTCTTGTAGCTGTTGACGTAGCCCAGACCGATGTTGAACACGCCGTTGCCCATGGGGAACACCCAGCCGTAACCCGGTAACTGGTCGCCCTGGAACTGCAGCTTCAGGTAGATGTCCATGCTGTCGCCGTCGGGACGGTTGGCATGCATCTCGGAGCGGATGGCGATGGCCGAGTAGCCGTTGTATTCGGAATCGAGCTTGAGCGCCCGTTTGATGGGGGAGTACGCCCCGTCTGCCGCGATGACGGCGTCGCCGAGCACCTTCTCGCCGCTCTTGAGCACGACGCCGACGACGCGGCCGTTGGCGTCGAATTCGGGACCGGCCACCTCGGCGCCCTGGCGCACCTCGGCGCCCGCGGACTCGGCATGCTTGAGCAGCTTGAGGTCGAGGTCGGTGCGGCTGGCGGTATGACCGTGATTGGGCATCCCGGGGCGGCGCGGGAAGGACAACTCCCACGCGCTCGGGCTGTACACCGTCACCTTGTTGATCCGGTGATACTGGGCCACCTCGTCGGCCAAGCCCATCTTCTGCAGGTAGCTGACCGCGCGCGCGGTCAGTCCGTCACCGCAGGGTTTGTCCCGGGGAAAATCCGCCTTGTCCAAGACGATCACCCGTGCGCCCGTCTGCGCGGCCTGCCAGGCAGCCGCCGATCCAGAAGGGCCCCCACCCGCGATGACCAGGTCATATCTGGCCGTCATTGTTACGCCCCATTCAAAGTCCTTGTGTCGGCTCGATGCTACCGAACTTATTCGGAGCTGCTCGGTTCGCGGATGGCGTACGGCGCGGTCAGGGCAGGTCAGAGACCGCCCGCCCGGTACAGTGGGTGGGTGCGTAGACCATCTCTTCCCGCCATTCCGCTGCCCGTCGGGCAACCCGGGGTGAAGGTCGACGCGCGCAGCGAGCGGTGGCGCGAGCATCGCAAGAAGGTGCGCGCGGAGATCATCGACGCGGCATTCCGGGCCATCGACCGGCTCGGACCCAACGTCAGCGTCCGCGAGATCGCCGAGGAAGCGGGCACCGCCAAGCCGAAGATCTACCGGCACTTCACCGACAAGTCCGACATGTTCGCCCAGATCGGCGAGCGCATGCGCGACATGTTGTGGGCCGCCGTCATTCCGTCGATCAACATCGAGAAGGACTCCGCGCGCCAGATCATCGGCCGGGCCGTCGAGCACTACGTGGAGCTCGTCGACCAGCATCCGAACGTGGTGCGATTCCTGCTCCAGGGCCGGTTCGCCGACCAGTCGTCGGCCGCGATGAGCACCGTGAACCGCGGCCGCGACATCACCCTGGCCATCGCGGAGATGGTCAGTGGCGAGTTGGAGGACATGCATCTGGACCCGGCGGTGTTCGAACTGGCCGCCTTCGCGTTGTTCGGTACCGCCGCGGCGGCCACCGACTGGTGGCTGGGGGCCGACGAGGACGGCACCCGCCGCATGCCGATGGACCAGTTCGTCGCCCATATGACGACGATCATGATGGGCGCGGTGAACGGCACCGGCGAACTGGTCGGCGTCGTGATCGACCCCGATCAGCCGATCAGCAGCGCCGTCAAACTGCAGCAGATCGACCTTCGGGCCTGACCTCTTTGCGGGTATCCGGTACCGCCGTTCCCAGGTAGGGTTTGGGTATGTCCGCCATCACCACCCGCGCACTGATCATCGGATCCGGATTCTCCGGACTGGGCATGGGCATTGCCCTGAAACGTCAGGGTGTGGACTTCCTGATCATGGAGAAAGCCGGTGAGATCGGCGGCACCTGGCGGGACAACACATATCCCGGTTGCGCCTGCGACATCCCGTCGCACATGTACTCGTTCTCGTTCGAGCCCAAGCCGGACTGGACGCACATGTGGTCGTTCCAGCCGGAGATCTTCGACTACCTCAAGGGCGTCACCGACAAGTACGGGCTGCGGCGCAACATCCGGTTCGACACCTACGTGGATCGCGCGCACTGGGACGAGAGCGACTCGCGCTGGCACGTTTTCGACAAAGCCGGCCAGGAGTACATCGCGCAGTTCCTGGTGTCCGGAGCGGGCGGCCTGCACATCCCCTCGATCCCCGAGATCGAGGGGGCCGAGACGTTCACCGGCGCGGTGTTCCACTCCGCGCAGTGGGACCACAGCGTCGACATCTCCGGTAAGCGGGTGGCGGTGATCGGCACCGGCGCCAGCGCTATCCAGATCGTGCCGGCGATCATCGACGAGGTGGCCGGGCTGGACCTGTACCAGCGCACCCCGGCGTGGGTGATGCCGCGGCCGAACAACGCTTTCCCGCAATGGATCCGGCGGTTGTTCACCTATGTCCCCGGCGCTCGCGCGCTGATGCGAGCCGGCATCTACTGGATCCATGAGGGCGTCGGCTTCGCGATGACGCAGCAGCCGCGGCTGCTCACGATCGGCGAGTGGCTGGGCCGCTGGAACATCAACCGCAGCATCAAAGATCCTGTCCTGCGCCGCAAGCTGACCCCCAGCTACACCGCGGGCTGTAAGCGAATCCTGAACTCGGACACCTACTACCGGGCCATCGCAAACCCGAAGGCCGACGTCGTCACCGAGGGCATCGCGCGGATGACGCCGACGGGCATCGTCACCCGCGACGGTGTCGAGCACCCCACCGACGTGGTGGTGTGGGCCACCGGCTTCCACGTCACCGACTCCTACACCTACGTCGACATCAAGGGCGCCGGCGGCGAGGACCTGGTGGACCGCTGGAACAACGAGGGCATCGCCGCGCACCGGGGGATCGCGGTGGCCGGTATGCCCAACCTGTTCTTCCTGCTGGGGCCGAACACCGCACTGGGGCACAACTCGGTGGTGTTCATGATCGAGTCGCAGATCCGCTACGTCGCGCAGGCCATCGCCGCGGCCGACGCCGCGGGGGCCAAGGCGTTGTCCCCGACGCGGCGGGCCCAGGACGATTTCAACGCGCAGCTGCAACACGATCTGGCCGACACGGTGTTCAGCACCGGCGGTTGCCAGAGCTGGTACATGGACTCCCATGGCGTCAACCGCACCCTGTGGAGCGGGATGACCTGGCAGTACTGGCTGGCGACCAGGCAGTTCCAGGCGCGCGAGTACGAGTTCAGCAAGTAGATGACGCCGACACGCGAACACAAGTTGTTGTGTTGCGGCGCGGTGTCGCACCCCAGTTGTAGTGTCGTGGCAGTCACTCACCACGTTTCGAATTGGGGTCCAAGGTGTCCGAAGGAATGAAGCTGATCGACCGTGTCTCGGCCATCAACTGGAACCGGCTTCAGGACGACAAAGACGCGGAGGTGTGGGACCGGCTGACCGGCAATTTCTGGTTGCCGGAGAAGGTGCCGGTATCCAACGACATCCCGTCCTGGGGCACCCTGACCGCCGCCGAGAAGCAGCTCACCATGCGGGTGTTCACCGGCCTGACGCTGCTGGACACCATCCAGGGCACCGTCGGCGCCGTCAGCCTGATCCCCGACGCGCTGACCCCGCACGAGGAAGCCGTCTACACCAACATCGCGTTCATGGAGTCGGTGCACGCCAAGAGCTACAGCAACATCTTCTCCACGCTGTGCTCCACCACCGAGATCGACGAGGCGTTCCGCTGGTCGGAGGAGAACCCGAATCTGCAACGCAAGGCGCAGATCGTGATGGACTTCTACAAGGGTGACGACCCGCTGAAGCGCAAGGTGGCCTCCACGCTGCTGGAGAGCTTCCTGTTCTACTCGGGCTTCTACCTGCCGATGTACTGGTCCAGCCGCGCCAAGCTGACCAACACCGCCGACATGATCCGGCTGATCATCCGCGACGAGGCCGTGCACGGCTACTACATCGGCTACAAGTTCCAGAAGGGCCTGGCGCTGGTGGACGAGGCCAAGCGCCAGGAGCTCAAGGACTACACCTACGAGCTGCTCTTCGAGCTGTACGACAACGAGGTGGAATACACCCAGGACCTCTACGACGCCGTCGGCCTGAGCGAGGATGTCAAGAAGTTCCTGCGCTACAACGCCAACAAGGCGCTGATGAACCTCGGGTACGAGGCGCTGTTCCCGAAGGACGAGACCGACGTCAACCCCGCGATCCTGTCGGCGCTGAGCCCCAACGCCGACGAGAACCACGACTTCTTCTCCGGCTCGGGGTCGAGCTATGTGATCGGCAAGGCCGTGGTCACCGAGGACGAGGACTGGGACTTCTAGCCGTTCCTACTCAACGACGGCTGTGTCGGCGTCCCTCTTGATTCGACACACCCAGCGCGATGCCGAGCGCCGCGAGCGCGACGATGGCTGCGGCGACACCCGGACCCGTCCACCCCAGGCTCAGCGCTGCGATGGAGAACACCACGGGAGCGCTGAACAGCAGGGCGAACACGAACCCGGCGAACGGTCCGTTGACAGACGACTTGTTGTCCATGGTGGTGGGTTACCCGTCCGGAGTCCGAGTCACACCGGTCAGGCGGCCGTGGGCATCGGCGCGCCCGTCGGCCGGCGTGACGCGGCGTTGCCCTTGTCGACCTTGTTGATCAGGTTGCGCGTCGCCTTCTCCAGAATGGCTTGCGCCGCAACTGGATCTGTGGCCTTCGCGGCGCGGCGCGCGGCCGCGGCGATGGTCAGGCCCTGTTCGTAGCCGGCGACCACCCGCGGATCCACATACGAACTGCGGGCGACGGCGGGTGTGTTCCCGAGCTCGGCGGACACCTCTTTCATGACGGCCGACTCCACCCGCTTCACCACACGCTGGGACACCGGGGGGTCGGCGTCCACGAACGCCGCGGCGGCCAGCACCGTCCCGTGCCAGGTGCGCAGGTCCTTCACGCTGAAGTCGGCCCCGACCAGTTCCTTGAACCGTGCGTTGAGATCGTCGGCGTGGATATCTGTCCAACCCGACGCCGCCCGGCACACCAGCAGTCGCTCGGTACCGCTGCCACGGCGGAGCAAGGCCTTGACTGCCCTGGCCACCTGCGGGTCGTCCAACTCCAGCTGCCGCTGCACGCCGCTCTTGGCCGGGTAGTCGAAGGACACGGCGCTGCCACTGACCCGAACGTGCGAACACAGCAACGTCGCCAGACCGTAGGACTCGTTCTCCTCCGCATACTGTTCACCGCCCGCCCGGAAGTACCCCCTGTCGAGCAGATGCAGCGCGAGCGCCAGCACCCGGGCGCGACTCAGGCCCTTGCCGCCGAGATCCGCGGCGACGTGTTCCCGCCATGCGGGCAGGCGGGTGGACATCTCCAGCACCCGGTCGAACTTCTCCTCGGCGCGCTCCTGCTGCCACTGCTCGTGGTAGAGGTATTGCCGCCGGCCGGCAACGTCGGTGCCCACGGCCTGGATGTGGCCCTGTGGGAACGGGCTGATCCAGACCTTCTTCCAGGCCGGTGGGATCACCAGGTCCGTGATCCGTGTGACGGTGGCTTCGTCACGCAACACGGTCCCGTCGGGGCCGTAATAGCTGAACCCTTTGCCGCGGCGCTTCCGGGTGATCCCGGGAGTCGTCAGCGCACTCCGTCGCAATCGCATGCTCACTCCTCACCAGGTGTTTCGTGCCGTCGGTAGTACCCCGGGACGGCCGTGACTACACCTGGCCGAAGCCATGAGTGTGCTTGCCATCACACCGCAGGCAGGTCTTTCTTAGGAAGTTCACGGCAAACGTTGAAGGACTTCCTCTGTTCGCGGCGCAATCTCGAAGATGTCGGTTGGACTACCGCACAGGAGGAACGTCATGGCAACCACCGGGAATGTCGAGAGCAACGTCGTCGAACTCGCGCCGCGCCGTGCCCGTCACAACATGCGCGCACTTGTTCTGGCCAAGCGCCGCCATCCGTCCTACGTCGGCAACGTGGCGATGGCGCGTCCCGCGCCGGTGCCGGAGCACGTCTGCCAGGTTCTGCCTTTCACGCGCTGAACGGGATCGTCGCGGTGACTGTCGTCCCCGCACCAGCAGTGCTGACCACCCCGAACTCGCCCGACAGCGCTTCCACCCGGTCCCGCAGGCCGACCAATCCGGAGCCGCCGCCCGCCACCGCACCGCCGACCCCGTCGTCGGCCACCGACAGACGCAGGGCGGCGTCGTCGGCTATCGCACACACCGTCACCACCTCGGCTTCGGCATATTTCGCCGCATTGGTCAGGGACTCGGCCACCACGTAGTAGGCCGCCACCTCCACGGACTCGGGCAGACGGGCCTCGACGTGCAACTCCAGCTCCACCGGCACCGGTGAGCGGCGGGCCAGCGTCCGGATCGCCGGGACCAGCCCGCCCTTGGACAGGATGGCCGGGTGCATACCCCGCGACAATTCCTGCAGGTCCGCATACAGCCCGGCCAGGCCGTCGACGATGGCCGAAAGTTGCTCGCGCACGGCCCCGTCCGCGGCGGCCTCGGCCGCGCGTAACTGCAGGCTCAGCGCGACGATCCGTTGTTGGGCGCCATCGTGGAGGTCCCGCTCGAATCCGCGCCGGGCCTGATCCGCGGCGGCGACGATGCGGGCCCGCGACGCGGTGAGCTCGGCGCGGGTCTCGGCGTTGGCGATCGAGGTGGAGACCAGGTCGGCGAAGTCGCGGATGTGCGCCTCGGCGTGATCGGGGATGGCAATCGGGTCGGGCCAGGCCACGACGAGCGCACCCCGGGTCTCGCCGTCCACGATGACGGGTGCGCCCGTGCCCGAACGCATCCCGAGCTCGCTGAGTGCGGTGGCCACCTCGCCGGTCGCCGCGCGGTAGTCGTCGATGCGCGCCGCCACGCCCGCGCTGCGGATACGTGTGCCGACATTGTCCCCGCGCAACGAGAATCGTTGTCCGACAGCAAAAGCCCTCGGATCGCTCGCGGCGAGCACCACGGCTCGGTCGTCTGATTCGTAGCGCAGCAGCGTGACGTGTTCGGCACCGAGACTGTGCGCCAGTTCCGACACTGCGACGTCGTACACATCCGACGGCGACGCGCCCCGCGCCACCAGGGTCGCCACCCGGCGCAGTGCGGCCTGCTGATCGGCCAGTACGCTCGCCTCGCGGCGGCGCTGTTCGGCCTCCGCGGTGCGCAGACGAGCCTGTCCGACAAGCACATTGGTCACCAAGGCGAGGGTGAGGAAGACGCCGACCGCCGGCGCCAACGTGTCCCGGCCGTCCAGATGGAAGTAGGCGTAGACCAGTGTGCTGGCCACCGAGGTCGCCAGCGCCAGGCCGAACCCCCAGCCCGCGGATACCACCAGCACGCCGAGCAGGAACACCGCGCCGAACGCATCGTCGGGCGCCACCCGCTTGAGCGCCAGCACCAGCAGCGTCTCAGCGACGATGAATGCTGCCGCCACCACGATGCCCCAGCCCACGGGGCGTGCGGTCGGCCGCACGATCTGCGCCAGCAGCCGGGTGGACCACGAATGCCAGTTCACTCCCGAGATGTTATTGCGAAAGTTCACAGAAACCTTTCCGGCTAGCGGTAATGCCCAACCGGCGGGCTGCTGACAAGCTTGGACCATGTCCGGTTCACCTGTGGTGCGTGCACTCATCGTCGATGACAGTGCCGCCTTCCGGGACGCTGCGACGACGATGCTGGCGCACGGCGGGATCACCGTGGTGGGCACCGCCACCGACGGGGCCGGAGCGCTGACGGCCAGCAGGCGACTCGAACCCGACGTCGCCCTCGTGGACGTCGACCTGGGCGCCGACAGCGGTTTCGACGTCGCCGAGCAACTCACCGACGTCCCGGTGATCCTCATCTCCACGCACGACGAGCAGGATTTCGCCGATCTGATCGCTGCCAGCCCGGCCCGTGGCTTCCTGCCGAAGTTCGCGTTGTCGCCCGAGGCGATCCGGGGCCTGCTCGCCCGCTGACCTCAGAGCGAATCGAGGTAGACGATCACCGCGCGCACCCGCCGATGGTCGTCCCCGGTCTCCGGGAGATCCAATTTGGTCAGAATGCTGCGCACGTGCTTTTCCACCGTGCCCTCCGTCACCCAGAGCCGACGGCCGATGCCGGCGTTGGACAGCCCCTCGGCCATCAGAGAGAGCACCTCGCGCTCCCGAGCGCTGAGCGCGGCCAGCGGATCATTGCGCCGGCGTGCCGACACCAGCTCGGTCACCAGAGCCGGATCGATGACCGAGGCCCCGGCGGACACCCGGTTGAGCGTGTCGACGAAATCGTCGACGTCGGTGACGCGCGTCTTGAGCAGGTACCCGATGGCTCGCCCGCCGGCGAGCAGCTCGGTGGCGTGCTCGACGTCGATATGTGCTGAGAGCACGACGATCCCGGTGTCGGGGAACTCGGCGCGGATGGTGCGCGCGGCGTCCAGCCCCTCCGTGCTGTGGGTGGGCGGCATCCGGATGTCGGTGAGCACCAGCGCCGGTCGGTGTTCGCGCACCGCCGCCAGCAGCCCGTCCGCATCACCGGCCTGCCCTGCGACCTCGAAACCGGATCGCTGCAGGAGGCTGGCGAGCCCCTCACGCAGCAGTACGTCATCGTCTGCGATGACAACTCGAATGGGCACGCGACATTCTCGCACCTCAGCCGCCGGGGGACACGGCGTGCGGGCGATCTGGGGGTTAGCACTACCCGGTGATTGGCGGCCAGCTTCGCAGACACCGGTGCAGCGGCAGGAGCAGGCTGAAGTCATCGAACAACTCAGCGAGGAGACGAAAATGACCGCATCACTGACCCGAAGCGCACACACCCTGTCCCTGCTCGACGGCGAGATCGTCGAAGAGAACGAGCTCGGCTCGATGCGCCGCATCACCGCCGACAACCTGCCCATCCTGAAGGGCCTGTCCATCAAGCGCGTGTTGTTGAACCCGGGTGCCATGCGTACCCCGCACTGGCACGCCAACGCCAACGAGCTGACCTACTGCGTCGCCGGCACCGCGCTGGTGTCCGTGCTCGACGACGGGAGCAAGTTCTCCAGCTTCATCGTGACGGCGGGACAGATGTTCCACGTGGAGTCCGGCTCGTTGCATCACATCGAGAACATCGGCAGCGAGACATGTGAGTTCATCATCGCCTTCCGCGACGAACGCCCCGAGGATTTCGGCCTGGGCGCGACGTTCGGCGCTTTCACCGATGCCGTGCTGGGCAACACCTACGACCTGCCCGCCTCTGACCTGAGCAAGATCCGCCGCGACGCTGGAACTCTCCCGCCCAATCCACCCGCCGATCACAAACTGGCCGCGCGCGTCGGCGCCCCGCAGATCCCGGACTCGGCGTATTTCAACGACCCCCACAAGTTCGACATCGAAGGCCTGCCCGCGGGACTGACCTATGTCTACGGAAATGCCCGCTTCGCCCGCGACCAGTTCTGGCCTGCGCTGAAGAACATCTCCATGTACTCATTGCGCGTGGCCGAGGACGGGATGCGGGAGCCGCACTGGCATCCGGTGACCGCCGAGATGGGCTACGTGCAGCACGGCGACGCGCGCATGACCATCATGAATCCCGATGGGACGCTGGACACCTGGTCGATGACCACGGGCGACATGTACTTCATCCCGCGGGCCTACCCGCACCACATCGAGAACACCGGGACCGACCCATGGCACTTCCTGATCTTCTTCGACCAGCCGTTCCCCGCGGACATCGGCTACCGCGCCTCCGCCAGTGCGTACTCTCGTGAGGTGCTGGCCGCCGCGTTCAACACCCACATCGACGACCTGCCCACCTTCCCCTTCACACCCGCCGACCCGCTGATCGTCCGCAAGAGCAACCCGCTGGACGCGCCGGCATGACGTCGGTCGACCGTGTCGAGGGCCGCGATAAGGTCACAGGGGCCACGCGCTATGCCGCGGACACCGCGACGGCGGGCGTCACCTACGCGGCACTGGTGCAGTCCGAGATCGCGCACGGCGAGGTGACGCGCGAATCGGTGGCCGCCGCCGCGACGGCCGCGGCCGCCGCGCCGGGGGTGCTACATGTGCTGACGCCCCTGAACTGCCCTCCGCTGCATGTGCTGCCCGAGGACCTGACCTGGGACCTGCCGCTGGAGCGCCGGCCACCTCTTTCGGACCTGACGGTGCAGCACGTGGGACAGCACCTGGCGTTGGTGGTGGCCGACTCGTGGGAGAACGCGGCGCACGCTGCCTCCCTGATGAGGTTCGAATATCGCAGCACGCCAGCACAATTGAGTGCCGATCAGGTACTCGCGGAGCCGGTCCCGGCCGACCGGGCCGACGGGGTGGTCCGGCACGGCACCTACCGGCCGGACCATTTCGTCAAACTTGACGAGGAGAAACTGCAGGACCATCGCGGACCGGCAGCAGAACCCGGCGGAATAGGGGTCGCGGCCCGCTACACCACGGCCCGCAACACCCATTACCCGATCGAGTTGTCGGCCACCATCGCCGAATGGGCGGGTGACACGCTCACGGTGCACGACAGCACCCGGTGGATCACCGGCGAACGCCGGGCCCTGGCCGCCTACCTCGGCATCCCGGAGCGTCGCGTCCGGATCGTGTCCGAATTCGTCGGCGGCGCTTTCGGTTCCAAGAGCTTCCTGTGGATGCACGTGGTGTTGTGCGCGGTCGCTGCACGCGACATCGGGCGCCCGGTGAAACTTGTGTTGACCCGCAACCAGATGTTCACCTCGACCGGACATCGGCCACATACCGACCAGCGACTGGCCCTGGTCGCCGGCACCGACGGCGCGCTGCTGAGCACGGAGCAACACACCCTCACCGAAACCTCCACCGTGGCGCACTTCTGCGAGCCCGTGGGCCTGTCGGCCCGGTTCCTCTATCGGTCACCGCGGCTCGCGGTGTCGCACACGGTAGCCAGGATCAACGCGCCGACACCGTGTTTCATGCGTGGCCCCGGTGAGGCGCCGGGCCTGTTCGCGCTGGAAGTCGCGATGGACGAACTCGCGACGGCACTCGGCCGGGATCCGGTGGAGCTGCGGCTGGCCAACGACGCGGACACCGACCAACCTAGCGGCAGGCGATATTCGGGCAAGCATCTGGCCGAGTGCTACCGCCGCGGCGCGCAGCACTTCGGCTGGGCGGACCGTCCGGCCACGCCACGGGCGATGCGCCGCAACGGAGTCCAGATCGGCTGGGGGATGGCCACGGCCACCTACCCCGGCCGCCGGATGCCTGCCGGGTGTTCGGTGCGGACGAGCGCCGACGGGGTGGTGCACTTCGCGTCGGCCACCCACGAGATCGGTACCGGGGTGCGTACCGTCATGACACAACTCGCCGCCGACGGCTGCGGACTACCCCTTCGGCAGGTCCGCTTCACCTCGGGTGACTCGCGCTTCCCGGACGCCCCCTACAGCGGTGCATCGCAGACCACCGCGACCGTCGGGTCCGCCGTCCACGCGGCGGCCCTGGAATGGCGACACCGCCTTGCTCAACATTGTCCCGAATACGACGGCCAACCTGCCGGCCTGGCCGAGCTTCTGCGCCGAGGGGGCGGCGATCTCCTTGCCGCACTGAGCTTCACGACGTCGACCGGGGGAGCAGACGAAACCGGGCCGGTCTCACAGTCGTTCGGGGCGCACTTCTGCGAGGTCGAGGTCGACGAACAGATCGGCCGGGCCACCGTGACCCGCTGGACGGCCGTCCTCGACTGCGGCCGCGTGCTCAACCCGAAGCTCGCCACCAATCAGGTCATGGGGGGTATCACGTTCGGCATCGGGATGGCGTTGCTGGAACAGGTGGCCCACGACCCGCGCACGGCCCAATTGATCGGTGAGTACTACGTGCCCACGCACGCCGACCGGCCGGAGTTCGACATTCGTTTCGTCGATGTGCCCGACTACGCGCTGGACCCCATCGGGGTGCGCGGTATCGGTGAGATCGGCACCTGCGGGGTACCGGCCGCAGTCGCCAATGCGATACACCACGCGACCGGAAAACGGTTGCGGGATCTACCGATCACCTGCGAGAACCTGATGGTGCCGTTCGGCGAGGAGGGCCTGTGAAATTACGTGTGAACGGAGCCGACACCGAGATGGGCATCGATGTCCGGTCGACGCTGCTGGATGTGCTGCGGGAACGGCTCGGCCTGACCGGCACCAAGAAGGGCTGCGATCACGGACTGTGCGGCGCGTGCACCGTGCACGTCGACAGGGAGCGGGTCCTGAGCTGCCTGACGCTGGCCGTGTCGATCGATGGCGCCGAGGTCACCACGGTCGAAGGTCTGGCCGACGGTGACAGCCTCACCCCGCTGCAGCAGGCCTTCATCGAGCACGACGGATTCCAGTGCGGGTATTGCACACCGGGCCAACTGTCGTCCGCGCATGCCGTGCTGCGTGAGCACGCCAGGGGAGACCTGTGCGCCAGCACCTTCGACGGCCCGCGCGCAGACGTCGTCGATGGCCCACCGTGCCTGTCGCACAACGAGATCCGTGAACGAATGGCCGGAAACATCTGCAGGTGCGGGGCCTACGCCAACATTGTGGCCGCCATCGCCGACGTGGCCGGGGATGCGCCGTGTTGACCTTCGAATTCCGGCATGCGGCGAGCGTTGCGGATGCGATCGACGCCGGCGCCGCAGGTGCCCGCTACTTCGCCGGCGGCACCAATCTGCTGGATCTGATGAAGACCGGCGTGGAATCACCGCCCGCGCTGATCGACATCGGCCGGATCGGACTGGACACCATCGAGCCCACCGCCGGCGGTGGGGTGCTGATCGGCGCCGGGGTCAGCAACAGTGCGGTGGCCAACCATCGGTTGATCCGGTCTCGTTATCCGGTGCTGTCGCAGGCCATCCTGTCCGGTGCCACCACCCAGATCCGCAACATGGCCACCTCCGGCGGCAATCTGATGCAGCGGACCCGGTGCCCGTATTTCATGGACCCGGCGTTCGGACAGTGCAACAAGCGCGACCCGGGCTCGGGGTGCGCCGCGTTGGGTGGGTTCAACAGGGAGCACGCCCTGTTCGGCGGTGGTGACCGGTGCGTGGCCGTGCATCCCTCGGATATGGCCGTCGCCTTGACCATCCTCGACGCGGCCGTGCACGTGCGGGGCGCAGCGGGCGCGCGGGTCATCCCCATCGCGGATTTCTACACCGACGCGCTGCCCGACCGGGACAACACCTTGGCCCCTGGTGAACTGATCACCGGGATCGAGTTGCCGCCAACGCCTTTCGCGGAGAACAGCTGGTATCTGAAGGTGCGCGACAGGCACAGTTACGCGTTCGCACTGGTGTCGGTCGCGGCCGGGGTGGTACTTGCCGACGGCGTGATCACGTCGGCGGCGCTGGCGCTGGGCGGCGTCGCCGCGAAGCCCTGGCGGGTGACCGACGCCGAGGAAGCGCTTGTCGGCCGGCCCCCGGGGGAGGTCGCGTTCCGTCGTGCCGCGGCACTGGTGATGGCCGGAGCCGCACCGCTGAGCCAGAACGGGTTCAAGGTCGATCTCGGTAGACACAGCGTGGTGCGCGCGCTGCAACGGGCGTGCGGGATGAACCCGGAGTGAATGACGGGGGAACTGTGCCAATCGGTGGTGGCGGTTACCGGCCCGACCCGAGAAACTGAACGCGTGACCACCTCGACTTCGCTCGTCGCCCGAATCCTGGACTGGCTGCGCGCCGGATACCCCGAGGGCGTGCCCGGCACCGACCGCGTGCCGCTGCTCGCGCTGCTGCGCAACACCCCGCTGACCGAGGATCAGGTCAAAGAGGTCGTCGCCAACATCACCGCCGAGGGCTCGCCCGCGCTGGCCGACGGAGAGATCGCCCGCGACGAGATCGCGACCTTCATCGCCGAGGTCACCCACCATGACGCCGGTCCGGAGAACGTGCGCCGCGTCGCGGCGAAGCTCGCTGCGGCCGGCTGGCCGCTGTCCGGCGTCGAGGACATCGAGAACTAGACCGGGTGGGCCGGACAGGTCGCCGACCCGCCCGCGCTACCGTCGACGGGCACCTGCCGGATGGCCCGTGCCCTGATCCGGCCGCCGCGGTGCGGGGTCAGGATGACGTGCTTGACGCGCTGGCGTTCGCCAGGGGCGGTCGTCGTCTCGAGCTCCACGCGTTTGAGCACCTCGCGCAGCACCACCCGCATCTCCGTCATCGCGAAAGCCGCGCCCAGGCAGCGTCGGTTTCCGCCGCCGAACGGCAGCCACACGGTGGGGCCGGGGGTTGTGCCGACCATCCGGTCCGGGTCGAAACGATCGGGGTCCGGATACCGGCCGGCGTCGGCGTGCACCAGCCCGATCCCTGGCGCCACCATCACCCCGGCGGGCAGTCGGTATCCGGCGATGTCGACCGGTTCGGTGAGCACGCGTCCGACGTCGAACACCACCGGGCGGATGCGCAGCGTCTCCTTGGCAACCGCGTCGAGGTAATCGTCGTCGCCGGTCTGCGCGGCGCGGACGGCCCTGGCCAGGACGGCGGGATGGCGGGTCAGCCGCTCCAGTGCCCACGACAACGCGGTGGCGGTCGTGTCGTGGCCGGCCAGCAGCAGGGTCATCAACTGGTCCCGCAGCTCACGGTCGGTCATCGCGCGTCCAACGTCATCTGCGGCACGCACGAGCAGGGCCAGGGCATCGGTGCGCTCGGCCAGCGCGGGATCGTTGCGCCGGTCGGTGATCTCGGCATGGAGCAGCCGGTCGACATCGGAGATCCGGTCCCGCACCCCGCGCCAGGGCTTGCGGTGTTGCAGCCGGCGGTCGGCGATCGCCAGGCTGTCGAACGTGGTGAGGCTCAGCAGGCGCGGCAGCACCGCACGCAACTGGGCGAGCCGAGACGGGTCGCTCGCGCCGACCACGGTGCGCAGGATGACTTCAAGGGTGATCTCCGACATCCGGGGCGCCGCGGCGAAGCCATCGCCCACCGGCCAGCCGGCGATGCACTCAGCGGCGATCTCGGCCATGGCGATGGCCTGGCGCTCCACCGCCGCACGGGTGAACGGTGCCAGCATCAGGCGGCGCCGGTCGGCGTGCACCGCGTCGTCGACGACGAGCACCGAGCTGTCGCCGAGTAACCCGCTCAGCATCGAATTCGCTTCGCCGGCATGGAAAATGCTCGGGCTGCCGGCGAACACCTCTTTGATGTCCGCGGGGTCGGCCAGATAGACGACAGTGCCCAGCGAGGTCACCCGCAGCGTGAACACATCGCCGTAACGGCGGTGACAGGCCGCGACGAACCGGGGCCAGTAGCGCAGGAACAAGGCGGCTTGCACAACCGGGGGCAGGCGCGGTCCGGGCGGTAGGGCAGACGTGATGCCGGTCACGCCGTCATCGTAGCGCCGGCGACGGCGGGCCCGGGCCGGCGCGGACGCCCCGGAGCGCGCGGCTCCGGGGCGAAACCGGGCGGGTCAGATCGTCGAGGCGTCGATGACGAAGCGGTAGCGCACGTCGGAGGCCAGCACGCGCTCGTAGGCGTCGTTGACGTAGGACGCTTCGATGACCTCGATCTCGGGGGTGACGTCGTGCTCGGCGCAGAAGTCGAGCATCTCCTGGGTCTCCGGGATGCCGCCGATCATCGAACCCGAGATGCTGCGGCGTCCGCCGGCCAGCGGGAACGCGGGCACCTCGAGGGGATGCTCCGGGATGCCCAGCTCGACGAGCGTGCCGTTCACCTTGAGCAGGCCCAGGTAGTCGCCCATCGGAAGGTTCGCCGACACGGTGTTGAGGATCAGGTCGAACTTGCCCGCCAACTTGGTGAAGGTGTCCGGGTCGGCGGTGGCGTAGTACTCGTCGGCGCCCAGGCGCAGACCGTCTTCCATCTTCTTCAGCGACTGGCTCAGCACGGTGACGTGCGCGCCCATCGCGTGAGCCAGCTTGACGCCCATGTGGCCAAGGCCGCCGAGGCCGATGACCGCGACCTGCTTACCGGGGCCGGCGTTCCAGTGCTTGAGCGGCGAGAACAGGGTGATGCCTGCGCAGAGCAGGGGAGCGGCCTTGTCCAGCGGGATGGAATCCGGGACGCGCAGGACGTAGTCCTCGTCGACGACGATGGCGGTGCTGTAGCCGCCGTAGGTGGGGCTGCCGTCGCGCTCGGTCGAATTGTAGGTGCCGTGCATGCCGTAGTCGCCGGTGCAGTACTGCTGCAGGCCTTCCTTGCAGTTGTCGCACTCGCGGCAGGAGTCGATGAAGCAGCCGACGCCGACGTGATCGCCGACTTTGTACTTGGTGACATCGGAGCCGACCTCGGTGACGACGCCGGCGATCTCGTGACCAGGTACGACGGGGTAGTTCGGCGTGCCCCATTCGGCTTTGACGGTGTGGATGTCGCTATGACAGATGCCCGCGAACTTGATGTCGAAGGCCACGTCGTGCGGCCCCACGGCGCGGCGCTCGACGGTCGTCTTGGTCAGGTGGCCGGACGCCTCGTTGGCGGCGTAGGCGGAAACGGTGGTGGTCATGGTGTGGTGATCCTCTTCTTCGACATGCCTCTTTGAATGCGCAATGAGCGCCTCCGCTCAACGCTAGCGAAGGAAGCCGAACATGGCTCGGCAGCGGGCGCGACTTTGCACCGCCGGTTGGTCCAACAGCGACCTGCTCCGGTCTAGTCCCGGATCTCGCTGTGAATCGGCTTATAGGCCGGGCGCCCGGAAGCCGGCGGTGAAGCTCACCCGGTCGTAACGGGCCACACCCGCCAGCGTGTAGGGGTCGGCGGCGGCCACGGCCTCGGCTTCCTCGGCGGACATGTCGCCGGCGACGAGCACCGCTCCCCGCGCTTGCGTCCTGCCCGCGAGAAGAATGCGGCCCGCGGCCACCTCGTCGGCCAGCCAAGCCAGGTGCGACGGACGGACCCCATCGACGACATCCTCGGGCTGCAGATACGTCAGGCTCAGTACGTGAAACACGCCGCGAGAGTATCCGGGCGGTGGTGTCACCGCACAGTCACATGTGTTGCACGGCGTTAACACGCGGGGGTGATCGGTTACGCCGCCGCAACCACAACGCCCGCGCCGCCCGCCAAACTGTCGATTGACAGAAATAAACGGCGACGTGGGGAGTCCGTTGAGCAGCGATGCCGGCACGGTTCTGATTGCCAACCGGGGCGAGATCGCGGTCCGGCTGATGCGGGCCGCCCGCACTCTGGGTCTGCGAACGGTGGCGGTGTTCTCCGACGCCGACAGGGGGGCGCCGCACGTGCGGATGGCCGACACGGCGGTCCGGCTGGGTCCGGCGGCGCCGACGGAAAGCTATCTGGTGGTGGATGCGCTTCTCGGTGCCGCGCACGCCAGTGGTGCCGGCATGATTCACCCTGGCTACGGTTTCCTGTCCGAAGATGCCGAATTTGCCACTGCGGTAGAACAATCCGGGCTGGTGTTCGTCGGCCCGACACCCGAACAGCTGAAGATCTTCGGGGTCAAACACACCGCCCGGGCGGCAGCGGTGGCCGCGGGCGTCCCGGTGTTCCCCGGCTCCGGCCTACTGGCCGACGCCACCGCGGCGCTTGCGGCGGCATCGGATATCGGCTACCCCGTGATGCTCAAGGCCACCGGTGGCGGTGGGGGCATCGGTATGCAGGTGTGCCGCGATGCCACCGAGCTGGTGGCGGCCTACGACCAGGTCTCCCGGCTGGCCGGACGCAGCTTCGCTGCTGCCGGCGTGTTCGTCGAGCGGTTCGTGCCCGACGCCCGGCACGTCGAGGTGCAGATCTTCGGAGACGGCACCGGGCGGGTGGTGTCCCTCGGTGACCGCGACTGCTCCCTGCAACGGCGCAACCAGAAGGTGATCGAGGAGGCGCCCGCGCCCGGCCTGCCCGACGACCTTCGGGCGCAACTGCATTCATCTTCTCGTGCACTCACTGCCGCAGTGTCCTACCGATCGGCCGGCACCGTGGAATTCATCTACGATCCGTGCCGCAAGGAGGCCTCGTTCCTGGAGGTCAACGCCCGGCTGCAGGTCGAGCACCCGGTCACCGAGGCTGTCACCGGAATCGACCTGGCGGCGTGGATGTTCCGGCTCGCGCGCGGCGAACGCGACCTGCTGGACGGCTGGACACCTGCGGTACCGATCACCGGGCACGCCGTGGAGGCCCGGATCTATGCCGAAGACCCGTCCCGGGAATACCGGCCCAGCACCGGCACACTCACCGAGGTGCGTTTCCCGCCCGGCGTGCGGGTGGACACCTGGGTGGAACGCGGCACGGAGGTGTCGGCGTCCTACGATCC
>JAHFVC010000379.1 GCA_023264765.1 Mycobacterium sp. | reverse complement strand
CCATCAGCGCACCCGCGGGCGTTCCGGCCGGTGCGCCCGCCGGAACCGCACCGGTCAGCGCACCCGCCGCGGCACCGGTGGCGGCCACCGCAGTCGCCTACGCCGTGCCCGGTGGTGGCCCCGACGAGGGATTCACCCCGGTGATCCGGGATCACACCGCGGCCAAAGCGCCCGCCTCGGGATCGGCGGCCGCGGTCGGTTCCGCCGCGGCACTGACCGCGATGGAGCGGCGCAAGCGGCGCCGGAAGAAGGCCGCCGAGATCAGGGATTTCGCGTACGCCGACGAATACATGGACTACGACGAGGATGACCAGCGACCACCGGTGCCCCATCAGGAGGAGCCGGCGGTCCGCGCGTCCGGTCGCGGAGCGGGCCCGATGGGGTTCAGTGGCACCGTCACCGGGGACGGGAAAGCGGCCGGGCTAACCGAGATGTCCGGCGATCAGTTCGGCGGCGGACCGGTCGACCCGATGCTTCCCGGCACCTGGTCACCAGGACCTGAAGGGGGACAGCACAACTGAGCGCAATCCCGACACGAGTCCGTCCGATCACCTCAACCGATAAGGAACATTCATGAGCATGCTCGACGCACACATCCCGCAGATCGTCGCATCGGAGTCGGCGTTCGGCGCCAAGGCCGCCCTGATGCGCAGCACCATCGCGCAGGCCGAGCAGGCGGCGACCGCTTCGCAGGCCTTCCACATGGGCGAGTCCTCGGCCGCCTTCCAGGGGGCCCACGCCCGTTTCATCGAGGTGGCCGCGCGGGTCAACGCCCTGCTGGACATCGCCCAGGCCAACCTGGGTGACGCGGCAGGCACCTACGTGGCGCAGGACGCGTCCGCCGCCACCACCTACACCTCCATCTGACCCACCAGCCGACCAGGAGAACAACATGTCGCAGATCATGTACAACTACCCGGCCATGCTGGGACTCGCCGGCGAAATGGCCGGTTACGCAGGCGCACTGAACGCGGTGGGCGCGGACATCGCCGCCGAGCAGGCCGCGCTGGGCAGCGCCTGGCAGGGCGACACCGGAATGACCTACCAGGCGTGGCAGGCGCAGTGGAACACCAGCATGGTCGAGTTGGTCCGGGCATACCAGGCGATGGCCAGCACCCACGAGACCAACACCGTCGCGATGAACGCCCGCGACCAGGCCGAGGGCGCCAAGTGGGGCTAGATGGCTGCTAATGCGGTCGAGCTGACCGTCGAGCAGGCCTGGTACCTCGCGGAACTGACCGGATCGGGCTCGTTCCCGTGGGTGCTGGCCATCACGCCGCCCTACAGCGAGCCGTCGGCGGCAGGCGCGTTCGCGGCCGATCGGATCGCCGAACTGACCGCGATGGGAGTCGTGTCCGCTGCCGGCGCTGTCAATCCCGCTGTGGCGCAATGGATCATGTCGACCTGCCGGGCGCGCCAATGGCTGGAGATGCGGGTGGTGAGCGCCGGCGGGAACATGCTGCGCGGCGTGGTTGGCCGCGGCGAGCGAACGGGCCGGGGCGAGCGAAGCGACGGGAGAACAGTCGTCGCGTTGCGCAGCGGGGGACTGGTGACGTTCACCGAGATGGATACCGCGCACCCGCACGACCTGGTGCCTGTGGTCACAGCCGGTCTGCAAGCGCGTAGACCGGCGGACTTCGACGACTTCACCATCCCCGTGCGGACGGGTGCTCGAGCCGACGAGAAGCTGCGCAACGGAGGTGATCTGGCTGAGGTCATCGATCACCTGGGCATCCCGTCGTCCGCGCGTCAGGTGGTAGAAGCGGTCTTCACCGGCCGGCGCAGCTACGCCGAGATCGTCGCCGGCGAACACCGCGACGGATACCGGGTGAGCACCGAGGTGGGTGTCAGCGTCGTGGACTGCTCGGCCGGCCGCCTCTTGGTTTACCCGACACAGGCATTCGACGGAGAGTGGGTCTCGACCTTCACGCCCGGACACCCGTCGGCCATCGCTGCCGCGGTGGACCGCCTCACCGCCACCCTGCCGGATGGATCGTGGTTCCCCACCCGACTGAACACAGATTTCGACCAGAGAACGGAAAACCGATGCCCGACAACACTGTGATGCCGATCGTGCGGGTGGCCGTGCTGGCTGCCGGCGCTGGTGGCGAAGGCGCTCAAGCCGGCCGGCTCACCGAACTGGCGTTGCCGGCCGAATTGCCGCTGCGCGAGATCATTCCGGCCGTGCAGCGCACCGTGCAGCCCGCCACCGGCGATCGTGACGACACTCCCACCCGGCTGAGTCTCGCGCCGATCGGCGGCGCCCCGTTCAGTCTGGACGCGACGCTGGACACCGTCGGTGTGGTCGACGGTGACCTGCTGGCGCTGCAAGAGATTCCGGCGGGCCCCGCGGCACCCCGGATCATCGAGGACATCGCCGATGCGGCCGTGATCTTCTCCGCCGCGCGCGAACGGGCCTGGGGTGCCACGCAGATTCAGCGCGGCGCCACCATCGCGGTGATCGCGTTCCTGCTGCTGGCGACGGCGCTGGCCGCCGTCTTCCGGGTCAACACCGGGCATGCCGCAGGGTTGTTCACCCTCGCGGGCGTGGCCCTGGTGACCGTGGTGGCGGCCCTGGTGGCCCGCGCGGGCTTCGCAGCCCTGGGCACCGCCCTGGCGGTCACGGCACTCGTGCCTGTCGCGGCGGCGTTCGCCTTGGCGGTTCCCGGCGATTTCGGCGCCGCGCAACTGCTCCTCGCCGCGGCCGGGGTGACCGCATGGTCGATCATCAGCATCGTCGTGTTCGAGCGCGCCATCGCGACGTTCACGGCGGCTGCGGTAACCGGTTTCGGTGTGTTGCTGTTCGCGGCGCTGGCCAGCGTGTGGGAGCTCACCGATACCCGGATCGGTTGCGGTCTGATCGTTTTCGCACTGCTCGTCACGGTGCAGGCAGCACAGCTGGCGGCCGTGTGGGCCCGGCTGCCCGTCCCCACCATCCCGGCTCCCGGAGATCCGACTCCGTCCGCGCAACCTTTGCGCGTCCTGGGAGACCTGCCGCGGCGGGTCCGCGTCACCAATGCGCACCAAACCGGCTTCCTGGCCGCCGGGGTCCTGCTGTCGGTCGCGGGTTCGGTCATCCTGGTCGGTGGGCCCGCGGTGTCCCCGTGGGCGTGGGTGCTGGTGGTCGCGGCCGCGGCGGGTACGGCTTTGCGCGCCCGGGTGTGGGATTCGGCGGCGTGCAAGGCCTGGCTGCTGAGCCACTCGTTCCTGGTGACCTCGACGCTGCTGGTCGTCCTGTTGGTCACCGACCGGTACGTCGGGGCCTGGTTGGCGCTCGGTGTCCTCACCGCTCTGGTGGCCGCCTGGGTGCTGGTGGCGCTCAATCCACGGATCGCCGCGCCGGACACCTACTCACTGCCGGCCCGGCGCCTGCTCGGCTTCGTCGCAGCGGCGGTGGATGCCTCGGTGATCCCGCTGGCCGCCTACCTTCTGGGGCTGTTCGAATGGGTCCTGAATAGGTGACCGGATTGCGACGTGGATCGGCAGCTTTCGGCGCCATGGGGGTCGTGGCGTTGCTGATCTGTCCGTCGGCCACGGCGATCACCCCGCCCGCCGTCGACGACCAGATCTCGCCCCCTGCCGGTTCGGCCGGTCCGGTACAGACGATGACCCTGCGCACGCCGTGTGTGACCACGGGCGTGCTGCCCGGCAGCGACCCCGCGGCGGTCAACCCGAACCAGGTGACACTCAACCTGTCCGGCGCCTGGCGGTACAGCCGTGGTGACGGGCAGACCGTAGCCGTCATCGACACCGGCGTACACCCCGGGCCGCGGCTTCCGAACGTGGAGGCAGGTGGCGACTTCGTCGAATCGACCGACGGGCTGACGGACTGCGACGGCCACGGCACCCTGATCGCCGGACTGATCGCGGGCCAGCCCGGCGCCGACGGCTTCTCCGGCGTGGCGCCGGCTGCCAAGCTGCTCTCGATCCGCCAGACCTCGGCGCACTACTCGCCTGCGCAGCAGGGCGCCGACCCCATGACAACCCGGGCCACGATCGACGTCGCCACCCTGGCACGCGCCGTGGTGCGGGCCGCCGATCTGGGTGCCCGGGTGATCAACATCTCCGCGGTGACCTGCCTGCCCGCCGACAGCGCCGTCGACCAGTCCGCGCTCGGCGCCGCGCTGCGCTACGCGGCCGTGCAGAAGGACGCCGTCATCGTCGCCGCGGCGGGCAACAGCAGCTCCACCACCGGGACCGGAACTGCCTGCGCGGCAAACCCATTGGCAGATCCCGCGCACCCGGAGGACCCACGCAACTGGGGTGGGGTCACGTCGGTGTCCATTCCGTCCTGGTGGCAGCCGTATGTGCTGTCGGTGGGTGCGCTGACCCGCGCGGGCGAGCCGGCACCGTTCAGCATGTCCGGACCGTGGGTCGGTATCGCCGCCCCGGGTCAGGACATCACCTCGGTGAGTAACGGCCAAGAAGGCGGATTGGCCAACGGGCTGCCCAACGCCAAAGGCGACTTGGCTTCGGCCAGTGGGACGAGTTACGCCGCGGCATACGTGTCGGGCGTTGCGGCGCTGGTGCGCGCCAGGTTCCCCGAACTGACCGCCGAACAGGTGGTGCGCAGACTGACCGTCACCGCGCACGGCGCGGACCGGTCGCCCTCCAACCTGGTGGGTGCCGGCAGCGTCGATCCCGTCGCCGCATTGACCTGGGATGTGCCCGGACCCGGCGGTCCGGCCGACGCGACGAGAGCGGTTGCGGCACCGCCCGCGCCCGCGCAGAAGGACCTCACCCCGCGGACCGTCGCGTTCATCGGCACCGGCGCACTCGCGCTGCTGGTGCTGGCCGTGGCCGCGATGACCGCTCATCGACGGAAGGACAGAGCCGCATGACGGCCCGACTCGCCCTGGCCCTGCTGTTCATCGTTCCGGCTGCGCTGGCCTATCCGTGGCAGACCGTCACCTCACGGTGGGTGCTGGGCGCGGCCATCGCGGTTGTTCTCATCGTGTTCGCTTGGTGGCGTGGGCAATTCGTCACTACTCTGCTGGCCCGGCGATTGGCGATCATCGGCCGCAACGCCCGGAAGAAGCCGCCGGCTCCGACGGCTGCCGACCGCGCGTCGGTGCTGCTGCGTATCGAATCGGCGCAGGCCCGTGAGCTGCCGGTGGCACTGATCGCCGGGTATACCGATCGCTACGGCTTGCGCTGCGACAAGGTGCGGATCACCAGCCGTGACATCGGGGGCCGCCGCCAGACGTGGGTGGGACTCACCCTGGCCGCCGCCGACAATCTGGCCGCGCTGCAGGCCCGATCGGCGCGTATTCCTCTGCACGACACCGCCGACATCGTCGGCCGCCGGCTGTCCGACCAGCTGCGGGAAAACGGGTGGACGGTGACCGCCATAGACGGTGGTCAGCCGGATCCGGTGTCCGATGGCGCGAAGGAATCGTGGCGCGCGCTGGCCGATGACGCAGGATACGTTGCTGTGTACGGAATTCCGGTGCACACCCTGTCGCAGGCGCTGGACGCGGTGCGGGCTCATCCCGCGCAGGAGACCTGGACCGCCGTCGAGTTCGGCCCGAACACCGTCGCGGCGCTTGTAGCGTTGCGTACGGCGGAGGCGCCGGGTGCCGCGGTGCCGGTGCCCGGTCTGACCCGGCTCGGCGGGCGGCAACGCCCCGCCGTCGATGCGCTGAATCTCTTTGCTGCGCAACGGCTTGACGGTCATACGCCGGTGAGTGCCGAGGATGTTGCGCAGCTGAACTGGTCCGCAGGTGCGCCGGAGGTGCCGGTCAGAACATGAACGGGTGCATGAAGCGCGTCATCCGGCGCAGGTAGTCGGGCTGGCTGACGTGCAGGATGTGGTTACCCGGGAACCAGTGGAACGCACAGCGGTCCCAGTGCCGCCACAGCGCCTCGGCCTGCTGCGGGGGTGCCATCTTGTCGCCGAGTCCTGCGATGATGAGACGGCGGTCCCGGGGGACCAGCGGCCGGTAGGTCAGCGGTGAGTGGAATGCGGTGGCCGCATTCGATTTCGCCTTGTCGATGTGGGTGATCCTGTTGCCCAGCGATACCAGCTTGTTCGCCGGGAACCAGTCGTCGAAAGCGGCTTCCGGGGTGACCACCGGCACGTTGGGGATTACCGCCTGAATCCGGTCGTCCACACTGGCGATCAGCGCCGAGGTGTAGCCGCCGAGCGACATTCCCGTCAGGGCGATGCGATCGACGCCCGTGTGCTCCAGATAGTCGAGGACCGAACGGAAATCGTGCACGGCTTGGGCCATCGCCTCGGCGAAGCCCGCCATGCCGTCGGCGAAATAACCGTACCCGCTGTACGGCGAACTCTTCTCGGCGCGCGGGCCGTGGAACGGCAGCGTGTAGAGCAGCACGTCATAGCCGGACCGGAAGAACCACGGCAGCGCGAAGAAGATGCCGTTGAGCAGATAGGGCGATCCCATGAACCCGTGGATGACGCACAGCGTCGGGCGCGGCCCGTCCTGGTGCGCCCAGTGCTGCGCGTG
>JAHFVC010000378.1 GCA_023264765.1 Mycobacterium sp. | reverse complement strand
AATTCCTTGGCCAGACTGTCGTCGACCGGCGAAGCGTCATCCTGCTTGCCGCGCAACTTCTCCGGGTCTTCCCGGCCCTTGGGCGCAACCATGATGTACACCACCGCCGCGATGAACACGAACGTCGAGGTGAAGGTATTCACCCGAATACCGTCGACGGGCATGGACGCCGGGTCACTGCGCATCAGTTCGATCCAGAACCGGCCCACGCAGTAGCCGGCCACGTACAGCGCGAACAACCGCCCGTGGCCCATGTTGAACCTCTTGTCGAGCCACAACAGCAGCGCGAAAATCAGCAGGTTCCAAAACAACTCGTACAGGAATGTCGGATGCACGACGCCGACCAACTGCCCGTCGGAAACGCCGTTCAGCGTGTTGAGCGCACCGCTGGCATCGCGACGCTCGTAGATCTCCAGACCCCACGGCACGGTCGTCTCGCGGCCGTAGAGCTCCTGGTTGAAGTAGTTGCCGAGCCGCCCGATCGCCTGCGCCAGGATGATCCCGGGTGCGATGGCATCGCCGAAGGCGGGCAATGGAATTCCGCGCATCCGGCAGCCGATCCACGCGCCGACGGCACCGAGTGCCACCGCACCCCAGATACCGAGACCACCGTCCCAGATCCGGAACGCCGCGCCGAGTCCGGCACCGCCGTCACCGAAGTACGTCTTCCAGTCGGTCATCACGTGATACAGCCGGCCACCGACCAAGCCGAACGGCACGGCGAGCAAGGCGATGTCATAGATGACACCCTGCTCACCACCGCGCGCCACCCACCGGCGGTCACCGATGATCAGCGCGGCGACGATACCGGCGATGATGCACAGCGCGTAGGCCCGAATGGGTACCGGCCCGATGTGCCACACGCCCTGCGAAGGGCTGGGGATGAAGGCGAGGATCGTCTCGGTCATGCCACAATCCCCTGCCGCACGCCCTCGGAAAGCTCAGCGGTCAACGCCCGCACCGCCGGGATTCCCTCGTCGAGAGCCGACACCAGAGCAGACCCCACGATGACCCCGTCCGCGTACGCACCGATCTCCGCGGCCTGCGCTCGCGAACGCACACCCAAGCCGACCCCAACCGGGATATCCGAGATCTCCCGGACCCGCTGCACCAGGCCGGGGGCCATGTTCGACACCGCATCCCGCGCACCGGTCACGCCCATGGTCGACGCCGCGTAGACGAAGCCACGCGAGGCCTGCACCGTGGCGG
Organism: Mycobacterium sp.; assembly: GCA_023264765.1. Taxonomy (GTDB): domain Bacteria; phylum Actinomycetota; class Actinomycetes; order Mycobacteriales; family Mycobacteriaceae; genus Mycobacterium. Next base: position 5,263 of record JAHFVC010000378.1, on the reverse strand, counting down.
CCAGTCGCTCCGGGGTGGACGACGGCGCCACCAGGAAGATCCGATCGAGATCGTGCTTGTCCGACGCTGCCACCCAATCCCCCGCCTCATCCGGAATCAGGTCCGGCGTGATCAATCCCAACCCGCCGGCCGCGGCGAGATCGCGGGCGAAAGCGTCCACACCCCACCGCAACACCGGGTTCCAGTACGTCATCACCACAGCGCGCCCACCGGCGTCGCTGATGGCCTCGACGGCGCGCAGCGCATCGCGCACCCGAACCCCGCCGGCCAGCGCCGTCTCCGTCGCCCGCGCGATCGTCGGTCCGTCCATCCCGGGATCGGAGTACGCGACCCCGACTTCGACGATGTCACAACCGGATTCAACGAGAGCTGTCATCGCCGAGATGGACGTATCCACATCGGGATAGCCGGTCGGGAGGTAGCCGATCAATGCGGAACGCCCCTCGGCACGGCACGTGTCGAACAGATGCCCCAATCGGCTCACGAATCACCGTCCAATAGACCGAACCATTTACCTGCAGTCTCGACATCCTTGTCGCCGCGACCCGACAGGTTCACCACGATCACCGACGACGGACCGAGTTCGACGCCCAGCTTCAGCGCACCTGCGACCGCGTGGGCGGACTCGATGGCGGGAATGATGCCCTCGGTACGGCACAGCAGCGAGAACGCGTCCATCGCCTCGGTATCGGTCACCGGCCGGTACTCGGCGCGGCCGACGTCCTTGAGCAGCGCATGCTCCGGTCCGACGCCGGGATAGTCCAAACCCGCTGAGATGGAATGCGATTCGATGGTCTGACCGTCCTCGTCCTGGAGCAGATACGAGAACGAACCTTGGAAGGCGCCCGGCGACCCACCGGTGAACGTCGCGGCATGCCTGCCCGTCTCGACACCATCTCCTGCCGCTTCGAAACCGATCAGCCGCACGCCGGGATCATCGATGAAGGAATGGAAGATGCCGATCGCATTGGATCCGCCGCCCACGCACGCCGTCACCGCATCGGGCAGCCGGCCCGCCTGCTCAAGGATCTGCGCCCGTGCCTCCAGCCCGATGATGCGCTGGAAGTCGCGCACCATCAGCGGAAACGGGTGCGGGCCCGCGGCGGTACCGAAGGCGTAATAGGTGTCGTCGGCGTGCGCGACCCAATCACGGAAGGTCTCGTTGATGGCGTCTTTGAGCGTCTTGGATCCCGATTCCACCGAGACCACCTGCGCACCCAGCAGCCTCATGCGGGCCACGTTGAGCGCCTGGCGGGCGGTGTCGACCGCACCCATGTAGATGACGCAGTCCAGTCCCATCAATGCGCACGCGGTGGCGGTGGCGACCCCGTGCTGTCCGGCGCCGGTCTCGGCGATGACGCGGGTCTTGCCCATCTGCTTGGCCAGCAGCGCCTGCCCGAGGACGTTGTTGATCTTGTGTGAGCCGGTGTGGTTGAGGTCTTCGCGCTTGAGGAACAGCCGTGCCCCACCGGCATGTTGCCCGAGCCGCGACGCTTCATACAGCGGCGACGGGCGGCCGGTGTAATGCCGCTGCAGTCGGTCGAGCTCGTCGAGGAAGGCCTGGTCGCGACGCACTTTATCGTAGGCGGCGGTGACCTCTTCGATGACGGCCATCAGGGCTTCGGGGACCAGACGTCCGCCGTAGGCGCCGAAATGGCCCTTGGCGTCGGGGTCATGACTGGTGGGTTCGGCCACCGCCGCGCTCATGCGCGGCAGTTGTGGACCGGCGATATCCGCCATCTACCGGGCGGGTTTGGGGCAGGACGGGTGGGCACCCGCGGTGACCAGGTCTGCGACGGCGCTGCGTGGGTCACCACTGGTGACCAGGCCTTCGCCGACGAGTACCGCGTCCGCACCCGCGCCGGCGTAGGCCAGCAGGTCCGCGGTGCCGCGGACACCGGACTCGGCGACCCGGATGACACTGCTGGGCAGGCCGGGCGCGATCCGGGCGAAGCAGTCGCGGTCGACCTCGAGGGTCTTGAGGTCACGTGCGTTGACGCCGATCAGCGTGGCACCGGCTTGCAGGGCGCGGTCCGCTTCTTCCTCGGTGTGGACCTCGACGAGTGCGGTCATCCCCAGCGACTCGGTGCGGTCCAGCATCGACTCCAGCGCCTGTTGTTCCAGGGCGGCGACGATGAGCAACAGCATGTCTGCGCCGTGGGCACGGGCCTCGTGAATCTGGTAGGGACCGACGATGAAGTCCTTGCGCAACACGGGAATCGACACCGCGGCACGGACCGCGTCCAGATCGTCGAGCGAACCGTGGAAGCGGCGCTCCTCGGTGAGCACACTGATCACGCGGGCACCGCCGGCCTCGTAGGCACGGGCGAGTTGGGCCGGATCGGCGATGGACGCCAGCTCACCGCGCGACGGACTGGCCCGCTTGACCTCCGCGATGACGCCGATGCCGGCGGCGCGCAGCGCCGCCATCACATCCAGCGGGGGGCGGGCGTCCTTGGCGCGCTGCTTGATGTCGGCGAACGGAACCGCGGCTTCACGAGCGGCAACGTCGGCGCGAACTCCTTCGATGATGGAGTCGAGCACGGTCCCCGAACTCATGAGCCACCTTCCATTTCCGTCAGCCGGGGCGCACCCGGATCGGTTTGTGTAGAGGTTAGTCGCCGTTGCTGCACCGCCTGTCACCGACCCTTGGAGTCAGAATCGGCGTCAGGATCCGTCGGGTCCGCACCCTCGTCGAGGGCATCCCAGATCATCCGCTCGGACATCGCGTCGGCAGCGCTGTCGCCGGTCACCGCCTCGCGGCGGGCCGCCGGTGCCACGTACTTGGTGCCCGTGCCGCGGGCAGTGGCGGCGGACCGGATGAGCAGCACCGCGGCGGCCAAGGTCAGTACCGCGGCAGCCACGGTGATCCCGGCCCCGAGGTAATGGCGCCCGAGGGTCCCGCCCAGGGTCGCCACCGGCACTTCGGCCAGGTCGGCGGCCCGTACGGCGATGTCGCGAATCACCCACAGACTGATGCCCAGATACGCGATCGCGGCGCTGCACAAGGCCACCAGCAGCGCCAGCAGCCGCAGGCCCCAACCGCGCAGGGTCAGCGCGGCAACCGCCGCCGCGAGCAACACCAGCGCCAACGGCACCAGCGCGGTGGACCACTGCCCACCGGTCAGCGTCGAGGTCTTGGGCTGGCCGAGGCCGTCGAAGGACTCGACGACCACCCATGTCAACCGCGACGCCCCCCACAGCGCCAGTGCGGCCACGGCGAGGAGTGCCTGGGCGATCCGGATCATGGCGCCGAAAGCGTCTCGGCGGCCGCGACGGCGGCCAGTACGGCTTTGGCCTTGTTGGCCGACTCGTTGTACTCGTAGGGCCCGTTGGAGTCGGCCACCACGCCACCCCCGGCCTGGACGTAGGCCACTCCGTCGCGCATCAGGGCGGTGCGGATGGCGATGGCGAAGTCGGCGTTGCCCGCGAAGTCCAGGTAGCCCAGCACCCCGCCGTAGAGGCCGCGCCTCGTCAGCTCGACCTCTTCGATGAGTTCCATCGCGCGTACTTTCGGCGCACCGGACAGCGTCCCGGCCGGGAAGCAGGCGGTCACCGCGTCCAATGCGCTGTGGCCGTCGGCCAGGTGCCCTGTCACTGTCGACACCAGGTGCATGACGTGGCTGTAGCGCTCGATATGGCTGTAGTCCTCGACCCGCACGGTGCCCGGTTCGCACACCCGGCCCAGATCGTTGCGGCCCAGATCGACGAGCATGAGGTGCTCCGCACGCTCCTTGTCGTCGGCGAGCAGCTCCTTCTCCAGCAGGACGTCTTCCTCTTCGGTGTCCCCACGCCACCGCGTCCCGGCGATCGGATGGGTGGTGGCCTTGCCGTCCTGCACCGTCACCAACGCCTCAGGGCTCGAACCGACGATCGAGAAGTCCAGTCCCCCTTCGGCATTGGGCGCATTGAAGAGGTACATGTACGGGCTGGGATTGGTCACCCGCAGCATTCGGTAGACGTCGATGGGGTCGGCGGTGGTGGTCATCTCGAAACGCTGTGACGGCACCACCTGGAACGCCTCGCCGGCCTTGATCTCCTCCACCAGACCGTCGACGATGGCGGTGTATTCGGCGACGGTGCGCTGCGAACGGTGCTGCGGCGCGGGCCGGGCGAAGGTGGCCACCGAGGAGTGCAACGGTTCTCCCAGGGCCGCCGTCATCACGTCGATGCGTCGCACCGCATCTTCGTAGGCCCAATCCACGCGCTCGTCGGTGCCGTTCCAGTTCACCGCATTGGCGATCAGCGTGATGGTGCCCTCGTGGTGATCCACCGCCGCGACATCGGTGGCCAGCAGCAGCAGCATGTCGGGCAGATTCAGATCATCGACGGTCAGTTCCGGCAGCCGTTCCAGCCGCCGCACCATGTCGTAGGCGAAGAACCCGACCAGGCCCGACGACAGCGGAGGCAGACCCGGCACCGTCGCGGTGGCCAGCACGTCCAATGTGGTGCGCAGCGCCTGCAGCGGGTCACCGCCCGACGGGGCGCCCTGCGGGGTGGTGCCCAGCCAGACCGCCTCGCCGTCGCGCACCGTCAGCGCCGACGGGGCGCCCGCACCGATGAACGACCAACGTGACCAGGAGCGGCCGTTCTCGGCGGATTCCAGCAGGAAAGTGCCGGGACGGTTGGCCGCCAGTTTCCGGTACGCCGACAACGGGGTCTCGCTGTCGGCGAGCACCTTCCGGGTCACCGGGACCACCCGGTGCTCGGCGGCCAGCGCCCGGAAGTCCTCACGCGAGGTCGTTGATGCGAGCCCGGCGGGCAGGAGCGGAGCGACCGGGGATTGTTCTTGCACTGGTCAATCCTCCCAGACGGCCGGATGAGACCCGGCGTCCATCCCCCGCCGCTTCTCTCGCCCAGTAGCGTGTGCAGATATGAAACCTGGCGACAAAGTGGCCGACTTCGAACTGCCCGACCAGACCGGCACCCCGCGCAGCTTGACCGGTCTGCTGGCCGACGGACCCGTGGTGCTGTTCTTCTACCCGGCGGCGATGACGCCGGGCTGCACCAAGGAGGCCTGCCACTTCCGTGACCTGGCCGGCGAGTTCGCCGCCGTCGGCGCGTCCCGGGTGGGGATCAGTGCCGACGCGGTGGACAAGCAGGCCAAGTTCGCCGACCAGCAGAACTTCGACTATCCGCTGCTGTCGGACACCGAAGGCGTGGTGGCCACCCAGTTCGGGGTGAAGCGTGGCCTGCTCGGCAAGCTGATGCCGGTCAAGCGGACCACCTTCGTCATCGACACCGATCGCACCGTCCTGTCGGT
>JAHFVC010000377.1 GCA_023264765.1 Mycobacterium sp. | reverse complement strand
ACGCACAGTTCCTCGCCAGCAACGGATTCAACGTCGTGCGGCTCGGCATCATCTGGACCGCCGTGGAGCCGGAACCCGGCGTCTTCGACACGGAGTACTTGGCCGGAGTCGACCGAACCGTGAAGATGCTGAGTGAGCATGGCATCTACACAGTCCTCGATATGCATCAGGATCTGTACAGCACTGAACTACATGGTGAAGGCGCACCGCCGTGGGCTACCTATACCGGCGGGCTGCCCAATCCTGATGTGGGTGCACTTTTCGGACAGTTCGCGCTGAACTACTATCTCAACCCGGCCCAGAATCACGCATGGGATGCGTTCTGGGCGAATGCTGACGCACCCGACGGTGTGGGGCTTCAAAACCACTACGCGCAGAGCTGGCAGGTTGTCGCGAACTACTTCCGCGACAGCGCAGATGTCATCGGCTACAACGTCATCAACGAGCCGTGGCCCGGTTTCAGCTGGCCGCTGGCGATTGCAAACGGATCCTTCTTCGGCACTCAGCAGCTCACCCCGCTATACAACCAGACGATCGCCGCCATTAGATCAGTGGATCCGAATACGACGGTGTTCATCTCACCGGCGAGCCCGGCGGTCGATGAGATCAATGCCGTGTTCTTCAGGCAGCCCGTCCGTTTAGGCCCGATCTCCGATCCGAACACTGCGCTCGAATATCATGGGTATGGCGGTGTCGCAGGCCTAAGTCTGGCCAACATCGTGGGGCCGGTCCTGGCCGGTCGCGCCGTGCGCTACGGTGACGACAACGACATGCCGGTGTTCATGGGTGAATTCGGTGCCACAAGCAATGTCGGGCATTTGGCCGATGAGGTTAAACCTGCTGACCGGCGACAGATCAGCTGGGCGAACTGGGCTTACTCCGGTGTCGGTGAGATCACCAGCAGCGCCAGCCCAAAAGATCAATCACTCGTCTACGACCCGGCGCTGCCGCCAGTCGGCGATAACGTGAATGCGAGCAATCTCAGCGTGCTCTCCAACTGTTACCCGCAGGTGATCTCGGGAACGCCGCAGGGATGGGTGAACGGAGACGATGCCACCTTCCAATTCGCCTACTCCACAGCAAGAGTCGACGGTAGCGGTCTATTCGCCGCCGGCTCTCAAACCGCCATATCGACGCCCCTAGGGCGATACCTCAACGGGTATGAGGTTGCCGTGACCGGTGGTCACGTCGTGTCAGCCCCGAACAGCGCGCGGCTCGTCATTGCATCCAATCCTGGCGCCGCGACGGTACGTGTCACCGTGACGGCCCGCATAGGCCCAGCAGCTGTGGGTGCCGTGGCCTTATGAGGGCTTGACGCGTCACAACGATTACCGGAAATTCGCAGTTTGCGCTGCACCCATCGCTCCGATGAGATGAAGGCCTTGGTTCTCGACCGCCGCGCGGCGCGATCCCCGCGCCACCCCAATTTAGGTGAACGCTTGGACCACTTTGGACAGGATCGCCAGGGTCGCCCACTGGATGTCTGGGTTGTCTGAGGGAAGCGTCAGCAGCATGCGCTGAAAGCCCATCGCGTAAAGATCCTCGACACGGCGTATAAGTGCGTCGGCGTCACCGTCGTAGAGGGCCAAGGGATGGGTGATGATCGTGCGGTCGAGTTCCTCGAACGACCGGCCCGCCGCGGCGGTGTGGGCGCGCAGGTCGGCCATCAGTGCCGCCATGTCGTCGCCTCGATCCACTGGCAGCCAGCCATCGCCGTATTCGGTGATGCGGGCAAAGGCAAACCCACCCGACGCACCGATCAGGATGGGCAGGCGAGCGCCTCTGAGGGGTTTGGGGCCGCTCCACATCGGCGCGAATTTGATGAAGTCACCGTCGAAGGAGGCGATCTCTTTGCCCCAGATTTCGCGCATCGCCAGCACATTCTCGCGCAACACTTTCCAGCGTTCTTCGAAGCTGACGCCGTAGTCCGCCATTTCCTCGGCGCTCCACCCGCCGCCGACACCGATGATCACGCGTCCGCCCGATATCCGATCGAGCGTTGAGATCATCTTCGCCAGCCGGATCGGATGGTGCTCGGTGACAAGCAGCACCGACGTGCCCAGTCTCAAGGTCGTGGTCGCCGCCGCAACACTGGTCAGAGAAACCAGAGGGTCGTACATTTCTTTGAAGGCTTCGGGAACCTCCTTATAGCTGTTCCGCTTGGACTTCATGCCGACGGGCATATGCGAATGTTCGCCGAACCAGAGCGATTCAAAACCGTTGGCTTCCAACCAGTGTCCCAGCACGTTAGGTGCCAGGGTGTGCTGGGTAATAGCCGTGGCGATGCCGAAGCGCGGTCGATCACTGGTCACTGAGCTCTCCTAAGGTGATGCGCTGGGCGTTCAGTGTTGTCTGAGCATGGCGAGGACGCTGTGTTGGGAACCGTTTGCCCGTTCGTTCCGGAAGAACTTGGCGCGCTGAACGACGAGCTCCTTCAAGTCGGACGTCTGCCGAGGCAAATCGAAGATCTCGGCGAGAAAGTCCTTCAACGGCGTGACTCGTTCATCGTCTTGTCGACCGAGCAATGTCGTGCGCACACCGGCGAGACGACCTCGATTACCTGGATAGCGGCATCGGCGCTAGCGGGTTAAATACGCAGGCCTTGGAGAACGAATGCAGAGCCGCTTTGGTCGCGCTGGAGGTCGGTGTGAACAGGAGTGGCACAAAGGCCATCGCTGAGGTCACGTTCATGATGGCTGCACTATCGTTCCGACAAGTAGCGGCGGGAACGCATATGTCATCCGGATTGTGCCTAACAGATTGACCGAGACGTGAATGACCGCGTGCGACTTCGTCCAGGAGCTTCTGGCGTTGGCCAGCGACAATCACCTCGTTGCCGGCCTCGTGCAGGTGTAGGGCCAGGCCCCCGGCAATCCCGGAGGTGCCGCCAGTGATCAGGATCGTGTTTACTTTCGTCTTCATGGATTCTCTTGCTCTCCCCGCCCCTGGTTGCCTGCCGGTATGCCTGCAGCCGCGACCGTAGGGGGCCACAATTGAAGGTTGGTAGGGCCCGGCATCCCTGGATCGGCGATCCCTGGGAAGTAAGCCAGCCGCTCGCGCGTTCGGTGAGATGACAGCTGCGTCCCGAGTATCTGCCGGCATGTGGAATGTCTACTCAGATGCGGAGAGAATGTAGCCATGGACAGCCAGGCCTTATCGGAGTTTCTCCGTTACCGGCGGGAGATGTTGCGTCCGCGCGATGTCGGGCTGATCGAAGGGCCCCGGCGGCGAATACAGGGACTGCGCCGTGAGGAGGTCGCTCAGCTCGCGGGCATGTCGACTGATTATTACGCCCGGCTCGAGCAGCGGCGAGCTCCCCAACCCTCGATGCAGATCGCGGCGGCGCTGGCACGGGCGTTGCGGCTCACCATCGATGAGCGGGATCATCTGTTCGTCCTCATTGGTCACAATGCTCCGGCCCGATTCCACACCTCCGACCATGTCAGCCCGACGCTGATGCGAGTCTTGGATCGTCTGCATGACTGCCCGGCCTTCGTGCATACCGATCTCGTCGAGACCCTCGCAATGAATCCCGTGGCGGTCGCGCTGCTCGGGGATCAGACGCGCCACACCGGCCTTTCCCGCAGCGGTTTCTACCGGTGGTTCATGGATCCGGCAGAGCGTCTGCGCTATCCCGAGGACACCTACCAAAGCCACGGCCGCGCCCACGCCGCCCGGTTGCGGGCGGCCCTGACCGCCGGTAGTGACACCGCCCGTGCCGCCCGTATCCTTGGAGCACTTCAGGATGGAAGTCCCGAGTTCGCTGACATTTGGCGACGACAAGAAGTCGCCCAGCGGTATGAGGACTGCAAGACCATCGTCCATCCCGAGGTTGGCCCCATCGACGTCGATGCCCAAGTGCTCTTCACCGAGAACCGCGCACAGGCTCTGGTGGTGCTGACCAGCCGCCCCGGCACTGAAAGTGCCCGGAAGCTGGAGCTGCTGACCGCAATCGGAGAACAGCAACTCAGCCGCTGACAGGAGCCCGGAAGAAGGACGTTTCACGCCCGAGCAATTTGGCTTTGTCGCGAACAAGTTTCGTTCAGACCACGCGGCCAGGGGATCAAAAGTCATTCAGTACAAGATGTTTGGCTGCATCAGGATGGACTGGGCGGGGCCGCTTCTGTCGAGCGCGTGTGCGCCGATGCGTACGCGGTAGTCACCGCCGGCCACCCGGAAGACACCCTCGTCGTCGTCCCACCGCGCCAGAAGACGGGGTTCAAGATGCATCTCGACGGAGCGCCGTTCACCGGGTTCGAGGTGGACTCGTGCGAACGCCCCTAGTCGCGCAACGAAGTCAGCAGGGTCGGTGCCATCGCCGCGGCTCGCGTAGACCTGGACCACGGTGGCGCCGGTCCGGCTGCCGGTGTTGGTGACAGTGACGTCGACTCGAACATCGGTTCCGCTGACGGTGACGGCGAGGTCGCTGACGTCGAACGTCGTGAAGGACAACCCCCATCCGAACGGAAAGGCCGGTTCCACTTGCTGGCGGTCGAACCATCGATAGCCGACATCGCTGCCTTCGATGTCGTAGTCCACCTCGAAGATTTCTCCGAGGCGCTTCTCGCCGGGATTCGAAGTGGTCGTTGACGGATCGACCTGCCGCGGTCTCGGAATCTGCCCGACGGACTTGGGGAATGTGACCGGGAGCCGCCCGGACGGATTTACCCGGCCGAACAGCACCCCGGCGATGGCTGGGCCGCCGCCAGAACCGGGGTAGAACACGGCAAGGACCGCCGGGACGTGCGCCGCCCAGGACGTGTCCACCGGACCTCCGGATTCGACCACGACGACGGTGCGCGGATTCGCGCTGGCCACCGCTTCGATCAACTGGGGTTGATCGTCAGGCAGTTTCAGCCCTTGGGCATCTACGCTTTCGCTGCGCCATTCGTCGGCGATGATGATCACCAGATCGGCCTCGCGCGCAGCGGCGACGGCGGCCTCACGGTCGCTGCCGTCAAGGAAGTCGACGCGCGCGGCCTGTGCCTCGGCGCGGATCGCCAGCAGAGGCGAGGACGGGTGGTAGATCTTGTTCATCGGCACACCCATGACCGCTGCGCCGTCGGTACTGAGGCTGCCTATCGGGGTGACCGAGGACGATCCGCCGCCTGAAAGGACACCGGTGTCGGCATGCTCGCCGATCACCAAGATTCGGTTGAGTCCCCGGGCTGCTGGGAGGATTCCCCCGTCGTTCTTGAGCAGCACCAGGCCGCGCTCGGCGGCGCGCTGGGCGATCAGATCGTCGGCGCTGTAGTCCACCGCTCCGCCCGGTGCGGGCGGTTCGTCGACAATGCCGAGTCGAAAGAGCACGCGCAGTTGTCGGTGGACCATGTCGTCGATGCGGGCTTGGGGAATGCGGCCGTCGCGCACCGCATCGCGCAGTGGCCCAGCAAAGTACGGCTGTTGGTCCAGGTTCGCGCCGGACTGCACGTCCAGTCCGGCGAGGGCAGCATCCTCGGTGCTGTGGGTTGCTCCCCAGTCCGACATCACCCAACCGTCGAATCGCCACTCGCCTTTGAGGATGTCGCTGAGTAGGTGGGCATTCTCGCTGGTGTATCTACCGTTGACGAGGTTGTAGCCGGTCATAACCGCTCCCGGGTGGCCCGTCTCGATCGCAATCTGGAAAGCGAGCAGGTCGGACTCGCGCATGGCCGACTCGCTGAGCCTAGAGTCGGCCATCACGCGTCCTGTTTCCTGCCCATTGAGCGCGAAGTGCTTAATCGTTGACACCACGCCCTGGGATTGAAGGCCTCCGATGGACGCACCGACCAGAAGGCCGGTCACAAGGGGGTCTTCGGAGACGTACTCGAAGTTGCGCCCGCCGGTGGCCTCCCGCACGAGGTTTGCCCCACCAGCGAGTTGCACGGCAAAGCCCTTGGCCCTTGCTTGTCGGCCGACCATCGCGCCGGTTTCGCGGGCGGTCTGCACGTCGAACGTGGCGCCCAGCAGTAGCGAGGACGGCAGGGCTGTGGCGTTGTCCCCAGGGCGGACATCGCCGATGTTGCCGACGCCAAGGCTCGCGTCGGCCTGTTGGATAGCAGGGATACCCAGCCGCGAGATCGCGGGGTAATACGCCGCTGACCCGAGCGCGCCCTGTGGCACCCCTGAACGTCCAGGTATCGGCAGCGCCATCGGCGCGGACAGCCAGGAGAATTTCTCGTCCTCGGTCATCGCCGCGACCACAAGCGCAGCGCGTTCCTCCGCAGAGCGCCGAGCATCGTGCCATGGTTGCCTTGACGATTTGTTCATGGGCTAATCACTGGTCAATAGTTTAGCGAGACATTCTCCATCGCTAGTTGGCGCGAGGGTGTGGCCTCGCCGGTATCTGGGATGTTCTGGTGTTGAAGGCGCCGAGATGAGAAATAGTCAAATCCTGTGGATCGAGGGTCGTCAGGCGACCTCGGACACTGGGGTGTCGGGCGATGGTTCCGGGGTGATGTCGACCGGACGTTCGAGGAGCTTGCCCTGGTGGAACAC
>JAHFVC010000081.1 GCA_023264765.1 Mycobacterium sp. | reverse complement strand
TGCAATTTTAAAGCCAAAATCATTCGAGGTCGTGGTCGAGAGCAGCATAGAGTGCCTCGCTACAGGATATTGAGCCTCTTTGCATTTATTTTGCTTCAAAGTTGCTACAGACTACGTATCGAGTGGATACTGCACCCATGCCGTTAGTTGCCGAACTACCCACGTCGCTACACGGGGCCGCACCCTGGTTGACTAGCGGGCGACATCGAGCTGTGCCTTCGTCGTTACGCCTGCATGCCCGCCGGCCGGTTGCGCGCTCGCTCGTAGCTGCGAACCAGCTCGTCGATCTCGATATCGAGCGCCTGCGCGAGACGACGTGCATTTTCGTCGGTCAGTTTCACCTCGCCGCGTTCGATACGGGCGATCATCGAGGTACTGATTGCCACCAGCGATCCAAGCTGGGGTTGCGTGAGCCCAAGGAGTGTCCGCCAATCGCCGGGAAAGCGCTCATTACGCGGCACAAGGACAAGGTCGCCCATAGGCACGCCCAGCGTCTTCGCGACAAGGGCCAGCGTGTCGACCTGCGGACTGCGCGTTCCAGCCTCCCACTGTTGGACGGTGGCGCCACCGAGACCAGCTTTCCGGGCGAGGTCAGCCCGACTCATACCTTTGCCTTCACGCAAGGACGTCAGCCGCGCAGGGTCGAACCCCCGCATGACGCGTCGACTCACTGTCGCATTCCGTTCATTGCTAGACACCTTGCCGCACCTCAACTAAGGTCTAATCTGTGCATGACCTTAAACGATGCAAATGTCGTGATAGATGTCTTGCCGCCCGGAACTTGTCCAACCACCAACACCACTCATTCGCTTCCAAACGTTGCTCGGAGCCTGATGACGCGTCGCGCAATAGCCATGCCTACCGCTGGATCCAAACGAATGCACGCAATAGCGCTCGCTCCCGCTACTGCTCATCATGCGGGCTACAAATACGTCCGGAGCACACTGGCTCCACCGCCCCACACTGGCTCCACCGCCCCACCGAGCCCGCACGGTCAGAACGACAGAAAGCTACAGCCGGGGTGGCCCTTGAGACAACCGTAAATGAAGAAACCCCAGGTGCGTCAGACGCCAATCAGAGCGCACCCAGGGCATTCATCACCACCCACACCACCAGCAAGCCGTAGCCCATGGATGAATGCGGGGCTCTTCCAGCCTAGCCGCGTCCGTCAGTAGGTACGCCTAGATATGGAGGACACTCATGCAATCTTCAACAGACAAGATCGCGTTACACCTCGTTCAGCACAGAGCGCCCGCTGAACTCTGCCCTGCGATCAACAACAGAGCCTGGCCAGGCGACCTGCTCGCTTCGCACGTCAGATCCGCCTGTCACGCAGCGAATACTGGCCGGCGGGCCCCTGTCCGAGTCACCGTCCAGTACCGCAGAGATAGCACGTGCCCTCAGCAACCTGCTGCCGAAGCGCCGGTCGTGCACGCCGTCCGAACCCACAATTACAACTGCACGCCGACCCAGCGCGTAGTTGTGGGTTACGCGTAACGACCGCCCCCGCCCGGGCCGTCATGACGGCGTAGCTCTATTGATGGGCCCGGCGCGAGGGTTGCACGACGGCGCTTCGACCTCATCGAGTACCGAACCGTGGCTACCCCGCCGGGACATCGCCTAATGTGCAGGCTCTCTCGGATTGACAAGCGAGTTCTGTAGCTCTGACGCCTCTCGCAACCCTGGTGGTGGTTCAGCTTTTTCAGTTGACCCTTCGGGCGGGAATGGCGGCCTTCTGGGCCACCCCGGTTCGGGCTCCCATTCCACTGCCACTTCGACACCTCACCTTCTCGACAGGAGCCGAAATATTGTCCACCAGGGGAATTTTGAGATTCATCGGCGTCGTCGTGGGGCGCACACTCTCTGTGACCGCCGCACTGACGCTTGCGGTGCCGCTCACTGCATCGGCCAGTCCGGAGCAGCCGTGGCTCGATGACCTGGTCGCCGACTGCCCGGCGCTGTTCACCCTCGCCCTCCAGGGCACGGGCGAGTCGTCGCCGGATGCGCCGATCAAAGCTGATACCGGCATGCTCGGTACTGTTCTCGGTCCGGCATTGGACGCCGCACGTGTTCTTGGTTCATCGCTGGACAGGGCTTATGTTCCGTACCCTGCTGCGTTCGGTGGTGCGGTTCCCGGCGGAAAGCAGCCCTACACGGTCTCTGTGGAGGAAGCGGCAGCGAACCTCGAAGCCGCCGCCGAGAAAGTGGTGTCCAGCTGCCCTGCAACGAAATTGGCAATTGTCGGCTATAGCCAGGGCGCGCACGCGGCATCGAACTTCCTCGAAGCGATCGGCGCTGGTACAGGAGCGGTACCAGCCGACCGAATCGCGGCAGCGGTCTTGTTCGGATCGCCTACTCGCGCGGCCGGTTCCCCAGTCTTTCCCGGCAGCAGCAACGACACTCCGACGGCGCCCCCCGGGTCCTCCAATGACCACGTCTCGGCGCTTCCTCCGGTGTCTGCACCGACACCGGCCGGAGCCGGAATCGGCCCGACCAGCGATGTCGCTACCAGTTTCGGGTCACTCTCGGGCAGGGTGGCGTCCTTCTGCCAAACAGGGGACCTGGCCTGCGACGCGCCGGCGAATGCTCCCATTGCGCGCGCAGTGACCAACGTCGCGGGTCAAGTAGAGGTCGGAGGCGATCCCTTCCGCGCAGTGCAGTCCATCGGCCTTGCCCTCGCCTCGACGTCGTTCGGTGTCGCGGTCGACGTCGTCAACGAGGACATCTCGGTGCCGAAGAACTCCTTGGAGAACCTGTCCATCGCACCGAAGAAGACACTCTCACAACGGTTCGCCGAAGCCTCCGACCCGGCAGCAAAGCCGCCGACCGGACAAGAAGCCATCGCCGCCCTCACGAAGATCGGCCTCGTCGCGGTCAACGCTGTGGTGTCCGTCGCGAAGAAGGTCATCACCCCGGCGACCATCGCGGAGGTCTCTGCGGCCGGATTGTCCAATCCTGCAGCAGCATTCGCCGTGATTGCAGCCAAGACTGCCAAAGCGGTTATCGAGCTTGTACCACCGGCGACATCGAAGAGAGTGGTACAGCAGGCTTTCAACGTCGTCAAGAGCGAGGTCAGTGCCAACAAGGATCTGTTCGACTTGGCCGCTCTGACGTCCTACGCCAACACCATCGCCGCCCACACCGGTTATGCCTCCGCTGTGGCCACACCACAGGGCGAGTCCGCGACACGGTTCGCGGCGGACTGGCTCGCCGCTGCCGCTGCGGATGTCGGTGACACCACCGCCTCCGGCCCCTCGTCGACGTCACCGACAACGCCGACACCGACCCCGCCGACACCGCCGACAGCGACTGTGACCACGACACGCATCACCACACCATCGACCACCACCTCTGTATTGCCGTCCACCACAACCACGTCCGCCAGCACTACAGCGCTGCCGGACCAGGACCCCATCCAATAGCTCCACCGACTCGAAAGGCTCTTTCTTTCATGGGTAAGCACCAGATCCCCGCCCGCTCCTTGACCCGCATCGCTGCGGGAGCAACGGCAGCGTCGGCCATGGCCGTGTTTTGCTACGGAACCGCGGCGGCAGCACCAGGCGATGCACCCGCGACTCAGGGCGACATCACTACCGCTGCACCGTCGACCCAGGGCCCTTTGACCTCCGATGCACCGTCGACTCAGGGCGAGTTGACCGCCCCCGCACCAGCACCACAGGCCGAGCGTGTGTACTGGGTAGCGCCGCCGGTTCAGTACGACCAGAGCGAATGGCAGACCTGGGACGCCTACTACGACGACGAGACCACCGGGGCCTACACCGACAGCGAGAACGCCGACCCCGCCCCGGCTGCTCCGGTCGTAGACGTCGAACCGGCTGCACCGTTGGATGTGAACACCTTGCACGGCCCGGTCGCCGTCGAGGACCCCACCGTTCCGATCGAAGCTCCGGACAACATCGTCAAGGTCGGGGACTGGTACGCCGACCAGCCGAGCTGGCTTTCCGATGAGGACCGCGACCGCACCAACAACTCCACCGCCGTGATCGAGGCGCAGGTCACCGACTTCTGGCGCTCGATCGGAGTCCCGACCGACCGGGCTCAGCGACTCGGTGCGTCCCAGATCGCGGCGGGCGGTGCAGGTTTGGTCACGGGCGCGGTCGCGCTCGGTGCACCCGCGACATTGGCCGGTGCACTCGGTGGCGGCACCATCGGCGGTATCGGCGGCGCCCTTGCCGGCGGGCTGATCCCGATCGCGCCTGGTATCGCACCGATCACCACCGGTATCGCCGGAACGGCAGGTGGCGCAGCCGTCGGAGCCCTGGTAGTCGGCGGCCCGGCCACCGTCGTCGGTGGTCTGACCGGACTGGGAACCGGTCTTCTCCTCGGAACGACCTACGGTGCAGGCGATCTCGGGGAACCACAGAACATCGAATTGCCCGACTTCCCCCAGACCGCGCCCGCCCCCGCTCCGGAGGCGGCACCGCCCGCACCCGCCGCCCCGGCGCCCACCACACCGACCCCCGCCGCTCCCGCTCCTCTGGTCCAGGCAGCGTCGGTGTGGACGGAGCCGACGACCCCCGTCGACACCGCCCGCGGATTCATCACAACCCAGATCGGCGGCCCGCAGGTTCTCGATGCAGTGGACCAGGCCGTGGCTGCCGCTGCGCCGACCTTCGATGCCATCAACGCTGCGATCACCGCAGCTTTCGGCCCGGTCGTGCCTGCCTGACCTCAGTCCCTCTGACCCGCTTCGGGGAGGGCCGGTTCCGACCGTCCCGCACGCGGCCGGAACCGGCCCTTTCCGAAGCACCACCACCCCACTGCCGACCTATCCCAGCTTCGCCCAGCACCGAAGAGGCACAGGAGAAAACAATGGCGACCGACAATCACCGACAAACCGCGGTCCTGTTCCCGGATCCGCAGGAACACTTCGACCACCCCCGGTGGCAGACGGTCGCCGAGCTCGACGCACCACACACCGACGTCACGCAGCAGCAGCTCGACAAGGCTTCTGCCGACGGGGCACTACAGCACGTCGACCCGGCGACCCCACACCCCGCTGCGGCTGCAAGCGACCGGTACAACGAAGACCCCTTCGTCGACGACGACGACAGCGTCGCGGCCGACTCCACCCCCACTCTGGCCGATGAACTCGACGCTCCCCTGCCGGTTTCCTACCGAGAAGACGACTACGCGATCGACACTGCGCCGGTCCCGCGTTGGGTGAGTGCACATGTACCGGCCGACAAGCTCGTCATAGGCGAGCCGAACCGCCGCTTCCGTCGACGCCGCACCGCCACGTCTGCTCCCGCACCCGACATCGACGCGCCATCGCAGGCGACACCTCGCCCAGGGCAGCAGAAACGCCCGATCCCCTTCGGCTGGATCGCCGGCGGAGTACTCGCCGCAGCATCGCTCATCGGCGCAGCCGTCGTCGTGACCGGAACCGACCAGACACCCGCTACTCCGATAGCCGCCGCTCCGGAGCCATCGCAAGCCCCGCCCGCGTCCACCGCTGACTCCACTGCCGCTCCGACGACTCCGGTAGCGGCCCCATGGTGCACCACCGCCACCACAGCCGACGCGACGACGACCGACGGCGCCGGCAACCGCGAGAGCGCCATCGGCGTCATCGCCGCATTCGAGCACGCCTACTACGTACAACGCTCCGGCGCAGCCGTCGCAGCGCTGATGACCTCCCCGGCACCGGCGGACCGTATCCAGGCCGTCATCGACCGCACCCCAGCAGGAACCGAGCACTGCGTGACCATCGCCGCCACCGACCTCCCCGATGTCCACGCCGTCGCCCTTTCGTTGCGCACCCCGTCGGGATCCGAGTCGGCAATCGCCTCGCGCATCACCACCGCACGCACGGGCGAGAACTACGCCATCGCGAACGTCGAGGAAGTCCGATGAAGCAACGCCGACGGCCGCCACCGAGCGCCGTGACACCACTGCGGCCGACCCCTCCGACACCGTCACCAGAGCAGGTCAGCATCGTCATCGGTGCCGGGTCCGGCGGCGCGGGTGCAACGACCATCGCTCTCGGTGTGGCACATACCCTCGCCGAGCGCCTTCCGGTAGCAGCGGTCGATGCCACCAGCGACGGCGGCGATCTGTTCGACCGCGCTGCCGCGAGGCCGCTGCCCGATACCTCGATCACCGCCGCGATCCCGGCCTCCTCGGCTGCGAGTACCGGAGGCATCGTCCTGTGCGGATCAGCGTCACTGCCCACCGGCAGCTTCGAGGACCAGCACATCGGCGCTGATGGTGTCGACCGCGAGCCCCACGCGCGCCGTGTCGATCCTGCTCAGAGCAGCGACCTGATGTTGCTCGATTCGATTCTCTCCTCCCGCGGTGTGGCGCGGGTGTTCGACGTCGGCACAGCGGTCGACGCACCCCGCGCGGCAGCGCTGCGCCGACACGCAGTGCTGGTGCTGGCCGCGCCGGTTCGCGCACAACCGTTGACCCGCCTTCGCACGGTTCTCGATCGACTCCGCTGGACCCACGGCCACGAAGCACTCGCCAGGACGGTCGTCGTACTCACTCACACCGTTCCCGGCACTGTTCTGGACCTGGAACCGATCCGCGCAGCGCTCACACCACTGGTCGCCGGTGTGATCGAAGTTCCGTTCGATCCGGTCCTGGCCGCACCCGGTCTACTCGATCACCGTCAGATCGCCCCGGACACCGCCCACGCCTTGCAGACCCTCGCCGACCTGGCTCTGCACCGGGTCGAGAAGGACCACCACTTCGTACCTCGCCGCGGGATCGACCCCGACAACCAGAGAAGGGAACAGGCATGAGCACCCCCTACACAGCCCCGCAACCCTCCGCCGCCGGTACCGAATGGATTTCACCGGCGCTGTGGCTCCTCGGCGCCACCCGCGAAGCCGGGGTGAGCACCTTGGAACGCTTCTGGGCGTTCACTGCCGACAGTGAAGGCTCCTGGCCCCCGGGCGATGACCGCGAACGTGTCTCCCCGTACGTGGTGCTCGTGGCCCGCGAGTCGTTCAAATCACTCACCGCCGCGCAGAATCTCGGCCTCGCGCATACCCGCGGCGAAATCGGAGCGGGGTCGGAGCTGCTCGGTCTGATCACCGTCGCGGCCGCACCGAACCTGGAGAAGCCGATCCGTCAGCACCGCGACGTCGTGTCCGCAGCGTTCGAGAAGGTCTGGCACATCGGCTGGCACCGCCACCTGCTTTCTGCCTCCCTCGGCAAGCTCCCACGCTGGCATCCCCTCGACTCGGGCGCACTCGCACCCGCCGCGGGCCTACCCACCGATATCCACACCACTGCAATCGAACTCACCAACACCGTCCACAGACGTATCCCCACCCTCTTCGCCCCAGGAGTGTCCGCATGAGCGCTGGTGCAGCGATCCTCGATCTCCTGGCTGTGATCGACGTCGGAGCCGGTTCGACCGCCTCCGTTGCCGGTGCGGGGGCTGCCGCCGGCCGGACACTCGTCGAGCACCCGTCGATCGCCTCGGGATCGAGGCCATCGACGCTGCTCCACATCGTGCGGGTGGTGATGTTCGTGGGGATTGCGGGCGCGGGAGTGTTGGTCGTTGTCTTCGCTGCCCAAACAGTCGCCTTCGCAGGCGTCTGGGAGGAAAGCATCACCGAGCGGGGACCTGCTCGAAAGCTGTTCGGTGCCATCGCCTTTCTCATCGTCTCTTCCAGCTTTCTCACCTTCGTCGATCGGGCACAGAGTGCGCTGTCATGACCGCTGAGACCACCGACGCGTCGACTCGCCGCGGCGCAAGTGTCGACCAACGCGAACGAACTCGCCTCACCCTGAACCCCGAAAGGTAGATCGATCACTCATGATTCTCGCCACCGCCCAGGCCGTGCAGGACTTCTCGGTCCAAGCCATCGAATTCAACGTCACCGCCGAGCTCCCACCCGGAGCGAACGGGCTTCTCAAGCTGCTCAACTGGCTGCTCTGGGGTGTGCTTCTCGCGTGCATGGCTGCCATCGTCTTCTCCGGCGGGAAGATGGCATGGGAGAAATGGAACCAGGGCAGCATCCAGGCCCCGAAGATCCTCCTCGGTGCTCTGGTCGGAGCGATCGTCTCCGGCAGTGCGAACGCCATCCTCAACGCCGTCGCCGGCGGATAAACCCGCCGGGGCCAGAGAACGATGACCACAGCAAGTCTCAGCTCAGGCAACGACATGGTGTCCGCGCTACCGCAGCAGGTGGTCAGCGACATCAACACCGTTCTCGGATGGATGCTCGCCCTCGTCGCGGTCGCCTGCGTCGGCAAGATCGTCTTCGTCGGAGCCCGCCTGGCGTGGGATCACCAGCACACACCCGGTGTCGAATCACCGGTGTCCGCGGAGTTCTTCGCCGCTGTCATCGGCTGGATCCTCGCCGCGGCCGCCGCCGGTGGTATTGCCGCGGTACTGCTCGACACCACCGGGACCACACCCGCCGAACCCGAACGCGGCAACCTCGTCGAACAGATCGAACAGATCAACCCACCTCTCGGCGGTGAGCAGCCAACCGGCGAACACGGCCCGCCCTGACAACCGCCGCCAGAGAACACCTCTGGCCGAATCGAAGGACGTACGACATGACACCCACCAGCATCCGCACGCGAACCGCAGTCGCCGCGGTCTCCGCTACGGCAGTAGCGCTCCTCGCCGCAGCCTGCGGCTCCGACGATCCCACTACCGCCACGCCTGCGGAAGATCCCACCGCAGTGGATGTCACGGCCCCACCGCAAATCGCGTCGTGGACCACTTTCGGCGGCATCGCGGTCCCGTTGGGCACGCGAGACGGTCCGACCTCGACGCCGGGCGCACCGTTGACCGGTTTCACCCGTACCCCGCAGGGGGCGGCGTTGGCGGCGATAGGGCAGTCGGTGCAGCTCTCCACCGCCACCGACACTGCGTGGTCGACGATTCTGCCCGCCGTCACCACAGCGGGAGCAGGCCGTGACGCGTACGCGGGAAACCGCGCGCTGATCCAAGTCAGCGGAACCGATCCGGCCGTGGTCCCCTCGATCATCGGGTACACCCTGCCCGCCTACAGCTCAGACGCCGCGACGGTCTCGATCGTCCAACAGTTTTCGGACGATTCACTCGCTGCCGTGGCGGCGGACGTGGTGTGGTCGGGTGAGGATTGGAAGCTCGCCCTCCCCGAACCCGCTCGCGAGCCGCTCCCGCAGGACTTCGTCACCGCCGAAGTCGCCGGCAACCCTGTTACCGCCCTCGACGAGTTGCCGACCGACATGGTTGCCCTCGACGGAGCGCCGCGATGAGCGAACCCACCACCTCACCCGAACCGGGCCCGCAGTCCCCGCCCCCAGAACCCGAAGGCAAGAAGATCGGCACGATCGGCCTGATCGGCGTCGGGTTGGTGGTCGTGATCATCCTCGCCGGACTCGCTGTCAGTCTCGTTGTCCTGCAGAGAGATCAAGATACGCCGTTGGTGAACACCGACGCCGGAGGATCGAACGCGCCGGTCACACCGGACCCACAGGCCGGGTTGTTCGAACCCGATCCGGAGTTCGACACACTCGGCCGGGTCACCTACGTGCCGAAAGACCCGAACGGGGTCGTGCTCGAGCAGATCACCCCACCCGCGGGCCGAGCCGCCGACGCCGCGCCGGCCGGTGTGATGCTTCAACGCATCCACGGCAACATGGTACTCCCGTTCTCCACCTCCGACGGCCCTACTGCCGTTGACTCCTCCGGTGTGGCAACGGGATTCGCCCACACACCACAAGGCGCTGCTCTCGCTGGAGCGCACTACATGGCATACCTGGCCGCCGGCAACGATCGCCTGGACATGATCGCAGCATCACGGCAGATCGATGACCCCAACTCCGACCTCGAGGTACGCAGGCAGGCAAACGATCTGCGGGGGCGCGGATCGGTCGCCGACGGCGCTCCCGCCGTTGCGCTGCCTTCGGTTCGTGTGGACTACACCGACGCTCTCACCAGGGTGTGGTTCGGGTACTCGGCGAACCTCGATACCGGCAGCACACAGTACCGGCGGCTCTATCTGGACGTGACCTGGCGCTCCGACGGCCGCGGGTGGGTCGTGCAGGGGCGTCGTGACGGCGATCAGCGCGGCCCGACGATCGGAGTACAGCTCGATTCGACTCCCTTCGAACCGGGGTGGCACAAGTGGTGGTGAACCCGCGTAGCGGACGGACGGCGCTGGCATCGATCCTTGCTGCACTCGTCTCGATCGCAGTCATGCTCGCGTGCGCTGCTCCAGCGGCAGCGCAGGATCCGGAACCGGCACCCAGCGAGGATGATTCGTTGATCGTCTCCGACATCGCGGACACAGCCGCCGGGGTCGCACAATGCACCAGCATTTCCGGACTCGCAACTTCCGCAATCACCGAGATCGCTGGTGCCGCCGGTATCGACACCGGCATGCCGAGCTGCGTCGACGGCGCAGCCAGCGTCGCCAGCGCACCACTCGAAGCTGCAAAGAACGTCGCCGAAGGCGCGTGGGAACAGGCTGGCCTGTCGTTCGGTGAAGCAGGCGCTGCCGGGCTGAAATTCGCTCTCGGCTGGTGGATTTCGATTCCCGGCCAAGACGAGGCCGCGTATCAGACGGTCCTGTCGAAGGTCGGCTCCTACACCTACGACGTACAGCTGGCGTTCTTGATGGTCTCCATCATCCTGCTCGGCGGCAAACTCGCCCTCGCCCGATCGGGGGCAATACGGCAGGTCTCGGAGGAAGGGTTCCGCCAACTCGCCCGAGCCACCGTCATCGCCGGATCGATCGGCTTCTTCGTCGTCGTCGGCACCCGGATCTCCGACGGAATCTCGACGTGGTTCCTCGAATCGACCGTGGGCGACGACCCGGCCAAGCTCGTGGAAGCAATGGTGCGGATCACCACCTTCGCCACCCCGGGCGGTATCGCAATGCTCTTCGCGATCGGGTTGATCGGCATCATCGGCGGACTGTTCCTGGTGTTCCTGCTGCTGATGCGCATGGGCATGTTGGTGGTGGTCTCGGCGTTCCTACCGATCGCCGCAGCTGCAGGCGGCACCCGGATCGGCGCCAGCGCCTACGAGCGGCTCATCGCATGGACGCTCGCATTCCTGCTGTTCAAACCCGTGGGTGCGTTCGTCATCGGGATCTCGGCGATGCTGTTCGCTCAATCGGCGCCCTCGCAGGATCAGGACGGCGGCATGATGACCGCCGTCGTCGGCGCACTACTGCTCGCCTGCACCGCTCTGGTGTTGCCGTCGCTGATGAAACTACTGATGCCCGAAGCAGCCGGAGGTGTCGGCGGTCTCGCAGCCGCCGGCGCGATGATCGGCGCCGCCGTCCAGGTCGGATCGATGATAGCGACCGGTGGCGGGAGCGCAGCAGCAGAAGGTGCAGGAGCACCAGGAGGCGCAGCTGCTGGCGGCGGTGTCGACGGATGGGCTCCCTCGTCGTCGTCCGGATCGGTCCCTGCTTCCTTCGGTGTCGGCCCCGCAGGTGGGGGCAGCAGTGGCGGCGGCGACAGCGGCGGAGGTGACGGGGGCCCGAGCGGCGGTTCGATGCCGTCGGGTAGCGGCGGCGCGGACACCGGGGCGCAGAGCGCAGGCCGCTCCGCTGACGCCGCAGCACCCCCTGCCGCCTCCGGTGGATCGGCTCCGGATTCGTTCGGATCCGGTGCGGGCGGACCCAGCAGCGGACCAGCTCCCGGTGACAGTGCAGGCAACGACAACAACAGGGGATTTCAGATATGACACAACAGTTTTCACACCGAACGCAGACATCGACCCGACCGTGCGAAGCCCGCCGTAGTGCGGCTGCAGTCGACATCGAACGCACATACGGGTCGACCCGATGACCAACGAGCACAGGGCGCCGACCACCTACGGCGCATGGCGACTGCCACGCTCGGGCGGTGCATTCGGGGTGAGCTTCGCGGTCACCATCCTCGGGATGGCGTTCGCGGTCGCTGTCATCGGAACATACGCAGTCACCCGGTCACTGTCGGCATCGGGACTCGTCCTGGCCGCCGGGGCTGTGGTGATCGTGCCGATGGTGATGAACAAGGACGGCCAGAGCGGTCACCGGCGTTTCTCCGGCTGGCGGACCTCGCTGCTGTCGAATCGACGCGGTGAGGACACCTACGCCTCCGGCGCGTTCTCCAAGGTCCCCGGCGGCGTGCTACGTCTACCGGGCGTCCTTGCGGGAACCGATCTCTACGAGGGCATCGACTCCGCCGGTCGCACGTTCTCGATGATCCACCTACCCGACACCCACTACTACACCGTGCAGCTCGCCGCGGAACCTCAAGGCGGGGAGAACTTCGACCAAGAACACTTGGACCGGGCAGTGGCGAACTGGGGCCAGCAACTCGGCGGGTTCGGCGACGTCGCCGACATCCCGTTGGTTGCCGCAGTCCTCGAAACCGTGCCCGACACCGGAACGGTGCTGATGGAAACCGTCCGCGCCCGTGTCCGCCGCGACGCACCCGAGCTGGCTCGCCAGTCGATGTACGAGACCGCGACCGGCACCGCCAAGGGCGGCGTCCGGATGGCCGCACGTCTGGCGATCACCTTCCAAGCCCAGACCGACGAGCGGCGCAAAGACCCCATCGAGCAAGCCGTCGAGATCGCCCGCCGACTGCCCGAAATCACCGCAGCCGCAGCAGCGGCCGGGGTCATCTGCACCCCCATGACCGCCGACGAGGTCGCCGGCACCGTGCGCCGCTCCTACGATCCCGCAGCTCTCGAAGCGGTCGAAGCGGCCCTGTATTCAGGACAGGGCACAGGCTTGTCGTGGTCCGATTGCGGACCACGCACGACCTTCCGCAAACGTGACCGCTACTTCCACGACGGCGCAGTGTCGGTGACCTGGGAGATGCGGGTCGCACCGAAACGTGCTGTGACAGAGCGAGTCCTCGAACGCCTCATCCGTCCGCACGCCGAGCTGCCACACAAACGGGTCACGATCCTCTATCGCGTCCATCCAGCCGGGGAAGCCGCCGATGTCGCCGCGAGCGACTACCGCAACGCCCGCGCCCGCCGCTCCGGCCGCACCGGCCTGGACAACATGAGCGATGTCAACGACGAACGCGCCGCGAGCCTGGCCCAACAAGAGCAGTCCCTCGGCCACGGCATGACCCGCTTCGCGATCCTGGTCACCGTCACCGGGCCCGCCGAGACCACCGACGTCCCACGCATCGACGCGATCCTGCGTGACGTCTCCGTCCAAGCGCTGCTGTCGGTGCGCCGTAGCCACTACTGGCAGGACGCAGCCTTCGCCGTCGGACTCGGCATCGGGGTCTCCGCTCCCGAACACACCTCACTGCCGCGACTGGCCGACGGATAACACCCCGCACCGGTCATCACCCCGCACCAGCCCGCCCGCCGATCCTGCCCCCTCCGAGAGGAAACACCCGTCATGCCCGGCACTCTCACCCAACGCGCGCCCCGCCCAGCCCCCTCCTCGAAGCCCGCAAAGCCGGTCAAGACAGACAAGTATCGGGTGCTCTCCGACACCGACCGCAGCGCACTCGAAGCACGCGCCGCGTCCGCGACTGGAATCAAAGCGCGCTGGCTGCAGGCGCTACTCAACCGCGATGACAATCACCGCCGCAACCGAGACCGCGACCGCGCTCTCCTCGGCGACGGCAGCCAGAGCGGAGTGTTCACCGAATCCGACGAACGCGGTTTCACCGGTGCGGGCAGTGGCCGCATGGCCACCGTCCTACCGCCGGTCGAATACCGCGGCACCACCAAACAGGTCGCCGGGCTGTACCCGTGGATCTTCGGTGCCTCCGCCCCGATCCTCGGACCGATCCTCGGACCACACCTCTCCACCGGCGCTCCGGTCGGGTTCTCACCGCTCGCCGCGAAGGAACGCGGCGCAGTCACCGCACCGGCGTGCATCATCATCGCGCTCAACGGAATGGGTAAATCGACTCTGCTACGCCGCATGGCGTTGGGAGACATCGCCGCCGGTATTCGGGTGATGTGGCCCGGCGACGTCAAACCCGACGGCCGCAAGCTCACCGAAGCGGTCTGCACCACCGGCGTCAACGAAGTCGGTTACGGCACAGGATCATTGAACCCTCTCGATCCCGGACCGATCGGGGTCGCACTGGCCCGGTACATCACCATCGACCCGGACCTGCGTCGGCGCTACGAGTTCGCGCTGCACTTCCGTCAGGTCAATCTTGTTCTGGCGTTGTGCGAGATCGTCCGCCGAAGTCCGTTGCAGGACTACGAGGAAGCGGTCATCGACTCCGGTATCCGCCTGCTCTACACCCCCGTCTCCGACGGTGGCCGCGGACACGACGTCGAGCGGCCCGCGCGTCTGTCGGATCTGCTCGACCTCGTCGACAGCTGCCCGGAAGAGCTGCAGAACGATGTCGTCGCGGACAGCCCCGAGGAGTACCGCGGGCAGGTCAAGCCACTGCTGCGGACCCTACGCGCGCTCACCAAGGGCCGGTTCGGGGAAACGTTCGACTCCGCCACCACCGTCCGGATCGACGTCGACAACCCCTCGACCTGCCTGGACATGTCCGCCGTACCCGAAGGCGATTCCCTGATGCGGGCCGCTGTCCTGGTCGCGGGCTGGTCCGAATGCTTCGCGGCCGTCGACGCCGCGCACCTGCGCGCCACCAGCGGCAACGGCCCGCACCTGGCGTTCTCGATCCTCATGGACGAGCTGTGGCAGGTCCTCTCGTGTGGTCCGACGATGGTGGACCGCATCGACGGCGTGCAGCGCCTACAGCGCACCAAAGGAGTCGGTGTCACCGCGTGCAGCCACTCGGTGGCCGACCTCGAAAAAGTCGGCGCGACAGGAGTGTTCGAACGCTCACGTGCCCGCATCATCGGCCCCATTCCCCGCAGCGAGGTCGCCCGCCTCTCGGAGGTGATGCAGTTCTCCGAACGCGAGAAGACCATGCTCACCAACTGGTCCGACTCGGCCGACCTGGGTTCGGCCGCAACAGCGATGACCGCAGCCCGAATCCGCTGCAGGCACTGCTCGAGGTCGCTGCTCTTCCTCGCCGGCACGCAGACCCCCATGTGGGTGCACCAGGACAGCGAAGCGCGGCACTGCGACGCCATCGACCCCCACGAGCACTTCGAAGACACCGACCGCATCGCCGAACCACTCGAAGCCGTCAAACAGCCACCCTCCGGAATGGGTCACTTCCTGCTCAAACTCGGAGAAGGGAGCCGCCCCGGTGTCCCGTTCCGGGTGTGGGTGACCCCGGCCGAGAAAGCGTCCGGAATCCACAACACCGATGAGCGCCTCGACGCAGCCGCGGAAGAGCAGCGACGCGCGGCGGTCACCCGATGAGCGCCCACCTCGCCCGACACACGACGTTGTCACCGAACTCAGCCGAATCCGCCGGGGCCTATTCCGCCGCAGGTGAGCGCCGTAGGTACCGGCTCGTCGACGACGAGACCCGCGATGCTGCGATCGGGACCGTCTGCACGGCCATCGAGCAGGGAACCTCCTTCACCGCCGCCTGCGCAGTCGTCGCCGCACATATCGGTGTCGCCGCGACCACCGTCCGCGGGTGGGTCAACGACTCCGGCCGACGCCCTCGCACCGACTACGACGAAGTGCTCGAACTGCGCCGCGCGTTGGCTGCGGCCGCCGAACTGAACCACCGTCTCGCCGCCGGAAGAGACACACCGTCGACGGAGCTGCGGTGAGCGATCGGGGTGCCTCCTCGGGCCTGACGGCAGTCGCGATCGCAGCCGTCGGGGTGCTGTTGGGCGCGGCAGTGCTCGCAGCATTCCTCGCCCAGGACGAACAAGACCGCGCCACTGCGTCGACCGACTGCCTGCCCGGAACCTCACAGCTCGGCGCCGCTCCAGGGAACCTGCTTGCTGCCCCGGGCTCGTTCATCAAACCTGTGGACCCCACCTCGGTGACCTTCACCAGTGGTTTCGGGATGCGGTGGGGATCGATGCACCAGGGCATCGATCTCGCGGGCCCGATCGGAACCCCGATCTACGCCGCCGCCGACGGCACCGTCTACGACGCCGGGGAAGCGTCCGGGTTCGGGCAGTGGGTCGTCCTCGATCACGTGTTGAACGGCAAAACCGTCTCCACCGTCTACGGACACATCGACACCTACAGTGTCGCGGCCGGTCAACCCGTCCGCGCCGGGCAGCAGATCGCCACCATCGGCAACCGCGGAGAATCGACCGGCCCGCACCTGCATTTCGAGATTTGGGACGGCGGCCGCGCCGGCGGGAGCGCGATCGATCCCCTCGCCCAATACGATGCCGCGCCCGCTCCCGGTGAGGCCGCCGCGACGCCGCAGACCCCCGCAGCGCCCGACGCCCCTGCTCCTGGGCCGGTCGATCAGCTCGCCGGAACAGTCCCGGGCGCGGGCGGGGATCTGTCGACGCCCACCCCGGCATCGATGGGAACCGAGACCAACCTGCAAGTCGGTACCAAACGCGTGATGCGCGCTCTGGCAATCAAATTCGGTACCCGTCTCGATTCCCTCGGCGGCTGGCGGGCGAACGGTGGAGCAGCAGACGATCATCCGCAAGGCCGCGCTGTCGATGCGATGATTCCGAACTACTCCTCCGGAGACGGAGTCGCACTCTGTAACGAGATCCTCGACTACGTCATGGCCAACGCAGACTTCTTCCACCTCGAGTACGCCATCTGGCGGCAAACCATCCACTTCCCCGGCCAGCAGCCCTCCCTGATGGAGGACCGCGGCTCGGACAACGAAAACCATATGAACCACGTCCACATCACCGTCGACGCCTCCGGCTTCGACGACGCAAGCGCAGTGTGGGGCCAACTACCCGGCGGAACGGCCCCGGGGCCGGGTGCCTCCGGAGCCGCCCCCGGATGCACCACCCCAGGGGCCGGGCTCGGTGAGGATCTCGCCGCCGGGTCGGTACCTGCCGAGTTCGAACCCTGGCTCCGCAAGGCCGGGGGCATCTGCCCGCAGATCAAGTCCTCACTACTGGCAGCGCAGCTCGACGCCGAGAACGGATTCTCCTACGGCCCAGGCGCCCCGGTCTCGAGCACCGGCGCCGGTGGACCCGCGCAGTTCATGCCGGGCACCTGGGCAAGCTACGGCAAGGACTACGACGGCGACGGGTCGATCGACATCAACTCCATCGGCGATGCAGTCATGGCGCAGGGGCAGTACATGTGCGACATCGCCGGGGTCATCGATGCCGGTATCGCAGACGGCCGGGTGAGCGCACCGAACGGACCCACCGAGCTCTACCTCGCCGGCTACAACGCCGGCGAAGGCGCAGTGCTCTCCTCCGGCGGATTTCCCACCGGCTCCAACGATTACATCGTCCAAACCCGCCCGTACGCGGACAAGATCATCGCCGCCGAACCAACGTTCAGGAGCCAGAACTCATGAAACACAACGCCTCTCGCTCCACGTCCGGTACGCGTGTGCTGGTATCGGTGGCCGCCGCCGCAGCCGTGATGCTCGCCGCTGGCTGCGGTAGCTCTCCCGATCCGCAGCCGATCCCCGAAGGAACCGACGCCCACGTTCGGATCGACCCTCTCGACCCCGCATCCCTCGGGCCGCAGCAGGCAGCTCAGGCGGCGATGAACGCGATCCTGTCCTGGCAACCCGCGTTCGACACCAGCAAGACCGATGCACTCGCCCGCGCCCGGCCCTGGCTGACGGTGCCGCTCACCGACACTCTGGACGCGCCGCAGACCTCGGCGTCGTTGCGCCCGGATCGGGAATGGGACGCCTGGGCAGCATCCGGAGACACACTGACCACGACGTGCACCCCGGCCGCCGACACCCCTGCCAGCCCGGAGGGTATGCGGACCGTCATCGTCGACCTCGACTGCCGACAACGCGTCCTGCACGCCAGTGGCGCGTCGACGCTGCGACCGGTCGAAACCTGGCGGACCACGATCATCTCCACACCTGGTGGGTGGCGACTGTCCGACTTCCGGTACCGCACATGACATCACCCGAAACGTCGATCGGGCAGTGGACAGTCCTGATCGTCAAAGCCGCCGCCCTGGGCGTCCTTCCGTGCTCCGACGAGCTCGACACGGACCGCGTAGTTGCGGACCCGCAGAACGTTCTCGACACCGACCGGCCCGTTACTTCACCCCACGAGAGGACTTCACGATGAACACCGACGTCAAAGATCCCAGCAACGACTCCGCGACTATGTGTCTTCTCGGTGGTCTCGCCTCCGCTGCCGTGCTGATCGGCGGCGGAGCATCGGTATCGCTTCGCCTCGGTAGCGAACAGGAGGTTCCGGCGAACCCTGCCGACGTCGTCTCCCAGCTCTACACCGGGGATCTGGTGTGGACAACCGGTGCCACCGTCGTGGCCGTGTTCTTCACGCTGCTGATGCTGGCCCTGCTCGGCGCGCTCGGCGTTGCCCTCGGTCGCCGGCGTGCGCGGCGTAGCCGCGTCGACGACGCCGCCAAGCATCTGGCTCAGATCAAGGACGTACGGTCGCTGACCTACAAATCCTGCCGCTCGGTGGCCGAGCGCCTCGGAACACCCGTCGACCGGGGCAGCGAACCCGGTGTGCCGCTGGGAATCATGGTCGGCACCCGCGCCCGCCTGTACGCCGACATCGAATCCACCCACGTCGACATATGGGGTCCACGTACAGGCAAGACCACCTCCCGGGTCATACCGGCGATCCTCGCCGCGATGGGCTCGGTGCTCACCACCAGCAACAAACGCGACGTCGTCGACGTCACCCGCGCCTACCGCGACGAGATCGGCACCGTGCGGATCTTCGACCCACAGCGAGTCGCCCAGGAACCGGCAACGTTCCTATGGGATCCACTGTCCTGGGTGCGCTCGGACACCGCGACCACCGCAGACGCCGGCGACCTCGACACCCTCGCCGCCGATGTCTCGGTGCAGGAACGCAAAGCCGCAGCGCTGGCGAAACAGTTCGCGGTCGGCGAGGACGGGCAAGCAGCGAAGAAAGATGCGTTCTTCGACCCCGAAGGCGAGGATCTGCTCGCCTCGCTGATTCTCGCGGCCGCGGTCGCCCGCAGGCCGATCACACAGGTCTACCGGTGGGTCACCGACGTGCAGAACCTCGAACCGATCACCCTGCTACGCCAGGCCGGCTACGCGCTGATGGCAGACGGACTGTCCGCGCACTACACAGCCACCGACAAACAGCGCTCCGGAGTGTTCACCACCGCCAAG
>JAHFVC010000080.1 GCA_023264765.1 Mycobacterium sp. | reverse complement strand
AATATCAAAATGCCCAGCCCGACCCAGCCGATGGCCGCGGCGGTACCGCGCGGGAGTCGCTGCCAGTGCACGACGGTGAGCGCCACCAGGCCGCCGGCGGCCAGTTGCCAGGCTCGGGTGGGCAGTGACAGGTAGGCGGCCGGCGGCATGATGTAGGTCAGGACCAGTGACGCCGCGAACGACACCACCGCGATCACGGCGAGCACCGTGATGAACGGAGCGGGCGAGGGTGTGGACCCCGCCTGGTCGGCACGTCGTCGAACGCGGCGGATGAACCAGACCGTCGCGATGATCAGTACCGGCCACACCAAGTAGAACTGTTCCTCCACGCCCAGGGACCAGTAGTGCTGAAACGGTGTCGGGGTGGTCAGGCTGTCCTTGCCGAAGTAGTTGACCCCGGAGAAGATGAACCAGTAGTTGCTCACGTAGAGCGCGCTGGTGATGGCGTCCACGGAGACGGTCTTCACCTGCAAGGGCGACAAGATGAGCGCCGAGGCGACCATGGTGACGACGCCCACCAGCGCAGAGGCCGGCAGCAGTCGGCGGGCCCGGGCGCCCCAGAACCGCCGGAGGCTGAGGGTCCCGGATTTCCCGACCTCGCGCCACAGCACCCCGGAGATCAGAAATCCCGAGATGACGAAGAAGACGTCGACCCCGACGAAGCCGCCCCTGACCCCGGGTATGCCGGCATGGAACAGGACGACTGCCAGCACAGCAACGGCGCGCAGTCCCTCGATATCGGGACGGAAACCACTCCGCGCTTGCGTGTCGGCCCGAGGTGACCGGCGGTCCGTCGCCACCTCTCGGGCAGGCGAGGCCACCGCATGTCCAGATTCTGTTGGTTCGACGACCACCCGGGTTCCTCTTCCGACCGATCCTGAACCGGCCGCGTTCGGCCGGATCCGCTACCGGGCAGTCCGGGGGGCGTGCTCGGATGCTAAACCGACCCGGCCTGCCACGACATTGCAAAAGTGGCAAACAAACTGATTGTTGTATCTTGGGCTGACACGGCCTGTCGTCCGATCGGATGACACGCGCCTACGACGGCCGCGCGCAGATCGATGCCACGACCACATCGCCGCCGGCCTATCGGCAGTGATCTCGAATCATGTTGCCATGCAACATTTTTGTTTCAGGGGCGTTAAGACTGTCGTCAGCCGTGCCTGACCGTGCCCGTCACCCGATCCGCTGCCGTCTCCGATCGATCCGCACCAGCGATAGGACCGATCATCATGAGACAGCAAACAAAGCTCCTACTCCAACACAGGTCTTAGGTGGATAATCTGTCGACTATCTATACACGGCCTGTGGAGTGTCCGAGCCCTAATTGACGAACACGCCGTTTTTCTGGGGACGGCGACCCACCCGCACGCTTACGCAGAAATCAGACGGTGAAGCCCAGCGCCCGAAGCTGCTCGCGACCGTCGTCGGTGATCTTGTCCGGGCCCCACGGCGGATTCCACACCCAGTTGAGCTTGATGTCCTTGACCAGCCCGGCGCCGATCAGCGCGGTGCGGGTCTGATCCTCGATCACATCGGTGAGCGGGCACGCCGCCGACGTCAGCGTCATGTCGATGAGTGCGACCTTGCCGGCTTCGCCCTCTTCGACGTTCAGCCCGTACACCAGTCCGAGGTCCACGACGTTGATACCGAGCTCCGGGTCGACCACGTCACGCATGGCTTCCTCGACGTCGGCGAGCAGCAGTTCTTCGCTCTGGGCTTCACTCATCGCTTGTCCTCCACATCATCGCTGGCCTGCGCCAGAGCATCTTTGAAAGCCATCCAGCCCAGCAGCGCGCACTTCACCCGGGCCGGGTACTTGGACACACCCGCGAACGCGATGCCGTCGCCCAGTACATCTTCGTCCCCTTCGACGTTCCCCCGAGAGGAAATCATCTCGGTGAAGGCCGCCACCGTCTTGAGGGCGTCGCCGACGGTCTGGCCGATCACCTGATCGGTGAGCACCGACGTCGCCGCCTGACTGATGGAACAGCCCTGGCCGTCATAGGAGATGTCATCGACGGTCTCGCCGTCATCGGAGAGCGCCACCCGCAGCGTCACCTCGTCACCGCACGTGGGGTTGACGTGGTGCACCTGCGCACCGAACGGCTCCCGCAGGCCGCGGTGATGCGGGTGTTTGTAGTGGTCCAGGATCACTTCCTGGTACATCTGTTCCATTCGCACTAGTCACGCCCAAAGAACTCGATGGCGCGCGTGACGCCCGCCACCAGGCGGTCGACTTCGTCGAGGGTGTTGTACACCGCGAACGACGCCCGCGCGGTGGCGGCAATGCCGAACCGGCGGTGCAGCGGCCACGCGCAGTGATGCCCGACCCGCACGGCGACACCCTCGTCGTCGAGCACCTGCCCTACGTCGTGGGCGTGCACCCCGTCGACGACGAAGCTGACCGGCGAACCCCGGTGCTCGACGGACAGCGGCCCGACGATCCGTACCCCGGGCACGGTCGCCAGACCGGCGAGGGCGGCAGCCACCAATTCGTTCTCGTGCGCCTGCACCGCAGGCATCCCCAGCGCGCTGAGATACCGTGCGGCCGCGGCCAATCCGACCACCTGGGAGGTCATCGGCGTGCCGGCCTCGAACCGCTGCGGAGCCGGCGCGTAGGTGGTCGCCTCCATGGTGACGGTCTCGATCATGGACCCGCCGGTGAGGAACGGCGGCAGCGCGCCGAGCAGCGCCCGCCGGCCGTAGAGCACACCGATTCCGGTCGGCCCCAGCATCTTGTGCCCGGAGAAGGCCGCGAAGTCGATGTCGAGCGCATGGAAGTCCACGGGCTGATGCGGCACGGACTGGCAGGCGTCCAGCACCGTCAACGCACCGACCGCCTTGGCCCGCGCGACGATCTCAGCGACCGGGGCCACCGCGCCGGTCACATTCGAATGATGCGTGAAGGCAACGACTTTGACACGCTCGTCCAGTTCCAGCGAGTCCAGGTCGATCCGGCCGTCATCGGTGACGCCATACCAGCGCAGGGTCGCCCCGGTCCGCCGGGCCAGCTCCTGCCACGGGATGAGATTGGCGTGGTGCTCCAGCTCGGTGGTGACGATGACGTCGCCGGGACCCACCGCACGCTCGAATCGGCTGTCCCCCAGCGCATACGACACCAGGTTGATCGCCTCGGTGGCGTTCTTGGTGAACACCAGCTCGTCGTCGTCGGCACCGACGAACGCCGCGATGTCGGCGCGACCCTGTTCGTAGGCGTCGGTCGACTCCTCCATCAGCTGGTGCGCACCGCGGTGCACGGCGCCGTTGGAGGTGGTCAGGAAGTCGCGTTCGGCGTCGAGTACAGCCAGCGGCTTCTGCGATGTCGCACCGGAATCCAGATATGCCAGCTGGTTTCCGCCGCGCATCACGCGGCTCAGGATCGGGAAGTCAGACCTGATCCTGGTGATGTCCAGATCGACTGACGCCGTCATGTCAGGCTCCGGCCGGTGCCTGCGTGAAGCGCTCGTAACCGTTCTCCTCGAGCTCATCGGCCAGCTCCGGGCCGCCGGAGGTGACGATGCGCCCGTCGAAGAACACGTGCACGAACTGCGGCTGGATGTAGCGCAGGATGCGGGTGTAGTGCGTGATCAGCAGGACGCCGCCGTCTTCGGCCTGCTTGTAGCGATTGACACCCTCGCTGACGATACGCAGCGCGTCGACGTCCAGCCCGGAGTCCGTCTCGTCGAGGATGGCGATCTTCGGCTTGAGCAGGCCGAGTTGGAGGATCTCGTGACGCTTCTTCTCGCCGCCCGAGAAGCCCTCGTTGACACTGCGTTCACCGAAGGTGGGGTCGATGTCCAGATCGGTCATCGCGGTCTTGACCTCTTTGACCCAGTGCCGCAGCTTCGGCGCCTCACCGCGCACGGCGGTCACCGCGGTACGCAGGAAGTTCGACATCGACACCCCGGGTACCTCGACCGGGTACTGCATGGCCAAAAAGAGCCCCGCTCGCGCTCTTTCATCAATGGACATCTCCAGCACGTCCTGCCCGTCCAGGGTGATCGACCCCGACGTGACGGTGTACTTGGGGTGCCCGGCGATGGCGTAGGACAGCGTCGACTTGCCGGATCCGTTGGGCCCCATCACCGCGTGGGTCTCCCCCGACTTCACGGTGAGGTTGACGCCCTTGAGAATCGGGATGTCGGTCCCGTCTTCCTTGGAGACGACGCTGACATGCAGATCTTTGATCTCGAGAGTGGTCATGAGGGGATATGTCCTTCGGTCAGTTCAAGTTCGTGTTCGATGGCTGCGGTGAGACGGTCGCGGACCGCGGGCACGGAGATCTTGCCGATGAGTTCACCGAAGAAGCCGCGCACCACCAGTCGGCGGGCCTGGTCCTCGGGAATGCCCCGGGCACGCAGATAGAACAGCTGCTCGTCGTCGAAACGTCCGGTGGCACTGGCATGTCCGGCTCCGACGATCTCGCCGGTCTCGATCTCCAGGTTGGGCACCGAGTCGGCGCGGGCGCCGTCGGTGAGCACCAGGTTGCGGTTCACCTCGTAGGTGTCGGTGCCGGTGGCCTCGGCACGGATCAGCACGTCGCCGATCCAAACGGTGTGGGTGTCGGGCTTGTCGGTGGACGTATCACCCTGCAGCGCACCCTTGTACGTGACGTGCGAACGACAATTGGGCTGCGAGTGATCGACCAGGAGCCGGGACTCGAAGTGCTGGCCGTCGTCGGCGAAGTACAGCCCGAGCAATTCGGCGTCGCCGCCGGGGGCGCGGAACTGCACCCGTCCGGTGAGGCGCGCCAACTCCGCGCCGAGCGCCACGTTGAAGTGCCGGAACACCGCGTCCTTACCCAACGAGGCATGGTGCATGCTCACGTGCACGGCGTCGTCGGCCCAGTCGGCGATGGACACCACCTTGAGGTGCGCGGCGTCGCCGACCACGAATTCGACGTTGTCGGCGTAGGTTCCGCTGCCGCGATGATCGATGACCACCACCGCCTCGGCCAGTTCCTCGACCCGGATCTGTAGGTGTCCGTAGGCGGTCGAGCCCTCGCCCGGCCCGCTGACGGTGATCTCGACCGGCTCGTCCACCACCGTGTTGCGCCCGACGGTCACGACAGTCGCCTGCGAGAACGACGAGTATGCCTGCGCCGCAATGCGGTCGGCGGGCACGCCGCCCTGCCCGAGCCGCTCGTCGCCGCGTTGCACCGTCTCGACGGTGACGCCGGGGCGCTCGGAGACCTCGATCAGCGCGTTACCGGTGGCGGGTGCGGTGCCGTTGTGCAGGCCACGCAGCCGCTTGAGCGGCGTGAACCGCCAGATCTCGTCGCGGCCGGCGGGCACCTCGAAGGCATCGACGTCGAAGGAGGTGAACGCCTGACCCTTGTTCGCGTCCAGTGCAATCCCGGTCATCCCACCGCGCCTTCCATCTGCAGCTCGATGAGCCGGTTGAGCTCGAGGGCGTACTCCATCGGGAGTTCCTTGGCGATGGGCTCCACGAAGCCGCGCACCACCATGGCCATCGCCTCGTCCTCGGTCATCCCGCGGCTCATCAGGTAGAACAGCTGATCCTCGCTGACCTTCGACACGGTGGCCTCATGGCCCATCGTGACGTCGTCCTCGCGGATGTCGACATACGGGTAGGTGTCCGAGCGACTGATCGTATCCACAAGCAGCGCATCACATTTCACGCTCGACTTGGAACCGTAGGCACCCTTGTTCACCTGGATCAGACCGCGGTAGGACGTACGGCCACCACCGCGGGCGACGGACTTGGAGACGATGTTGCTCGACGTGTGCGGCGCCAGGTGCAGCATCTTGGCGCCGGTGTCCTGGTGCTGACCTTCGCCGGCGAAGGCCACCGAGAGCACCTCGCCCTTGGCGTGCTCGCCGGTCATCCACACCGCCGGGTACTTCATGGTGACCTTGGAGCCGATGTTGCCGTCGACCCATTCCATGGTGGCGCCCGCCTCGGCCCTGGCCCGCTTGGTGACCAGGTTGTAGACGTTGTTGGACCAGTTCTGGATGGTCGTGTACCGCACGCGCGCGCCGGGTTTCACGACGATCTCGACCACTGCGGAGTGCAGCGAGTCGCTCTTGTAGATCGGCGCGGTGCAGCCCTCGACGTAGTGCACGTAGGAGCCCTCGTCGGCGATGATCAGGGTGCGCTCGAACTGGCCCATGTTCTCGGTGTTGATCCGGAAGTAGGCCTGCAGCGGGATGTCGACGTGCACGCCCGGCGGGACGTAGATGAACGATCCACCCGACCACACCGCGGTGTTCAGCGCGGAGAACTTGTTGTCGCCGGCCGGGATCACGGTGCCGAAGTACTGCTTGAACAGTTCCGGATGCTCGCGCAGGCCCGAGTCGGTGTCCAGGAAGATGACGCCCTGGGCCTCGAGATCCTCACGGATCGAGTGGTAGACGACCTCCGACTCGTACTGCGCGGCGACACCGGAGACCAGACGCTGCTTCTCCGCCTCCGGGATACCGAGGCGGTCATAGGTGTTCTTGATGTCGGCGGGCAGGTCGTCCCACGTGGCGGCCTGCTTCTCGCTGGAGCGCACGAAGTACTTGATGTTGTCGAAGAAGATGCCGTCGAGGTTGGAGCCCCAGTTCGGCATCGGCTTCTTGTCGAAGGTGCGCAGGGCCTTGAGCCGGATGTCCAGCATCCACTCCGGCTCGCTCTTCTTCGCCGAGATGTCGCGCACGACGGCCTCGGACAGACCGCGCTGGGCGCTGGCACCGGCGGTGTCGGTATCCGACCAGCCGTAGCCGTACTTGCCCAGGGAGGCAATGGTCTCCTCCTGGGTGAGCTGTTCCGGGGTGAGGGTCATCGCGACACTCCTTGTGTGGTGGTGGATTCGGCGCGGGCTGCGGGCCGAACATGGGCGGGCTTGTCTGGCCCCAGGGGAACGTGGGTGGTGCAGGCGCAGTCACCGTTGACGATGGTGGCCAGCCGCTGAACATGGGTACCGAGGATCTCGGCGAACGCCTGGCGCTCGGCCTCGCAGAGTTCGGGGAACTCCTCGGCGACATGCGAGACCGGGCAGTGATGCTGGCAGATCTGCACGCCGGACAGCGGCCCGGCCACCGGCGTGGTGGTCGTCCGGTAGCCGGCCTTGGTCAGCGCAGAGGCCACCCGGTCGGCGGTTTCCAGCACGTCATCGGAGGCCGGATCGTTGACGACATCGGCCAGGATGCCGTCGATACGGCGACGCGCGAAGGTCTGCACCGCCTCGTCGCCGCCGATCTCACGCAACTGCCGCATGGCCGCGGCGGCCAGATCGTCATAGGCGTGATCGAGCTTCGCGCGCCCGCCCGCGGTGATCCGGTACCGCTTGGCGGGCCGGCCACGTCCGTTGTGCTGCCACGCCTCGGCGGCGCTGGCCTGCGCGTCCCCCGCGTCGATCAGCGCGTCGAGGTGGCGGCGGATGCCGGCGGCGGAGATGCCCAGCCGTTCGCCGATGTCGCCGGCGGTGACGGGGCCCTCCAGCAACAGCTGCACGATGGCGCTGCGGGTGTGCCCTTCGGGCGTGTGACCTTCGGAAAGACCGGCGGACCCGGCAGGCACGGACGGGGCAGCAGCCACGCCAGAGACCTCCGGGTTTAATTTCACAACACCATTGTGTCGGAATTCGACCAGCGGTTCCAGCAAGGGCACCCTAACTGTGCAGGAGCTCACCTCGCCTCCGTCTACGCTGCTCTGATGACCGTGCTCGGGTCCTTCAGCTCAGCGGTCGCCCGATGGCACGCCGACGAGAGGACCGTCGGCTCCCCGCTCAACGACGCCGAGGTCGCCTCGCTGCGTCGGACCAGGGTATTCGGCGCGACCGGCACCGTACTCATGGCCATCGGCGCGCTCGGCGCAGGTGCCCGGCCCGTGGTGCAGGATCCGACTTTCGGGGTCCGCCTGCTGAACCTGCCCTCGCGCATCCAGACGGTGTCGCTCACCATGACGACCACCGGCGCGGTGGTGATGGCGGTGGCGTGGCTGATGCTGGGCCGCTTCGCCCTCGGGCCCCGGCGGATGTCGCGCAGCCAACTCGACCGCACGCTGCTGCTGTGGGCGTTGCCGCTGCTCATCGCTCCCCCGATGTACAGCCGGGACGTCTACTCCTATCTGGCCCAGAGCCAGATCGCCCGCATCGGCCTGGATCCGTACAAGGTCGGGCCCGCTCCCGGCCTGTGGCTCGACCACGTCTTCACGTTGTCGGTGCCCACCATCTGGCGCGAGACACCTGCGCCCTACGGTCCGCTGTTCCTCTGGATCGGCCGCGGCATCTCGGCCTTGACCGGCGAGGACATCGTCGCCGCGGTGCTGTGCCACCGCCTCGTCGTACTGCTCGGGGTCGGACTCATCGTGTGGGCCACGCCGAGGCTGGCCCGGCGCTGCGGTGTCGCCGAGGTGAGCGCGTTGTGGCTCGGGCCCTGCAATCCCCTGCTGTTCATGCACCTGGTCGCGGGCATCCACAACGAGGCGCCGATGCTGGGGCTGATGCTCGCCGGCACCGAGTTCGCGCTGCGCGGTATCGACGGGGTACGCGACGGCCGCTGGCGACTCGAGCCCAGACCGCTGGGGCTGCTGATCTTCGGCACCGTCCTCATCGCCCTGTCATCCCAGGTGAAACTGCCCTCCCTACTGGCCATCGGCTTCGTCGCGATGGCCTTGGCGTGGCGGTGGGGCGGCACCATCAAGGCCTTCCTGGCGGCGGGATTCTCGCTCGGCGCGATATCCCTGGTCGTCATGGTGGTGATCGGCTGGGCCAGTGGGCTGGGCTTCGGCTGGCTGTCCACCCTCGGCACGGCCAACGTCGTGCGGTCGTGGTTGTCGCCACCGACGTTGATCGCCCTGGGCACCGGACAGGTCGGCATCCTGCTCGGGCTCGGCGATCACACCACCGCGGTACTCGGCCTGACCCGCGGCATCGGCGTCGTCATCATCGCGATCCTGGTGACCTGGCTGTTGCTGGCCGTCTTCCGCGGCCGGCTACATCCCGTGGGCGGGCTCGGGGTCGCATTGGGCGCCACCGTGCTGCTCTTCCCGGTGGTCCAGCCCTGGTACCTGCTGTGGGCCATCATCCCGTTGGCCACCTGGGCGACCCGGCCGGGATTCCGCGGCACCACCATCGCGCTGACGTTGGTGGTCGGCATCTTCGGCCCGACAGCCAACGGGGACCGGTTCGCCCTCTTCCAGATCGTCGACGCCGTCCTGGCCAGTGCCGTCATCATGCTGGTGCTCTTCGCTCTGACCTGGCGGCGCCTGCCCTGGCGGGCGCTGCCCGCCGAAGGCGTTGTCAGGGCGGGCGCTTACGCTGAATCCCCGTGACCACCGCCTCGTCCCCACCCGTGCGCCTGCGCGGAGTGACCAAACGGTATGGGTCGACCACCGCGGTTTCCGGGCTCGACCTCGACGTACAGCACGCCGAGGTGCTGGCCCTGCTCGGCCCCAACGGTGCGGGCAAGACGACGACGGTGGAAATGTGCGAGGGCTTCCTGCGGCCCGACGAGGGCAGCATCGAGATCCTGGGACTGGACCCCGCCGCCGAGAACAGCCGGGTGCGCGAGCGCATCGGGGTGATGCTGCAGGGCGGGGGCGGCTATCCGGCCGCCCGGGCCGGCGAGATGCTCAACCTGGTTGCCTCCTACGCCGCCAATCCGCTGGACCCGCAGTGGCTGATGGACACCCTCGGCCTCACCGAAGCGGCCCGCACGACCTATCGCAGGCTGTCCGGCGGCCAGCAGCAGCGCCTGGCGCTGGCCTGCGCGGTGGTCGGCCGCCCGGAGCTGGTGTTCCTCGACGAACCCACCGCCGGCATGGACGCACATGCCCGCATCGTGGTGTGGGAGCTCATCGACGCACTGCGCCGCGACGGGGTGACCGTCGTGCTGACCACCCATCATCTGTCCGAGGCCGAGGAGTTGGCCGACCGGCTGGTCATCATCGACCACGGCAAGACGGTCGCGGCGGGCACGCCCGCCGAACTGACCCGCAACGGCGCCGAGAACCAGCTTCGGTTCAGCGCGCCGCCGAAACTCGATCTGGCGCTGCTGGTGGCCGCGCTGCCCGAGACCTACCGCACCTCGGAGGCCGCCCCCGGCGAGTACCTGGTGGAAGGGCACATCGATCCGCAGGTGCTGGCGACCGTCACCGCGTGGTGTGCCCGCGTCAACGTGCTGGCCACCGACATGCGTGTCGAACAACGCAGCCTCGAGGACGTGTTCCTCGACCTGACCGGGCGGGAGTTGAGGTCATGAGCGACAACCGTTTCGCCGCGGGGACCTTCGCCCCCGACCCGCGACCCGCGGGTGTCCGCCAGATGCTGTCGGCCCAGTACGGCCTCGAGCTCAAGCTGCTGCTGCGCAACGGTGAGCAGCTGCTGCTGACCATGTTCATCCCCATCACGCTGCTGATCGGGCTGACCCTGATGCCGCTGGGCTCCTTCGGTCCCGACCGGGCGGCCACCTTCACGCCCGCCATCATGGCGCTGGCCGTCATCTCGACGGCGTTCACCGGCCAGGCCATCGCGGTGGCGTTCGATCGGCGCTATGGCGCGCTGAAACGTCTCGGGGCGACCGCCCTTCCGGTATGGGGCATCATCGCGGGCAAATCGCTGGCGGTCGTGACGGTGGTGTTCCTGCAGTCGATCCTGTTGGGCGCCATCGGGATCGCGCTGGGCTGGCGTCCCGCTGTCCTCGGCCTGCTGCTGGGCGCCGTCGTCATCGCGCTGGGCACCGCGTCGTTCGCCGCTCTGGGCCTGTTGCTGGGCGGGACGCTCAAGGCCGAGATCGTGCTGGCCGTGGGCAACCTGATGTGGTTCGTGTTCGCCGGACTCGGCGCGCTGACCCTGGAGGGCGGCCTGGTCCCGCACGCCGTGGCGTGGATCGCCCGCCTCACCCCGTCGGGCGCCCTGACCGAGGCCCTTACCCAGGCGATGACGCTGTCGGTCGACTGGTTCGGCGTGATCGTGTTGGCCGTCTGGGGCACCGTGGCCGCGCTGTGCGCGCTGCGCTGGTTCCGTTTCACCTAGTTCGCCGTGACGACCGTCGCCGGTGTGGACGCCTGCCGCGGCGGCTGGGTCGCGGTCGTGCTGCGTGACGGCACCTACGCCGGCAGCCACGTCGCCGAATGCCTCGCCGACGTCGTCCGCGGCATCGGCGACGCCGCGGCGATCGGGGTGGACATCCCGCTGGGTCTGTCGGCTTCCGGGTCCCGCGGCACGGACGCCGCCGCCCGGGCCCTGCTCGGCAGGCGCCGGTCCACCATCTTCGAGATCGCACCGCGGCCGTGCTGGGACCAACCCGACCACGCATCGGCCAGCGCACTGAGCCGACGATTGATGGGCAAGGGCATGAGCATCCAGTCCTGGGGGCTGAAGGCCAAGCTGCTCGACGCCAACGC
The DNA here is from genome assembly GCA_023264765.1 of Mycobacterium sp. Classification (GTDB taxonomy): domain Bacteria; phylum Actinomycetota; class Actinomycetes; order Mycobacteriales; family Mycobacteriaceae; genus Mycobacterium. The sequence continues at coordinate 7,763 of JAHFVC010000080.1, read as the reverse complement.
GCTCTACGACGAGGACGTCGCCCCGCTCTGGGAGGTGCACCCGGAGTTGTCGTTCCAGCAGATGGGCCTGCTCTACGAAGACGGCACGAAGAAGTCGTGGCGCGGCCAGCGGGCGCGGCTGCGGGTTCTGGCCGCCAACGGCATCGACGTGCCGGAGGATCTCGGTGCCGCCGCAGGGGTCCCCGCCGACGACGTCCTGGACGCCGCCGCGGTCTCGTGGAGCGCGGCGCGCATCGCCGCGGGCCGCGCCTACTGCATACCCGATCAGCCGCAACTCGACGGGCGCGGCCGGCGGATCGCGATCTGGTGCTGACCAGCCCTACTACGGCTTGTAGTTAACACTGCTCTACGATCAGGCCGTGGCGCTGCGTCGGTGGTTTCTCAAGCTCGTCGACGTGCTACCCATGCCCAGCCTGCGCGTGCAGCGCGTGATCGCGTTCCTGGTCATCGTCACCCAGGGCGGCATCTCCGTGACCGGGGCGATCGTCCGGGTGACCGCCTCGGGACTCGGCTGCCCCACCTGGCCGCAATGCTTCCCCGGCAGTTTCGTGCCGGTGCCGCACGCCGAGGTCGCGATCGTGCACCAGGCCGTCGAATTCACCAACCGGATGTTCACCTTCGGCGTGGTCGCCACCGCAGCGCTGGCCGTGCTGGCGGTGACCAGGGCGCGGCGCCGGCGCGAGGTTCTGGTGTACGCGTGGCTGATGCCGGCGTCGACCGTCGCGCAAGCCGTGATGGGTGGCATCACGGTGCTCACCGGATTGCTGTGGTGGACGGTGGCCATCCATCTGCTGGCGTCGATGATCATGGTGTGGCTTGCGGTGCTGCTCTACGTCAAGATCGGTGAACCGGACACCGGGGTGGTCACCGAACGAGTGGTGAAACCACTGCGCCAGTTGACTTTTCTGTCCGCCGTCGTCCTGTCGTTGATCCTGGTGACGGGCACGCTGGTGACGGGCGCCGGTCCGCACGCCGGCGACAAGAGCCTGGACCGCGTGGTGCCCCGTCTCGAGGTCGAGATCACCACACTGGTGCATGTGCACTCATCGCTGTTGGTGACCTATCTGGCGCTGCTGATCGGTCTCGGCTTCGGCCTGCCGGCCGTGCAGGCGCCACGGGCGGTGCGCCTGCGCTGGCTCGTGCTGGTGGTGCTGGTGGCCGTCCAGGGCATGATCGGTGCCGTGCAGTTCTACAACGGCGTGCCCGCCGCACTGGTCGCCATCCACGTGGCGTTCGCGGCGGCGTGCACCGCGGCCACCGCGGCGCTATGGGCGTCTATGCGACAGCGGGCCGAGGCCCAGACGCTCCAGGGCTGATTCCACGCCCACCGCGAAATCGCGCTCGGCGCGCGCCTTCTCCTTGGCGGTGAGTTGCCGGAACCCCAGCGACGGCTCGACCAGTTCGAGTTCCAGCAGCCGCGGGTCGTCGACACCGGGCTGCATGGTCGGCGCCGGCGCGCCTCCGGCGATGATGTCGACCCGCGCGTAGAGCAGGTCGGCGCGCTTGATCCCGAACCTGCGCGCCACCGAGACCACGGCGTCGTGCCCGACGTCCCACAACGCCTCGTCGGGGTCGGCCGAGGACAGCGTCTCGGCCGCAAAGGTGCCGGTCTCCTCGAATACGGGCGCATTGCCCGGCGGCGGCAACATGGGCCCCTTGGTGAAGGCGTGCGACGGCTCCCCGTTCAGGAACACCAGCGCCGTCTCCCCCGTGGCGACCCGGGGGTCGTACGGCTGCACCAGCACGGCGCGTCCCTGCACCTGCAGCGACGTCGCATGGGCGCGTGCCGCGGCCGCGTCGGTGAAACGCTGCGCCCCGGCCGACCCGGCGCCGACGGCGGGCTTGACCACCACCTCTCCGGCGGGCACGACGACGGTGTCGCGCGCGCCGAAGTAACTGGTCGGCACGATCGGCACCCCGTCCGCGCGAAGATCCAGCAGGTAATGCTTGTCAGTGCTCCACGCCACCAGTTCGGGCGGGTTGAGCAGATGGCGCACCTGCCTGCTCCAGGTCAGGAACTCGTCGAGGCGGTCGGCGTAATCCCATGCGGCGCGCAGGATCACGAGGTCGGCCGCCAGCGTTTCGGGGTCATCCCAGGATTTCCACGTCACGTGCAACCCACGGTTGCGCAGCGCCGTGACCAGCCCGTCGTCGTCGCTGTCGCCTTCGGGCAGCGCCGGGCAACTCGCGAACACGATGCGCGGATGGAACACGTCGGGGCGGGCCAGCTTCACCCAGTGGATGATAGGTGGCATGCATGCCATCGAAGTCGCCGAGACCGGAGGACCCGAAGTCCTCACCTACGTCGAGAAGCCCGAACCGGTGGCGGGGCCGGGCCAGGTGGTGATCAAGGCGGAGGCCATCGGGGTCAACTTCATCGACACCTACTTCCGGTCGGGGTTGTACAAGCGGGACGTCCCATTCGTGGTGGGCACCGAGGTGTGCGGCACCGTCGCGGCCGTCGGTGACGATGTGGCGGCGCTGGCGGTCGGCGACCGCGTGGTGACCGCGGACGCCGACGGCGCCTACGCGGAGTACTGCGTGGCCCAGAGCGACCGGGTGGCGTACGTGCCCGAGGGCGTGGCGCCCGAGGCGGTCGCCTCGGCCCTGCTCAAGGGCATGACGGCGCACTACCTGATCAAGTCCGTCTACGCGGTGCAGCCCTCGGACACCATCCTGGTGCACGCCGGCGCGGGTGGCGTGGGGCTGATCCTCACCCAGTGGGCCACCAGCATCGGCACCCGGGTGATCACCACAGCGTCGACTCCGGAGAAGGCCGCGTTGTCCCGGCTGGCCGGCGCGGTGGAGGTGCTCGACTACCCCGAGGACCCGGCCGAGTTCGGCGCAGCGATCCGCGACCTCACCAACGGGGCCGGGGTGGCCGCCGTGTATGACGGGGTCGGCGCGTCCACCTTCGACGCCAGCCTGGCCAGCCTCGCGGTGCGCGGCACGCTGGCGTTGTTCGGCGGTGCCAGCGGCCCGGTGCCGCCGGTGGATCCGCAACGCCTCAACGCGGCCGGCTCGGTGTTCCTGACCCGGCCCAAACTGGGAGACTTCACCCGCACGGCCGACGAATTCGCCTGGCGGGCCGGTGAATTGCTCAGCGCCATCGCCGACGGGTCCATCTCGGTCACGGTCAGCGAGCGCTACCCGCTGGCCGAGGCGGCCCGTGCGCATGTCGATCTGCAGGGCCGTAAGACGGTCGGGTCGATCGTGCTGGTGCCGTAAGCGTCAGACCGGGCCCGCCGCCGGGAACGTCCACGACCCATCCAAGATCTCGGGGCGCGGCCGGTAGAGCCGCACGATGTAGTTCCAGCCGTCGGTGATGGGCAGCAGGTTCGCCGCACCGTCGCCGCCGAACTGGATGGTCGTGGAGCCGTCGGCGTCCGGGACGGCTGTGATGTTGTTCACCGAGTAGGCGTTCTGCGGGTTCGGGGAGAAGTAGCCGTCCTTGTTGTACACGGTGACCGACCAGAATCCGTCCACCGGAACATCTTTCACGGTCAGCCGAAGTACCGTCGCGCCGTCGTTGGCCGGCGGCACCACGGTGAGATACAGCGCATCCCGTTCGGGGTTCCCACCCCAGGCGAAGGCCGTGCCGATGAGGTGGTGCACGGGGTCCACCTCGTCCTTGGCCCCGAACGTCCGGGCCGAGTCGGTCAGGGTGGTCGACAGTGTGAGCAGCGCATCGCGCACGGTCTGCTGGCTCACCGGATCCCAGTCCGGGATCTCGAAGCTGCCCGGCTCCGGCTGGGTCACCTCGATCGCGTCCTGCAGTGCGTGCACAGCGGCCACATCCGCGGGATTGTTCGGGTCCACCAGGGTGCGCACCGCCACCAGCACATACCGGGTACCGACGGTGTCTCGCGAGAGGATGACCGTCGCCGGTGCGTAGGCCACCTCGACGGTGTAGTGGTCTTCACTGATGACCTGCACCGACATGAACCGCGCCGCACTGTCCGGCAGAGTGACCGTGACGTCGCCCGCGTCGAGGTCGAAAATGCCCGCGGAATACAGGGTGTCGCGGTTCTGCCGGATCACCACTTGTGCGGCGATATCGCCGAGATCACGAAAATGCAGGAACTGACCGAACCCGCCCGTCCCGGCGATCCGGGAGAAGTACAGATCGGATTCGGCGCGGGCGAAGGTGTCCGGGCTGACCAGTCGGCTCATGCCGACGAATCTAGCCGCCCAACACCCTCGGCAGGGCCAGTGCGGAGTCGATGGCCAGAGCGCAGAACACCACGGCCAGATAGTTGTTCGACTGCAGGAACAGCCGCAGCGGCTTCACCGGTTCGCCGCGCTTCACCCCGGCATAGAGCTGGTGTGCCATCACCAGGAACCAGACACCGGCGAGCAGCGCCACCGACCCGTACAGCCAGCCGGTCGCCAGGGTCAGCGCCAGCGTGGTGAGGACCGTCAGCCAGGTGTAGATGAGGATCTGGCGGGTCACCTGCCGCTCGGTGGCGACCGTGGGCAGCATCGGCACCCCGGCTGCCTTGTAATCGTCCTTGTAGCGCATCGCCAGCGCCCAGGTGTGCGGCGGGGTCCAGAAGAAGATGATCGCGAACATCACCAGGGCGGGCCACTGCACGGTTCCGGTGACGGCGGACCAGCCGATCATCACCGGCATGCAGCCGGCGGCTCCGCCCCACACCACGTTCTGCGACGTCCGCCGCTTGAGCAGCAGCGTGTAGACGAACACGTAGAAGGCGATGGTGACCAGGCCCAGCACGCCCGAGAGCAGATTGGTGGTCCACCACAGCCACGCGAACGAGCCGGCCGAGAGGACCAGGCCGAAGATCAGTGCGTGCCGGGTGGTCACCGACGCGCGGGCCAACGGCCGCAGCGCCGTGCGTTTCATCACCTTGTCGATATCGGCGTCGGCAACACAGTTGAGGGTGTTGGCGCCGGCGGCGGCCATCATGCCGCCCACCAACGTGTTGAGGATCAGCAACGGGTTCACCGTGCCGCGGTCGGCCAACAGCATGGCCGGGATCGCCGTGACCAGCAACAGCTCGATCACGCGCGGTTTTGTCAACGCCAAGTACGCCAAAAGCGTCGTACGTATACGACTGGGCGCTGCGCTAGCTGACCGGCGCTCGCGAATGCTCACGCAAATAACTCCTTGGCAGCGTCACGCGGGCTTCTACTACAGACGATGGTAGACCGCGGGTCTGTGGGTCTGACACCGCAGGGTCAATTCAGGTGAACGGGCAAGTAAACGTCGGCCGACCGGTCTGCCGCGGACGAGTCCGCCCCACTAGGGTGTTTTAGAGGAACAAGCAGCTGATCTCGCAGACGCTAGGAGCACGCGTAGTGACCACCACCGAGGAGATTTCCGCCCTCACCCGCCCCAACCACCCGGACGACTGGACGGACCTCGACTCGGTCGCGGTCGATACCGTGCGCGTTCTGGCAGCCGATGCGGTGCAGAAGGTCGGCAACGGCCATCCGGGTACAGCGATGAGCCTGGCCCCGCTGGCCTATACGCTGTTCCAGCGCCAGCTCCGCCACGACCCCAGCGACGTCCACTGGCTGGGCCGGGACCGCTTCATTCTGTCCTGCGGACATTCCAGCCTGACGCTTTACCTGCAGCTCTACATCGGCGGTTTCGGGCTCGAGCTCGAAGACATCGAGTCGCTGCGCACCTGGAAGTCCAAGACGCCCGGGCACCCGGAGTTCCGCCACACCAAGGGTGTGGAGATCACCACCGGGCCGCTGGGCCAGGGCCTGGCCAGCTCGGTCGGCATGGCGATGGCCGCCCGCTACGAACGCGGCCTGTTCGACCCCGACGCCGCGCCCGGCACCAGCCCGTTCGACCACTTCATCTACGTGATCGCCTCCGACGGCGACATCGAAGAGGGCGTGACCAGCGAAGCATCGTCGCTGGCCGGCACCCAACAGCTGGGCAACCTCATCGTGTTCTACGACAAGAACCACATCTCCATCGAGCACGACACCGATATCGCGCTGAGCGAGGATGTGGCGGCCCGGTACCGCGCCTACGGCTGGCACGTCCAGGAGGTCGAGGGCGGCGAGAACGTCACGGGAATCGAAGCCGCCATCGAGGAGGCCAAGAAGGTCACCGACAAGCCGTCGTTCATCGCGGTGCGCACGATCATCGGCTACCCCGCCCCGACCAAGATGAACACCGGTGGCGTGCACGGGTCGGCGCTCGGTGACGACGAGGTGGCGGCCACCAAGAAGGTGCTGGGCTTCGACCCGGACAAGACCTTCGAGGTGCGTCCCGAGGTCATCGAGCACACCCGTAAGCTCGTCGATCGCGGCCGCGAAGCCCACGAGAAGTGGCAGACCGGTTTCGACGCCTGGGCCGAGCGCGAGCCCGAGCGCAAGAAGCTGCTCGACCGGCTGCTGGCCAATGAGCTGCCCGAGGGCTGGGACGCCGATCTGACCTACTGGGAGCCGGGCTCCAAGGCGGTGGCGACCCGTGCCGCCTTCGGCAAGGTGCTCAACGACGTCGCCCCCAAGCTGCCCGAATTGTGGGGTGGCTCAGCCGATCTCGCGGGCAGCAACAACACCACCATCAACGGCGTGAAGTCGTTCGGCCCGCCGTCAATCTCCACCTCGGACTACACCGCCGACTGGTATGGCCGGGTGCTGCACTTCGGTATCCGTGAGCACGCGATGGGCTCGATCCTGTCGGGCATCGTGCTGCACGGCCCGACTCGCGCCTTCGGCGGCACGTTCATGCAGTTCTCCGACTACATGCGGCCCGCGGTGCGCCTGGCGTCACTGATGGATATCGACACCATCTACATCTGGACGCACGATTCGATCGGCCTCGGTGAGGACGGTCCGACCCACCAGCCGATCGAGCACCTGGCCGCACTGCGCGCCATCCCGAACCTGTCGGTGGTCCGCCCGGGTGACCCCAACGAGACCGCCTACGCATGGCGCAGCATCATCGCCCGCGGCAACGGCAGCGGTCCCGTCGGTTTCATCCTGACCCGACAGGGCATCCCGGTACTGGAGGGCACCGACTCCGACGGTGTGGCCAAGGGCGGCTACGTGCTGGGCGGCGGCAATCCCGCCGATGACGCCGACGTCATCATCATCGCCACCGGTTCCGAACTGCAGCTTGCCGTCGAGGCCCAGAAGTTGTTGGCGGCCAAGGACATCATCGCCTACGTGGTGTCGATGCCCTGCGTCGAATGGTTCGAGTCCCAGCCCAAGGAGTACCGCGACTCGGTGCTCCCGCCCGACGTGTCCGCACGCGTCGCGGTGGAGGCCGGGATCGCCCAGTCCTGGCACAAGCTGGTCGGCGACACCGGCGAGATCATCTCGATCGAGCACTACGGAGAATCCGCCGACGACAAGACACTGTTCCGCGAATTCGGCTTCACCGCAGAAGCCGTCGTCGCCGCCGCAGAACGCTCACTCGACAACTAATCCAGAAAAGAGCGAAATCATGACGCAGAACCCGAATCTCGCGGCGCTGAGCGCCGCGGGTGTATCCGTCTGGCTCGACGATCTGTCCCGTGACCGGCTGCAGACCGGCAACCTGCAGAAGCTGATCGACACCCGCAGCATCGTCGGCGTGACCACCAACCCGTCGATCTTCCAGGCCGCGCTGTCGGCGGGCAATGCCTACGACGCCCAGGTCGCCGAACTCGCCGAGCGCGGGGCCGATGTGGACGCCACCATCGGCACCGTCACCACCGACGACGTCCGCAACGCCTGCGACCTGTTCGCCAAGGCGTACGAGGCCTCCGGCGGCGTCGACGGCCGAGTCTCCATCG
>JAHFVC010000376.1:5298-6505 GCA_023264765.1 Mycobacterium sp. | reverse complement strand
AGGTTGGCGAACGTGGCGCCGTTGACCAAGAACAGTGCGGCCACCGCGATCCTGGCGCGCTGGACTTCCCGTCCCGAACCGACTGGCGAACCCACGGACGCCGACGATACTGGGCTCATGCCCGCCGACCGGCTGCTTGCCCTGTTCCCGCCGGGCTCGGTGCTGGACACCGACGGAACGCTGATGGTCGGCGGCTGCCGCCTCGACGCGGTCGCCGCGGAGTTCGGGACGCCCGCCATCGTCGTGGACGAGGACGCCCTGCGGGTCCGGGCCCGGGCCTACCGCGACGCCTTCCGCAGCCGCTGGCCGCGTAGCGAGGTGGCATTCGCATCGAAATCGTTCCCGTGCACGGCGGTTCAGCGGGTCATGGTCGACGAGGGCCTACACCTGGATGTGGCAGGCGGCGGGGAGATCCTGTCCGCGCTCAAGGCCGGCGCCGACCCGGCCCGGCTGGTGCTGCACGGCAATGCCAAGTCCGATGAGGAACTGACCATGGCCGTCGAGCACGGCGTGGGCCTGGTGGTGGTCGACAACTTCGACGATATCGACCGGTTGGAGGCCATCGTGCCGGCCGGCCGCCGGCAGTCGTGTCTGGTGCGGGTCATCCCCGGGGTGCAGGCCGACACCCACGCGTCGCAGGCCACCGGGCACGCCGGGTCGAAATTCGGGTTGAGTTCCGACGACGCCCGGCTGGCGATCCGCCGGATCCAGGCCAGTGGCCGGCTGCGGATGGACGGGGTGCACACTCACGTCGGTTCGCAGCTGCTGAACACCGAGCAGCTGGCCGCGGCGGTGGCACCGATCGCCGCGCTGGGCACGTTCGACACCTACGACCTCGGCGGTGGGCTGGGGGTGCGCTACACCTATGCCGAGCACCCGCCGACCGTCGACGAATATGCCGACGCGTTGATCGAGCGGGCGCGGGCCCTGCTACCCGCAGGCAGCCGCATCATCGTCGAGCCCGGACGGAGCATGGTCGCGGCGTCCGCCTGCACCCTGTATCGCGTCACCACCGTCAAGCGCGGCGAGATCACCCATGTCGCGGTCGACGGCGGGATGGGTGACAACCTGGAGGTGTCGTTGACCGGGCAGCGCTTCGAGGCCACCATCGTCAACCGGGTGGGTGGTGGGCAGATGGTCACCGTGGTGGGCCGGCACTGCGAGTCCGGTGATCAGCTGTCCGACGGGGTCGCGCTCCGCGACCCCG
>JAHFVC010000376.1:0-5288 GCA_023264765.1 Mycobacterium sp. | reverse complement strand
TGGGCGATCTGCTGGCCATCCCGGTCACCGGGGCGTACTGCTACACCATGTCCAACCAGTACAACGGGGCGCGGCGGGTTCCGGTGGTCTTCGCCCGCAACGGATTTGCGCGGCTGGTTGTGCGCCGGGACTCATGGGCGGATCTGCTGGCCCGCGACGTCGAGCCGTGAATCCGGCAAGATTGCGGGCATGACTGAGCTTGCCGTCCTGGCAGAGCGCTACAAGGTGTCGACCGAATTCCTGGATTGGACCGGCCGGCGGGTGCCCGTTCCGGAGACGACGCTGATCGCGGTTCTCGCGGCGCTGGGTGTGCCTGCCGCCACGGATGAGGAGCGACAGGCCGCGCTGCGGGCGCACGACCGCGAGTACTGGGAACGCGCGCTGCCGCCGACGGTGGTCGGCCAGGCGGGCAGCGCATCGTCGTTCTGGGTGCACGTCACCCATGGCGACCCCGTCGGGCTGTGGCTGCGGCTGGAGGACGGATCGGTGCGCACCGGTTTACGTCAGCTCGAAAACAACCGGGCGCCATACGATCTGGACGGCCGACTGGTCGGTGAGGCCACCTTCGAACTGCCCGCGGATCTACCGCCCGGCTATCACCGGCTGCACGCCCAGACCGGCAGCACCGACAGCAGCACTCTTCTCATCGTCTCCCCCGCCGCACTGATCCCGCCGCCGGGACGGCACTGGGGCCTGGCCACCCAGCTCTACAGCGTGACGTCGGAGAACTCGTGGGGAATCGGTGATCTGACGGATCTGACCGACCTCGCGGTCTGGTCGGCCACCACGCACGGCGCCGGCTTCATCTTGGTGAATCCGTTGCATGCCGGTGCCCCGGTCGCGCCGATGGAGCCCTCGCCGTACCTGCCCACGTCGCGACGCTTCGTCAATCCCATCTATCTGCGGATCGAGGCGGTGCCCGAGTACGCGTTCCTGCGCAAGCGCGCCCCGCTGGCCAAAGCGCGCGCCGAGCTGGCCGCCCGGGCGCGCCGCAAGAAGCGCATCGATCGCGACGCCGTGTGGAAGGCGAAACGGGCAGCCCTCGGCCAGGTCCACCGGGTCAAGCGGTCGGCCGGCCGGGAACTCGCCTATGCGGCGTACGCGGCCAGGCAGGGTCGCAGTCTCGACGATTTCGCCACCTGGTGCGCCCTGGCCGAAGAGTACGGCGCCGACTGGCACGGCTGGCCCGCGGCACTGCAGCATCCCGACAACCCGGCCGTGGCCGAGTTCGCCGCCACCCATGCCTCCGAGGTCGACTTCCACCGCTGGCTGCAATGGCTGCTCGACGATCAGCTGACGGCTGCACAGGCCGGCACCGAGCAGGCCGGTATGGCGATGGGCATCATGCACGACCTGGCGGTCGGAGTGGACCCCAACGGCGCCGATGCGTGGGCGCTACAGGACGTGCTGGCCCTCGGCGTCACCGCGGGCGCGCCCCCCGACGAGTTCAATCAGCTGGGCCAGGACTGGTCACAGCCGCCGTGGGGGCCCGACCAACTGGAGCGGGCGGGCTACGCCCCGTTCCGGGCGCTGGTCAATGCCGTCCTCCGCCATGCCGGCGGCGTTCGGATCGATCACATCATCGGTCTGTTCCGGCTCTGGTGGATCCCGAAAGGCGCTGCCCCGACCGAAGGCACCTACGTGCGCTACAACCACGAGGCGATGATCGGCATCGTGGCGCTGGAGGCGCAGCGGGCCGGCGCGGTGGTCGTCGGTGAGGATCTGGGCACCGTCGAGCCGTGGGTGCGCGACTACCTGCGCGACCGGGGCCTGTTCGGCACGTCGATCCTGTGGTTCGAACTGGACCGCGACGGTGACGGTGGCCCGTTGGCGGCGGAGCGCTGGCGCGAGTACTGCCTGGCGTCGGTGACCACCCATGATCTCCCGCCGACGGCCGGCTACCTGGCCGGTGAGCACGTCCGGCTGCGCGACGAGCTGGGGCTGCTGACGCGGCCCGTGCAAGACGAACTGGCCGACGACCAGGCCGAGCAGGCCGCCTGGCTGGCGGCGTTGCAGCGCCTCGGCCTGGTCGGCACCGATCCCGATACCGACGAGATCATCCGCGGGCTGTATGCCTACCTGGGCCGTACCCCGTCGCGACTGTTGGCCCTGGCCCTGCCAGACGCGGTGGGCGATGTCCGCACCCAGAACCAGCCCGGAACCACCGATGAGTACCCCAACTGGCGAGTCCCGCTGGCCGGTCCGGATGGTCGTCGACTGCTCCTGGAGGAGGTGTTCACCGATCCCCGTGCCGCTGCGCTGGCGGAAGTAATGAAAGCGCAGGTGCGGACGATGAACCCGTGACTGAAGTTTCTCAGGGTGCTTGACTGCGATATCTTCGCAACGCACCGCGATACCTCGGAGGTCACGTGAAGAAGCTTGTTCTCGGCATCGGCGGGTTCGCCGTACTCACTGCGGCGGCCTCGGCCACCCTGGTGGGTGCGGGTGTCGCGAGTTCCGATCCTTCGGGTAGCGGCAACGCGTACAGCGTCATCGGCGAACCGTACGGTAAGGCCGTCGCCATCCTGAAGAGCCAGGGTGTGCGGTCCAGCTTCGGTGGATCGGTCGGCAGTGATGTGCCGCAGGCACAGTGCATCGTCAGCGGCCAGAAGGCCACCTCCGCGGGCAAGATGATCCTCGAGCTCAACTGCACCGAGAAGGCCTACCAGGACGCGCAGGCGTCCACGCCGTCCCGCGGCGGCGGCACACCCGGCGGCGTACCCGGCGGCCCGAACGTCGGCGCCAACGGCGTCACCACGGTCACCCCGACGCCGGTCGGCCCGCAGCCCGGAATGTCCGTCCCGGGAGCCTGACGCCCGCTACCGTCACGGTCGTGACACCGCAGATCCGGTCCTCCTACTCGAACGCCCGCTCGCTGGAGGGGCGAGTCGCCATCGTCACCGGCGCGGCGCGCGGTGTCGGGAAGGGTATCGCCACCGCGCTCTTGCAGCGCGGCGCGTCGGTGCTTCTCACCGACATCCTCGACGACGTCCTCACGGCCACCACCGCCGAATTCGCAGAAGCCGGTTTCGGAGCTCATGCACTGGTCGCCGATCTCCGCGACCCGGACACCCCACGGTGCATCGTCGATACCGCGGTGCAGACGTTCGGGGCGGTGCACGCCCTGGTGAACAACGCCGTGGCGTGCAATGAACCCAAGGCCTTCGGCGATATCGACGCGGCCGACTACGACCTCGTCTACGACACCGGGCCCCGTGTCACGTTCGCGCTCATGCAGGCGGTCCATCCGCTGCTCGTCGCTGCGGGCGGAGGCGCGATCGTCAACATCGGATCGGCCGCCGGAACCGCCGGTGAACGGAACTTCGGGGCGTACGCCGGGGCCAAAGAGGCCATCCGGGGTATGTCCAAAGTGGCTGCGCTCGAATGGGGCCGAGACGGCATCCGGGTCAACGTGGTCTGCCCGTTGGCCGAGACCGACGGGTTGAAGGTGCTTCGCGACCTCGATCCCCAGCGCTATCAGCAGGTCGTGAAAACGACCGCGCTCAAGCGGATCGGCGATCCGGCCACCGACATCGGCCCCGCCGTGGCGTTCCTCATCGGGGACGACTCGAGATACGTGACGGGACAGACCATTCTGCTCGACGGCGGCGCCGGGTCGTTCAGGTAGCGGCCAGCGCCTGGATCAACCAATCCAGCAGCGGCTGTTGACCTTTCAGGATCTTCAGCCGAGCCGAGGGAATGTCGAACCAACCGATCCGGTCCAGTTCCGGATAGTCCCTGAACGTCCCCGAACCTCGGGGCCACTCGAGGGTGAAGGTGTTGCTCACCGCTGCAGTGACCTCGACGTCGCCCTCGACGGCGAACGCGGTGACGATCTTGCCGCCCGGCTGTTTCAACGGGGCGAACGCGATCACCGGACCGACGGGCGCCGCGACGCCGACCTCCTCGGCGAATTCGCGCAGCGCCGCGGCCCAGGGCTCCTCGCCCTCGCCGTACTCCCCTTTCGGGATCGACCACGCGCCGTCGTCCTTCCGCGCCCAGAACGGGCCACCCGGATGTCCGAGAAGCACTTCCAGGACGCCATCGTTGGTCCGGTAGAGCAGCAGGCCGGCACTCTGACGTGGCATCGCTTCACTGTAGGGACCGGTGCGACAATCGAACGCCATGGCCGGGGTGACGTGGCGGGCGCTGGACCTGCTGGGTGTGCTGTGGTCGGCCGCCACCACGGCACCGGTCAGCGGCGCAGAGACCGCGTACCGGACGTTGTTCACGACGGTCCGCCGACTGGCGCTGCGCCGGCCGCTGCGGGTCCCGCTGGAGTCCGGGGAGCTGCGACTCACGGTCGTCGACATCGATTCGCAGCTGGACGTACGTGCGCTGTCGGTGGGCCAGCTCAGCGATGTGCGGATGGTCGCGCGCGACATCCACTGGCCGCAGGGCCGCTTCGAGCGGGCAACCGTGCGCGCCCACAACGTGCACGTCCGGCCCACCGTCCCACCCATGCTGGTCGCCGCGCCGGTCGATCTCACCGTGGAAGTGCCCGCCGATACCCTCGACGCCCTGTTCCGGTGGGCGGCGCCCCGGCTGGCCGGCCACGTCGGCGACGACGGTGTCGCGCGCCTGCGGTGGGCCGGACGGCCAGGGGCCGGACACCTCGAAGTGCAGGCCCGGCTCGACGGCACCACGTTGTGGCTACGCCCGCACACGATCGAGCGCCGCGGGCGGCGGTGGACACTGCCTGCGCGCACGCCCGCGTACCCGGTCCGGTTGCCCGACCTCGGGCATGGGCTCCGGATCACCGGTATCGAGTTCGCGCCCGGGTTGGTGCTCGTGTCCGGGACGCTGCCGCAATGGCGGGTGGATCTGTCGCGCACCCGCCTGGAGGGCATCGTCGACCAGCTCACCCTGGGCTTCTAGACCACGGCCGTGACATCGACCACACGGGCGATGAACGCGCGATGAATGGGACGGCACCGCGCGGCGACCATCATTCGCACCGGATGTAAATGGCCCAGTTGACCTGCGCCGGAACGATTTACTCCGGCATCGTTGTGTGGTGCGCCGCGGGCGGATCCGGGCGCGGGCGCACTACAGTCACCACCGTGGTTGACGTCCACTACTCCCGGTATGTCGCGTTGGGCGACAGCCAGAGCGAGGGCCTCTGGGATACCGATGACACCGGCGCCCTCATCGGTTTCGCCGATCGGCTGGCATGGCTGCTCGACTCGTACTCCCCGGGGATCGAGTACGCCAACCTCGCCGTCCGCGGTAAACGGATCCGCGACGTGCTGGAAGGGCAGCTGCCCGAGGCCATGGCGATGCGGCCC
>JAHFVC010000079.1 GCA_023264765.1 Mycobacterium sp. | reverse complement strand
CGATGGCGTCGCAGGCCCGCTCGGCGGCGGCGACGCTGTCGGCGACGACGGCCGCGACGCGCTGACCGATGAAACGTACGGTGTAGTCGAATACGAAGGTGTCGTCGGGATCGTCCGTGCGGTTGTCGTGCCGGGCGGTGGAGAACGCCACCGGCGGGCTGTCGGCGTGGGAGAGGATCAGGTGCACCCCCGGAACACGCTGGGCGGCTGAGGTATCGATGGACACGATGCGTGCGTGTGCCACCGGACTGCGCAGCACCGCCAGGTGCAGCAGCCCCTCGGTTGCGTGATCCATGGTGTACTGCTCGGTCCCGGTGACGACCCGGCGTCCGGCCGGCGCGCCGAGGGAGAGCTCATCGGTGTTGACGGTCCCGCCGAGAGCGTCGGTGATCGCCCGGTATCCCGTACATCGGCACAGGTTGCCCTTGAGCGCCTGCGGCAGGTCGGCGCGTTGTTCCTCGGTGAGCACCGATGCCGTGGTGACCATCCCGGCAGTGCAGAAGCCGCACTGGAAACCTGCGGCGGCGACGAAGGCCCGTTGCACGGGATGGAGGTCCTCGGGTGTCCCCAGCCCGGCCACCGTGGTGATGGCGCGTCCGGCCGCCCGGAAGGCCGGGTACACGCAGGAGTGCACCGCGGTACCGTCGACCAGCACAGCGCACGCGCCGCAGTCGCCGCCGTCGCAACCCTTCTTCACCTCGAAATGGCCGTGGTCGCGCAGATAGGACCGCAGGCATTGACCGGGACGCGGGTCACCTTGGGCCGCTTGGCCGTTCACGATCACGGCGCCAGCTCCGCGGCCACCTGCAACGCGAGCAGGAGGGTCATGGCGCGCCGCCAGTCCGGATCGCCGTGGGCATCATCGGTCCAGGCGTCGTCGGGAATCTGATCGTGGGCCGCCCGCACCTGGTCGGGCCCGGGCACCGCGGCGAACTCGAATGTGTACGGGCGCACCGTCGCAGCCGTCACGGACAGCACGAAGCGGCCGTCGGTGTCCTGACGGCCGATGACCACCACCCCGGACCGGCCCAGGGGCGAGGGAGCGAGTTTTCGAAAAGCGGTGCGCGCCTGCAGGGCCCGGGCGGGCAAGAATACCGATCGCACGATGTCGCCGGGTCCGAGCGCGTTGGTCGCCTCGCCCGTGACGAAATCGTCTACCGGCGTGCGGTATTCGGTACCGTCGGGCCGCCACACCGTCACGGTTGCCGACAGGGCGGACGCCATCGAGATCATCGCGCCGGCGGGAAACGACAAGCACAGGTTGCCTCCGACGGTGGCCGTGTGCCAGATCTTGAACGAGGCCAGCAGTGCGGTGCAACACTGGTGCAGCAGCGGCACACCGATCTCGCGGGACAGTTCCGACACCTCGGCGACGGTGCAGGTGGCGGCGAGCTCGACGCCGTCGTCGGTGCGGGTGATCGATGGCCAGCCGAGGTTGGTGAGGTCGACCAACCGGGTCAAATGGGGCTGCGGTTCGGAGAACAGCCACGTACCACCAGCCAGCACGGCGTCGCCGTGGCCCAGTGGCCAGAGCTCGTCGCGGTGGCGCGGAGTGTCGATCACCTCGACATTGTTGAGATCCACCTGTTGACGGTAATCAAGCGGAGCCGAGATCGCATGCCAAATAAATGCAACCCTGAGGTTGCACTTAGAGATTTGATATGCAACCCTGAGGTTGCACATCAAGCGCAAACACCTTCAGGAGCAGGCATGGACGCACTCGCCATCACCCGCAGCATCGACATCAGCGCGCCCATCGACCGGGTGTGGAAGGCGCTCACCGAGGCCGACCTGATCGCGCAGTGGTTCGGGGACGCCTGCGAGTTCGACGCCGTCCCCGGCGGCACCGGCTACTTCGGCTGGGCGCAGCACGGAAAGCACCGGGTTGTCGTCGAACACGTCCAGGCGCCAAGGATTCTGGTGTACCGATGGGCCCAAGCCGCCGATGCAGAACCGGTGCCGGGCAATTCGACGGTTGTGCGCTTCGAACTGACCGAGATCGACGGCGGCACGCGTCTGGATCTGATCGAAACCGGTTTCGAGAACCTGGAGGACCCGCAGGCCTCGCTCGCCGACAACACCGGGGGGTGGACCGCGGAGCTGACCGAGCTGGTCGACTTCGTGCAGGCCGGGGCGTGACAGCCGTCCCGCTGGTGCTGGCCGTGCTGGCCGACGAAACCCGCTGGCAGATCCTCACCGAACTCGGGGCGCAGGATCTGTCCGCCAGTGCGCTGGCGACGCGAATGCCGGTGAGTCGGCAGGCCATCGCCAAGCATCTGGCCGTGCTGGCCGATGCGGGACTGGTCGAGCCGGTGCGCGTCGGTCGGGAAGTGCGTTACCGCTCGCTCGGGTCCCGGCTCAGCGCGCTGGCCGCAGAGTTGGACAGGATCGGTCGGCAATGGGACCGCAGGCTGGCCGCGATCAAGCGGCTCGCCGAGGAGGAGGACTGGGACGAGCCTTCCTAACCGGCGGTCGCGGATCTACCCTGGAAGAAGCCCGTTGTCTGGGCGGACGAGGAGGGTTGCCATGAAAGGCCCCAAAGATCCTGTCGACCACACCCGAACCACACGCCCGCACGCCGGGGAATCCATGAAAGACAACGTGATCATGCCGGCGCTCATCCTGATCGGGGTGGCGCTGGTGTTGTTCGTCGCCAGTCTTGCGGCGTTCGCCACCCGGCATTTCGATGTCGGATTGACGGTGGCGATGCTGTCGGCGGCGGGCATGCTCATCGGCGCGCTGTGGCTGGCGCTGGAACACGTGCGGGTCCGGCGTATCGAAGATCGTTGGTACGCAGCGCATCCCGAGGCCAAACGCCAGCGCCCCAACAGCTGAGCGGTCGCTCCGGGCAGAAAATCACCCAGCTCTGGCCCGGGCTGGGTGACTCCCCTCGTACCAGCGGATCAGCGGTTCTGGTGTGCCCGCTGGCGCTTTTCCGCGGCCTGCTCGCCACCGCGGGCGGCGTCGGCTTCCGCTTCCTTCTTGGCGACATCGCGTTGCGCGTCTGCCTTGTCCTGCTGAGCCTTGCCCTCTTCGGTGAGGTCATGGCGACCGGTTACGGTGCCAACGGCTTCCTTGACCTTGCCCTTCACGCCTTCGACGACGCCGCTCACGGCTTCTTCGGGTCCAGTCTTCTTGTCAGTCATGTCTACCTTTCCGCTACCGGAGTGGATTTGGTGTCATGCACGAGGTAGTCGCCGTGCATGACTCGAGGGTGCCCGACATGGCGCGGACACAAACCCCGCGGCCGTGACCGGTATCCCGCGCTCGGGCGTGGTTTCGCTCAATGGACAGCCGGGTATTCGGCTCGCATCTGTTTCGACTGATGGAGGCTTTCATGTTCCGCGGACTGTTGGGCACGATCGTGTTGGTCTGGCTGTTGATCGGGGTGCTGGCAGCCTGGCAGCGTGACTATTTCCACACCGGCGAAACCAGCTGTGCGACCGCGGGTCAGATCGGCCTGACCGTGCTGGCCGGGCCGTTGAACTATGCGGGCGTCAACCCCAAGGTGGTCGACTGCCGGCTCCCAGAACCCAGCGCGATGTCGTCCCTCGTCCCGGCCTGAACCCCTAGGTGAAATGAGATTCTCATGATTGTTCTCGGAGCGATCCTGCTCATTCTCGGACTGATCCTCAATGTGTACGTGCTGTGGGTGGTCGGCGTCATCCTGTTGGTCATCGGCGCGGTGTTCTGGATCCTCGGGTCGGTGGGGCGCCCGGTCGCGGGCCGGCGCTCCTGGTACTGACAACGCCGTCTCGATCGGCCATGGCTGTCGATGTCGACCATCCCGAGCGGGATCAACGGTGGAACACCGAGGCCCGCGGTGAGACGGCAGCGCAACGACTGGACCGAAACTGGTCTGGGTTGCTGCAGGAATTGCGGGTGGTTGAGACCGGGGTGCAGCTGCTCACCGGTTTGTTACTGACGCTGCCGTTCCAGAATCGATTCGACCTACTCGACGAGCAGATGCGTGTCGTCTACCTGGTGACCGTCGGCTGTTCTCTGGGCGCCACCATCCTGCTGGTCGCGCCGATCGGCATGCATCGCTTGATGTTCCGGCAGCATCGGCTCGACGTCATCGTGGCGGGTGCGCACCGGCTGGCGTACTACGGACTGCTCCTGTTGGCGTTTGCGCTCTCGGGTGTCGCCGTCCTGATCTTCGATGTGGTTGCGGGATGGCCGGCCGGGCTCATTGCCGGAGGTGTCACCGCGATGGCCCTGATCGGACTCTGGTTGGTGTTGCCGCTGGCACTGCGCAACCGGCCGCCGCCGAGTTTGTGACGGTAGGGGGCCGGGTACCTGTCGGTCATGAGCAGCTTTGGCTACACCCTCATGACGGAGCAGGCCGGACCCAAAGAACTGGTGCGTCATGCCGTGGCCGCCGAGGACGCCGGTTTCGATTTCGAGGTGTGCAGTGACCACTTCTCACCGTGGCTCGCCTCGCAGGGCCACGCACCCAACGCGTGGGCGGTGCTGGGCGCGGTGGCGCACGCGACCCGGGAAGTCGGCCTCTGTTCCTACGTGACCTGCCCGACCATGCGGTATCACCCGGCCGTGGTCGCCCAACAGGCCGCGACCGTCCAGATCCTCGCCGACGGCAGGTTCACCCTGGGCCTCGGCAGTGGCGAGAACCTGAACGAGCACGTGGTGGGGCAGGCCTGGCCGACGGCGGTCCGGCGCATCGACATGCTCGCCGAAGCCATCAAGATCATCCGCGCATTGTTCTCCGGCGACCTGGTCGACCATCGGGGCGAGTACTTCGAGGTCGACTCTGCTCGGTTGTGGGATGTGCCGGATGTCCCGGTGGCGCTGGCCGTGTCGATGACGGGGGAGAAGTCGGTCGAGAAGCTGGCCGACTTCGCCGACCATCTCGTCGACACCGAGCCTGCAGGTGACCTCGTCAAGCAGTGGCGTGGTCGCCGGCACGCACTCGGGCTGCCCGACGGGCGCGTCATCGGCCAGTTGCCCATCTCCTGGGATCCCGACCGGGACAAGGCAATTGCGCGCGCGCATGACCAGTTCCGATGGTTCGCCGGCGGCTGGTCGGTGAACGCCGATCTGCCGACCCCGGCCGGCTTCGCTGCCGCCAGCCAGTATGTGCGGCCCGAGGACGTGGCCGATTCCATTCCGTGCGGTCCCGATCTGGACGCCATCGTTGCGGCGGTGAAGCCGTTCCGCGACGCAGGTTTCACCGATATCGCGCTCGTGCAGGTCGGTGGGGACACCCAGGAGCAGTTCCTCGCCGAGGCCGCGGAGCCGTTGCTGGCCGCTCTGCGTGCGGAATTGGCGTGAGCAACCGTCGGCAGGTGCAGGTGATCGCCGGTGGGCCGGTGATCATCGAAGGTCCGGTGTCGATCGAGATGCCTGACGGCCAGACGGTGGAGTCGGATCGGTTCAAGGTAGCGATCTGTGCGTGCCGCCGATCGAGGACTTATCCGCTGTGCGACACCAGTCACCGTAAGAAGGTGCGGAAATCAAGTCAGCGGCAACAGGAGTGAGCTCTGCTGCCCACGCCAGCTCTTCATGAGGTGGTCCGCCAACCGGTCTTCGACGAGCTCGAAGGCACGGATACCGAGCACGACGTCGGGTTCGAGGTGCGGTTCCCGTTGCAGCAGATCACCGACCACGTCGTTGCGCACGACCTGTTCGTGCACCGCGTCGGCCTCGACATGCTCCTGATAGAACCGCGTGCACAGCTCGGGAGCGCTCATCCGGTCGAGTGCATCGGCCAGGCGCTGCGAACCCGGTGACGAGGTGATCTCGGTGGCGGCGAAATGCCCCACGGTCGCACCTCGTAGGCCACGGTGCAGCCCGAACAACGACATGAGGTTCACGACCGCAAGGGATTCGGCGGGCACGGCCTCCAGGTAGGCGAGGTATCCCGCGGCCAGGCCGGCCGCCGACAGCAGGTCGGCGAACAACCGCTGATGGACCTGGGAGCCGCGACCCCCGCCGTACTCGTCGAACTCGACCGCCACGAACGACGCCTTGGCCTGGCCCACCAACCGTGGGATCGCGAACGCGTGGGGGTCGGCCTCTTTGAGGTGGTAGATGGAGCGGTGCACGAAGTACTCGCGCATCTGGCCCCAACTGCCCTCGGCCAGCAGGAAGTGTGACGGACCGTCGCCGTCCACCGGCTCGCTGGACAGCCGATCCATCTCGGCGGCGGCAGTCACGCCGGTGACATCGCCGACCCCCCGTCGGACGTCGGCCAGGAACACCTTCTCCAAGCCGTCCCGCAGAGCCAGCAGCGGCACATCCCATTCGAACTCGTCTCTGACGCCATCGAACCCTCGATAGAACAGTTCGTAGCAGAGGTGCAGCGCGAGATGCAGGTCCAGACCGGCCGGATCCGCTTCCGACAGTACGACTTCCGGCACCGGGGCCAGGGTGTGCGCACCGGTCAGGTGGTTGATGACGGCGTCGGACAACGGACCTGCGGATGCGGGCAGGCCTCGGGTGATGGTGCTCATGATCAGATCTGCTGGCGCAACCGGTGCCAACCCGACGAGAGCTGATCACCACTCTGCTCGAAGGCGGCCTCGGCCTGTTCGTAAGCGGTTTCGGCGAGCTCGGTGCCGCGCTTGCGGGCCTTTTCGGCCAGCGGTGCCGCGCGGTCGATGGCCGTCTCGGCCAGTTCGGTGCCGCGCTTGCGGGCCTTTTTCGCCACCGGCGCCGCGTGATCGTAGGCCGTCTCCGCGAGTTCGGTGCCGCGCTTGCGGGCCTTTTTCGCCACCGGCGCTGCGTGATCGTAGGCGGTCACGGCGAGGTCGCGACCGCGCTCGGCACCGATCGACAGGCCGTGGCCGACCCTCTCGGCGAACTCCGAATCGAGGGCGCTGTCCGAGGAGGGAAGGGCCGAGGACACCGCCTCGGAGACTCGGCGCGCGGCCCGCCGGCCGCGCCAACCCAACGACGGCTTGCCCGCGGTGTCGGCCGAAGCCAGCACGAGGCCGCCGATCAAGCTGAGGTCGGTGAGGAACCCGCGGCGCTTGGCGGCCTTGCGCACGGGGTCGGTCTCGCTCCAGAACATGTGATCGCCGAGATTGCCCGGGACAACGGTCAGCGCGAGCAGCCCCGAGGCGACGCGGGGGATGCGGCCGGTGGCCAGCAACAGGCCCGCGCCGATCTGTACGCCCGCGTTGACCCGAGCCACGGTGGCCGCATCGGTGGGGACCTTCTGTGCCACCGGATCCGGCAGCGTCTGTAGGCCTTCCAGCGTCGGTCGCACGACGTCGGAAGCGGACTTGGTGTCGAGGAGTGTCTCGATGCCCTGGCCGATGAAGGCGACGGACAGCAGCGGACGGGCGACTCTACGGAGCAACATGGGGAGGGGATTCCCGGCGGATCGGGCGCCGAAACATCCTGAAGTTCTTACCCTGTGATGCGATCGTGGGCGGCCGCCCGCGACGCGTAGGTAGACCAAACGGGTCACGGGGTGGGGATGGCCGGTGGCGGCATGGCAGAGTCCTTCCGGGCCGGGTACCCGGGACGGCGTTTGAACCCCGGCAACTGCCGGGTATGACACGGCCATGGCAGGGTCAGGCCATCTTCGGTCCGAGGATGATGAACACGACGGCGCATGCAGCGGTCACGTTTTGCCGCGTGGTGTTCATGGCGGGCGGATACCCGCCGTACCCTCGGGTCACACACGTAATGGGCGGTGTAGTCCAATTGATTGACGGCATAACGATGTGGGGTAGCCTCCGTGCAGATACCCCGGGAGGTCAGATGACTGGGATTAGCGGCAACGACGGCGTGCCGGCCTCCGGCGACCGGTCGGTTGAACTCCGGGTGGCCGCGAGGCTGGAGAATCTTGCGGTACTTCGGACCCTGGTCGCGGCCGCGGCGACATTCGAGGATCTCGACATCGATTCGGTAGCCGACCTGCGCCTGGCGGTCGACGAGGCGTGTACGCGACTGATCCGCTCGGCCACGCCCGAGTCCGTTCTGGTGGTGCAGATCGATCCCGGTGACGAGGCCGTCACCGTTCATGCGTCGACCACCTGCGAGGGCGACGACGCTGTCGTCGCACCCGACAGCTTCAGCTGGCATGTCCTGCGTTCGCTGGTTTCCGATGTGCGGACGTTCGCGAACGGCCAGCACGCCGGCGGCGGGCACGTGGTCGGAATCTCCTTGACCGCAAGGCGAGTGGGCCTGCTGCAGTGACCTCGGAATACACGGACGTCCTCGACATGTTCCGTGAACTCCGTGCGCTACCTGAGGATTCAACTCGGTTCGCGCGGCAACGTGAACGCATCGTCGAGCGCTGTCTCCCGCTGGCCGACCACATTGCCCGCCGCTTCGGCGGTCGCGGTGAATCCCATGAGGACCTCGTCCAGGTTGCGCGCATGGGTCTGGTGAATGCGGTCAACCGCTTCGACGTCGAGGCCGGGTCCGATTTCGCGTCCTTCGCGGTGCCCACCGTCATGGGCGAGGTCCGTCGGCATTTCCGGGACAACGGCTGGTCGGTCAAGGTCCCTCGGCGGCTCAAGGAGTTGCACGTCCGGATCGGCAGCGTCACCGCCGAGATGGCGCAACGACTGGGCCGCGCACCGAATGCCACCGAACTCGCCGCCGAACTCGACATCGACCGCGAAGAGGTGGTCGAGGCGCTGGTGGCCGGGAGTTCCTACAACACCCTGTCGATCGACAGTGGCAGCGGCGGTGACGAGGACGCGCCGTCGATCGGCGACACCCTCGGCACCGACGATCTTGCCCTGGAACAGGTGGATAACCGGGAATCGCTGCGACCCCTGCTGGATGCGTTGCCCGAGCGTGAACGGACGGTGCTGGTACTGCGATTCTTCGAGAACATGACGCAGACGCAGATCGCCGAGCGTATCGGCGTCTCGCAGATGCATGTGTCGCGACTGCTGGCGAAGTCCTTAGCGCGACTTCGCGACGACCTCAAGTAACTGCGAGGGATCGTGGTCGAGCAGCAGTAGCGCG
Source organism: Mycobacterium sp. (assembly GCA_023264765.1). GTDB lineage: Bacteria > Actinomycetota > Actinomycetes > Mycobacteriales > Mycobacteriaceae > Mycobacterium. The sequence continues at coordinate 10,177 of JAHFVC010000079.1, read as the reverse complement.
GTGGCAACGGAATCCTCGATCGGCAACACCGCATCGGGATCGCAGATTCGCAGCAGCCGGGTGACCGCGGGGCTGGGTACCAGCTTCCAGTCGATCGCGCCGCCGACCGCGTGCACACTCAGGGTGTGCAGGGCGGAAAACGCCGACGTGCCAAAGAATTCCACGCCGCTGAGGTCGAGGACCAGCTCGGTCAGATGCGGCAGATGCAGCTCGACGTACTCGGCGAACTCGCTGACGTTGGCCGCGTCGATCTCCCCGAACACCGACAGCACGGCGCTGGAGGGGGCAAGCCACTTGGTGCAGTAGGCGGCCATATCGGACTCGGTGATGTTCGAAGCGGAGTTGCGCCTCGCGGTGGGTAGAGAAAGGTTGTGCATGGTGACTCCATCAGTCGGAATGCGCGATTCGTACTGTGGTCACACGTCAAACTGTTCAAGACCGGTCGGACATGTCCCCCACGTCGATGCGTTCGCAGCAGGCTGTGAACTCAACCTTGAGCTGACCCTACGCCACTTGCAGACGGCGAACAATCGAATCCGTCGCATATCCTCGACGTAGCCACCGGACCAGCAGGTTTTACCAGGCTGGAGCGCTGCGGATCGCGTTGAGCTGCCGCTGCCCGGTCAGGTCCGGGTTTGGCGCGTCTCGCGCCGGTTGGCGGCCTGCAGCGCCCCGACCAGTTCCCTCTTGGTCATCGTGGATCGGCCGCGGATGTCGAGGCGTCGGGCCAGCTCCAACAGATGTTTCTTGGTGGCGTTCGCGTCCACACCCTCGGCCGTCTCGCCGGTCGGGTTCGGGCCGCCGCTGCGGGCCCGGTCATCCGAGGGCCCGGGGTGATCCTTGGGTTCCCAATGGTCACCCACCTTCTCGTAGGTGTGTTTGAGTGCCGAGTAGGCGGCCCGGTGCGCGCGTTCGCCCTCGCCGTAGCTCTCCGCCGCCGCGTCATGGACCTTGGCGAAGGTGCGCTGCGCCTTCTCCTCGGATTTGCGCAGCGTGCTCGGCAATTCGGCCTGTCGGGCGTTGCCGGCCTTCGTCGTCTTGGGCACGAGGTACGGGTGCCCGCGTATCCGTACGGTCAAACACCCCGGGTCAGGCGAGCCAGCCCTGCTGGAGATCCCAGGCGGGGCCGGCCGCCGGGGCATCATCGCGGGTGACGGTGGCCTGGATCAGCCCGTACGGCCGGTCGTCGGCGTTGAACACCTCGTTGTTGTTCTCCAACCCGAACGGGGACAGGTCGTAGACGAAGTGATGCTTGTTGGGCGCCGACAACCGGACCTCGGCGATGTCGGGTTGCTCCTCCAGCACGGCGCGCCCCATCTGGAAAAGGGTCTGCTGCAGGGCCAGGGACTGGACCACCGCGAACTGCTTGACCAGCGCGGTCTTGACCTGCAGGTAGACCGTCTCCCAATCGACTTCGGAGCTGGTGAAGCGCCACTGGGCCACCAGCGAGGTGGCCATCACCCGGTCGTGGGTGGGTTCCAGGACGGTGTACGGGTCGGAGAGGAAGCCGGCGAACTCCGAACCCGTCGACTTGAGGATGATCAGATCCTTCAGACCGCCGACGACGTACTCGTCCTCGCCGTCCACCGTGATCGCAGCGGTCCGGACTTCCTGCCCTTTGCGGATCCAGGTGTAGTCGTGTTCGGTTCCGTCGACAATCGCTCGCTCCCAGGCGTATTCGTCGATCTCGACCCGGGCGGCCTGCACCGGCACGACATCGTGGACGAAGTGCCTGGCCAGGGCCAGGCCATAGTCCTCGATGGACAGCAGGCCCTTCTCCTTGGCGTAGGCGTAGGCGGTCTGCTTCTGCGTGTCGGTGGGCAACACGTCGGACTGGTCACCCTCGAGATGTGCTGCGGTGAAATCGCCACGCAGGCAAGTCGACACGTTGATGTCGTGGATCTCGTGGCGGGGTGAATCCCGGTAGATCCGCACCACCCGGTTCTCGGCCTTACCGTACTGATTCTTGCCCAGGATGATCTCTGACATCGTCAACTTCCTCGGTAGGTGGAGTACGCGAACGGCGAAAGGAGAAGCGGTACATGATATTTCGGGCTCCCCGCGGTCACCTCGAAGGTGATGGTGACCTCCGGGTAGAAGGCGGGGGTGCCGGCGAAGTAGCTCGCGGTGTCGAAGGTCAGCCGGTACACCCCGGGCGCCAGCCCGTCTGCCAGCGCGGCGACGCGACCGTCGGCGTCGGTGCGTGCCGATGCCAGCGCGACACCGTCGGCCGCCGTCAGCGTCACGGCGACGCCGACGGCCGGCCTGCCGGACACGGCGTCGAGGACATGGGTGCTCAGGTGAGTCATGGCAACGATCCTGACGCTTTCACACCGGATCGCTCAAGAGGCGCTCCAGGCGCAGCCGGTTGATCTTGCCCAGTTCGCTGCGCATCACGCGCCGTTCGGAATCGGGATCGTTGGACAGTCGCTCGGTGAGGATGTCCAGCAGTTCCGGCGCGCTACGCCCGCTCGCGCACACCAGGTACACGTAGCCGAACTTGGCTTCGTAAGCGCGGTTGCCTTCCGCCAGAGCGGCTTTCACATCGCCGGTGGCCGATGCCACGCCGGCCTGCTCACGCGCCGACGCCGCGTTGTCCACCTTGCCGCCGATCCGCGGGTGGCCGTCCAGCGCGGCGTCGATCTCGGCATCGGGCAGTTCGGCCAGCACCCGGTCGGCGCGGTCGAGCAACGCCTGGCTATCCGGGAACGGCGCCGCCGCCAGCACCCGGCGCGCCCAGATGGTCGAACTGCACACCTCGAACAGTGCGTGCATACGTTGCCGGTCGGTCAGCGCGTTGAAGCCTTCCAGCCCGATCGCTTTCACGACAGTTCGTTGAAGCGGCTGAACCGCGCCGCGGCGATCGGGTTGGCATCGGCCACCAGATCGATGAACCGGTAGTTGGCGATCTTGGCCACCTCGATGAGCGCGAACGCCCGCTCGACGGAATCGGAGTTGTCCATCCGGGACCAGCCGTTGCGCAGCACACGATCGAAGTGCTCGGTCTCCTTGGCACAGATGATCAGCGGGAAGCCGAAGTGCTCGCGGTACGCGGATGCCAGTTCCACGACGTCATTGTGGTCGGACTCGTCCAGGTTGGACAGCGCCACGTGATCGACGGCCAGTGCGTGCCCCGTCTCGTCCTCGGCGCCGAGATCGTTGAACGCGTTGAGCAGTTCGGCCTGCTGCTCGGAGGAGCCGGTCAGCACCGCGTCCTGGAACGCCTCGCGCAGCGCTGTGGTGTCGGCGAACGGGCGCTGCTGATAGGCGCGCTCGATCGCCCACGGCACGTCCTGCACCACGTGGCCGAACACCTCGGTGAAGCGATCCGCGGTCATCGCGTTGACCTCGGTCAGGGTGATCGACCCACCGCCGGCCACCCGCGGACCGCGCGAACCGGTATGGAAGAACACGATATTGAGCACGATGGCGGCCACCGCGCCGATGCTGATGCCGCTGCCGAAGATCAGATTCAGCCCGGTGGGCATCGCCTTGGCGATATCCGGATACGAGGTCACCCACAGGGCCAGCGCCAGGCTGGTGGTCACGATGATCAGGTTGCGGTGATCGGTGAAGTCGACCTTGCCCAGCGTCTGGATGCCGACGACGGCGACCGTCGCGAACAGGGTCAGTGCCGCGCCGCCGAGCACCGGGTTGGGGATCGAGGCGACGATGGCGGCGACCTTGGGCAGGAAGCCGAGCAGGATCATGATGACGCCCGCCGCGGCGACCACCCATCGGCTCTTCACGCCGGTCAACCGGACCAGGCCGACGTTCTCGGAGAACGCGGTGTAGGGGAACGAGTTGAAGATGCCGCCGATGACGGTGGCCAGACCGTCGGCGCGCAGCACGTTGCCGATGTCGGAGGCCTTGATGCGCTTACCGACGATCTCGCCGGTCGCGATCGTCGAGCCGGTCGACTCGACGGCCGTGATGAGCAGCACGATGATCATGGTCAGACAGGCGACGAAGTCGAACTTGGGCATCCCGAACAGGAACGGCGGGGTGAAGCCGACCGGCGCGGCGGCGCCGACCTTGTCGAAGTTCATGTCGCCCAGCGCAAAGGCGACCGTGCAGCCGATGACCAACCCGAGCAGCACGGCGATGGTGGCCATGAAGCCACGGAACAGACGCTGGATGGCGACGATGATCGCGATGGTGCCCAGTGCGTACAGGAACCATCGGATGTTGGTCGGATCGGTTTCGTGGGTGTGCGGATTGGTGACCGCGTCCAGCGCGCCGACGGGCACCAAACAGAGCCCGATGATGGTGATCAGCGTGCCGGTGACCACGGGCGGGAAGAACTTCAGCAGTTTGATGAAGACGGGCGCGATGAGGAACGTGAAGGCGCCGGCGACGATGACCGCGCCGTACACATAGAGAAGGCTCGGTGCACCCCCGCCGTGAGCGAGGCCGATCGCGATGATGGGGGAGACCCCGGCGAACGTGACGCCCTGCAGCAGCGGCAGGCGTACCCCGACCTTCCAGAACCCGACGGCCTGGATGATCGAGGCGATACCGCAGGTGAACAGGTCCGCCGTGATCAGCTTGACCAGGTCTTCCGGTGGCAGGTTGATCGCACCGGCGATGATGATCGGCACCAGCACCGCGCCGGCGTAGAACGCCACCACGTGCTGGAACCCGTAGGTGGCGAGCTTGCCGACCGGCAACACCTCGTCGACCGGATGGGTGCGCTTGGTCTTCGACGTCTTGAGAGACTCAGCCGGGGCCGTCATCGTTCAAGAATCGTTCACGTTCACACTGTTCGCATGTCGAGTTCTCATCTCGCCGCGGGGGTGCTGCTGGCCGCCGGTGCGGGATCGCGGTATGGCATGCCCAAAGTGCTTGCCGAACAGGGCCGTTGGCTGAACGCGGCGGTCGCGGCGCTGGACGGCGGGGGCTGCGGCGACATCGTCGTCGTACTGGGCGCGGCGGTGGTGGCGGTGCCTGCCCCGGCGCGGGCGATCATCGCCGCGGACTGGCGAGACGGGCTCTCGGCCTCGTTGCGGGCCGGCATCGCCGCGCTGGACGCGGACCTGGCCGTCATCACGCTGGTCGACACCCCGGACATCGGTGCCGACGCGGTACGCCGGGTGCTGGCAGCCGCCTCGGAGACGGGCCTGGCCCGGGCGGTCTACGCGGGCAGGCCGGGGCACCCGGTGGTGATCGCACACCGGTTCTGGCCGGAACTGCTGGCCGCCGTGCACGGCGACACCGGAGCGGGCCCGTTCCTGCGGGCGCGCGCCGACGTGGTCGATGTCGAATGCGGCGATCTGGCCACCGGCGTCGATGTCGATACGGCTTAGAGCAGCCCCAGCGCTTCCACCGCGGCCCGCTCGTCGAGCAGTTCGGCCACCGAGGCATCGATGCGCGCCCGGGAGAACTCGTTGATCTCCAAACCCTCCACGATCTGCCACGCGCCGTCGACCGCGCGTACCGGCAGCGAGGCGACCACACCCTCCGGGATGCCGTAGACGCCGGGTGAAGGCAGTGCCACCGACGTCCAGTCGGCGGGGTCGGTGCCGTCCACCCAGTCGCGGACGTGATCGATGGCGGCGTTCGCGGCCGAGGCGGCCGACGAGGTGCCGCGCGCGTCGATGATCGCGGTGCCGCGCTTGGCCACCGTCGGGATGAAATCTGTTGCCAGCCAATCGGTGTCGGCGGCGAACTCGGCGCCGGGGCGGCCGGCCACCACCGCGTGGAAGATGTCGGGGTACATGGTGGGCGAGTGGTTGCCCCACACCGTCAGTTGCGAGACCTCGGTGACGTGCGCATCGGCGTGGGCGGCGAGCGCGGCCACGGCGCGGTTGTGGTCCAGCCGGGTCAAAGCGGTGAACCTGCTGCGCGGGATGTCCGGTGCGTGAGCCGAGGCCACCAGCGCGTTGGTGTTGGCAGGATTGCCGACCACCACGATTCGCACGTCGCTGCCTGCGCCGGCGTTCAGTGCCCGGCCGGCGTCGGCGAAGATCGCGGCGTTGGCGGCCAGCAGGTCGGCGCGTTCCATCCCCTTGCTGCGTGGCCGCGCGCCGACCAGCAGCGCGACGTCGACGCCGTCAAAGGCACGCACCGGATCGTCGTGGATCTCGACGTCGGTCAGCAGGTCGAAGGCGCTGTCCACGAGTTCCATCACGACGCCCTCGGCGGCCTTGATCGCCGCGGGCAGTTCCAGCAGCCGCAGAGTCACCGGTACATCGCGGCCGAGCAGCGCGCCCGCGCCGATGCGGAACAGGGCGGCGTAGCCGATCTGGCCTGCGGCACCGGTCACGGTGACGACCTTGCTCACGTGTGCACGTCCAGACCGAGCACTTCCGTCGCGTACCGGCGCACGGTGTCCTCCGACATGGCGGCCGCGTCCTCGAAGCCGGGCCTGCCCCGACTGCTCAGGAACCCGGTCGCGGGGTCGAGGGCGACCTCGGCGAGCAGTTCACCGGTGGTCGGCTCGCAGACCGCCCAGGTGTACCGGGTGTTGTCGGCCCACCCGTCCTCGGCGTCGTGCACGTAGTCCAGGTCGTCCTCACCCAGATCGGCCAGCGCGGGCCGGTCGTCGACGCGGTCATCGCAGCGCAGACCGCGCAGATACCACTGGCCGTTGTTGATCTCTACTGGTTCCATCAGGCCCTCCAGAATGCCGAATGGCCACTTGCAGCACAGGATTCAGCAGAATCCGTGCCGTAAGTGGCCAGTCGACGGATGAGACTTACTTGATCTCGGCGATCACGGTGCCCTGGGTGATGGCGGCACCGGCCTCGACGGCCAGGCCCGTGATGACGCCGTCCTTGTGGGCGGTCACCGGGTTCTCCATCTTCATGGCTTCGAGCACCACGACCAGGTCGCCGGCGGCGACGGTCTGGCCCTCTTCGACCGCTACCTTCACCACGGTGCCCTGCATGGGCGCGGTGACCGAGTCACCGGACGCGGCGGCGGCACCCGAGGCACCACGCTTACGCGGCTTGGGCTTCTTGCGAATGGCGCCGCCGGCGGCCGCACCGCCGCCGCCACCGCCGATGGCCAGGTCGCCGGGCAGCGAGACCTCCAGGCGGCGTCCGCCGACCTCGACGACCACCTTCTGGCGGGGCAGGTTGTCCTCTTCGTCCAGCGGCTCACCGCCGGTGAAGGGCTCGACCGTGTTGTCCCACTCGGTCTCGATCCAGCGGGTGTGCACATCGAACTTCTCGCCGTCGCCGATGAAGGCGGGGTCGGCGGTCACGGCACGGTGGAACGGGATGACCGTGGCCAGGCCCTCGACGTTGAATTCGGCCAGGGCGCGGCGCGAGCGGGCCAGAGCCTCGTCGCGGGTGGCGCCGGAGACGATCAGCTTGGCCAGCATCGAGTCGAACTGACCGCCGATGACCGAGCCGGACTCCACGCCGGAGTCCATCCGCACGCCCGGGCCGGTCGGCGGCTCGAACTTGGTGACCGGGCCGGGTGCGGGCAGGAAGCCGCGGCCGGCGTCCTCGCCGTTGATCCGGAACTCGAAGGAGTGCCCGCGCGGGGTCGGATCCTCGGTGATGTCGAGGGCCTCGCCGTTGGCGATCTTGAACTGCTGCAGCACCAGGTCGATACCGGAGGTCTCCTCGGTGACCGGGTGTTCCACCTGCAGGCGGGTGTTGACCTCGAGGAAGGAGATCAGGCCGTCCTGGCCGACCAGGTATTCGACGGTGCCGGCACCGTAGTAGCCGGCTTCCTTGCAGATGCGCTTGGCCGACTCGTGAATCTCCTTGCGCTGGGCCTCGGTCAGGAACGGCGCGGGCGCCTCCTCGACCAGCTTCTGGAAGCGGCGCTGCAGCGAGCAGTCGCGGGTGCCGGCGACGACGACGTTGCCGTGGGTGTCCGCGATGACCTGGGCCTCGACGTGGCGCGGCTTGTCCAGGTAGCGCTCGACGAAGCACTCGCCGCGGCCGAAGGCGGACACGGCCTCACGGGTGGCCGAATCGAACAGCTCGGGGATCTCTTCGAGGGTGCGGGCCACCTTCATGCCGCGTCCGCCGCCACCGAAGGCCGCCTTGATGGCGATCGGCAGGCCGTACTCCTTGGCGAAGGCCAGGATCTCGTCGGCGTCCTTGACCGGGTCCGGGGTGCCGGGCACCAGCGGGGCCTGGGCGCGGGCGGCGATGTGGCGGGCGGTCACCTTGTCGCCGAGGTCGCGGATGGACTGCGGGCTGGGGCCGATCCAGATCAGCCCGGCGTCGAGGACGGCCTGGGCGAAGTCGGCGTTCTCGGACAGGAAGCCGTAACCGGGGTGGATCGCGTTGGCGCCGGACTTGGCGGCGGCGTCGAGGATCTTCTCGAACACCAGATAGGACTCGGCCGAGGTCTGGCCGCCCAGGGCGAACGCCTCGTCGGCCAGACGCACGTGCGGAGCATCGGCGTCGGGCTCGGCGTAGACGGCCACGCTGGCAAGCCCGGCGTCCTTGGCGGCACGGATCACACGGACAGCGATCTCCCCGCGGTTGGCGACAAGCACCTTGGAGATTTTCGAGCTGGCGTGACTGGGCACTGCGCCTCCTGATGGCAGGTATCTCTAAGAAACGTCTTTAAGAATCTATCGTCGGCAGTCTAGGCGGCGCGACTCCAGGGCTTGCGAGCTGGTCGCATTACTTGTCGGTAACTTTTGCGCGTACCGGATCAGGCGGTGACCCGGTGCAGAATCCGCTGGACCGAATGGAAGGTCCGGGCGGTGGAATGCCCCTTGTCGTAGGGGTATCCGTAGTGCAGGTTCAAGGTGGCACGCACCTGACCGCCCGGCCATGCCATGGGCCGATGCAGGGTGCGGTGGCCGCAGAAGATATACCCGTCGCCCGCCCGGAAGCGGATGGTGTGGGCTTCGGGATCGCGTGCCAGCCTGCGGGCGGTGAGCCGGCCGCGGATGCGGTTCTGGGTCATGGCCTTGTCGATGACATCGCTGCAGGAGTATCGGCGATGCGGGCGGTGGTTGGGGAACGTGGCGTGATGACCGAGGGACCCGGGCCCGCAATCGGGGATGGTGAGCGGGATCAGCATGGTGATGACGTTGGCGTCGTAGTGCCAGTCGTAGGGATTGGTTCGCTGCGACTGGGCCTCGCCGTAGATCCGCAAGGAGCGTGTCTGATAGCCGACTGCGGCGGCCGGCGGGTGCATGCCTGCGGCGAGGGCGGCCAGGATCGATTCGAGGTCGGGGTCGGTGCTCAGCGCGGTGATCGTCGGGCAATCCCATTCGCCGGGCGCGGTCGACTCGTGGGTGTCTCCGATGTGGGTCGCCAGGTAGGCGCGGACCTCACTGTCGACCCGGTCGACATCGCATGCCGTGAAGGCATCGGGGACGTGGACGAATCCGGAACTGTTCAGTTCCGCCGAGATGGCGCGGATGTGCGGATCTGTCGCGGCGAACAGATTGCCCCGCGCGTCGCGAAGACGCATGTCCCGCATGGCGATGACGATATCCGCTTCGGTGCGGGTCGGGGAGCCGCCGGATGGCGGTCCGGCGAAGTCGACGTTTGCTGAAATTGATTGAAGGCGAACATGTTTCGGACCACGGCAAGGCCCGGCCCACTATTGACGGTTGCGAAAATTGTCGAAACTCGTCAGGTGATTCAAGCGAACAGGCTGGGGATCCCCTGCATCGACGGTGCCGGGTCCACGCCCAGGACGTTCGCGAGCAACGACGGTGCCACGTCGAGCACGTCGACCTCCTTGCGCGACGGATCGGCGGCCACCCCCGCTCCCGCGGCGACCAGGATGCCCTCGGGGATGTGGTAGCCGGTGTTGATGCCACCGACCCGGGGTTGCCGGGCCAGACCGAGGGTCTCCGACGGGGCGATGATCTCCTCCGTGTCGGCGGCACCCGCGGGCCGGAAGCGCAGCTTGGCCGTCTCTTCGCAGCCCAGCATGTAGTCGATCCCGAAGGTCACCGTCTTGCCCTCGAGGCGCAGGCGCGCGAACAGCGGGCCCTTTCCGTCGATGGACACCGACTCCAGCGGGGGCACCGCCGCGCGGGCGTCGTCTTCGGTGTCGAACACCAGTGACAGCATCGGATACATCGCCAGCCCCGGGCCGGTGGGCGGAAGTTCAAGCACCGCAGCGAGTTTGGCGTAGTCCGCGACGACGTACATGTGGTCGTCGAGTTCGGGCACCGCGACCGGGCCCTGACCCATGCTGGCCGACAGGATGAGCATCGACGCCGTATTCTTGGCCAGGTACG
>JAHFVC010000078.1:4942-19130 GCA_023264765.1 Mycobacterium sp. | reverse complement strand
TGACCATCTTCGGCGTGGCGATGGCGCTGGCCCGTAACCCGGAGGCGGTGGCGGCCTTCACCGCGCGCGGCGACGAGATCGCCTGTCACGGATTGCGTTGGCTGAGTTATCAACTGGCCGAAGTCGACGTCGAACGCGCGCACCTGGCCGAGGCGGTACAGCTGATGACGGAGCTGACCGGTGCGGCGCCGCTGGGCTGGTACACCGGCCGCGACTCCCCGCAGACCCGGCAGCTGCTTGTCGAGCACGGCGGTTTCCTCTACGACTCGGATTCCTACGCCGACGACCTGCCCTACTGGACCCGCGTCGACGGCCGCGACCACCTGGTGGTGCCCTACACCCTGGACACCAATGACATGAAGTACGTTTCCACCAGTGGATTCCCCAGTGGTACAGAGTTCTTCACCTATCTGCGGGACGCCTTCGACGTGCTCTACGCCGAGGGGGAGGCCGGTGCGCCCAAGATGCTGTCGGTGGGCCTGCACTGCCGGCTGGTGGGCCGGCCGGCCCGCATCGCCGCGCTGGAACGGTTCCTGGACCATGTGCAGGCCCACGAGTCGGTGTGGGTCACCCGGCGGGTGGACATCGCCCGGCACTGGATCGAGCATTTTCCGCCGCCCTCATGACGTGTGGCGAAGTTGGAACACCGCCAGCCGACCGGCCAAGGCCTCGATCTCATCCGGCGTGCCGTCGGTGACCAGCCCGGAGCGCTTCGCGAAGCCGACACCGACGGGCACCTTCTCGGCGAACGCGCGCAGCACCGGCCGGGACTGTTCGGGGGTCAGTTCCACGATCTGCACCTGACGTGAGCGCCGTCCCCTGGTCAGCACGCCGGCACCGGCGGCCCGGGCGTTGGCCGCCCAGTCCGCCCCCGGATAGCCGGCAACGGTGTACAGCGCGCCGTCGTGTTCGAAGGGCGTCATCGGGGTACTGCGGGGTTGGCCGGATTTGCGGCCCGGCACCGTCAGCACCTGCGACGGACCGGCAGGTACCCCGAGCCTGCCAAGGGCGACCACCAGTTTGTTCATCGACTTCAGCCAGTTCGGCGGCTTGGGATCAGACATGCTGTGCTCCTTGGTGTTCGGTGAACAGGGAACGGTTCTCGGCGACCCACTGCGCGAACGGGGTGGCGGGCCTGCCGAGGATTCTGGGCACGTCGTCGGTGACCGGCGCGGGCGCGCCCACACCCGCTTCGAGCAGACCGATGTAGGCGTCGGCGAACGCTGCGGGAAAACCGATGGCGGCGAAGCGTTCCCGCACCGCGGCCGGCGGCAACTCGGTGTAGCGCAGGTCGCGATGCAAGGCGGCCCCGATCGCCCGGACCAGTTCGGTGTTGGTCAGCGACTGCGGCCCGGTGAGGGGGACCCGCGTTCCGTCGAGTTCGTCGGTGAGCAGAGCCACCGCGGCCACCGCGGCGATGTCGGCCTCCGCGATCACCGCGGTGGCGGCCTGCGCGTACGGGCCGCTGACCACATCCCCGGCCCGGATCTGGCCCGACCACATGCCTGCGAAGTTCGAGGCGAACACGCTGGGACGCAGGCTCACCCAAGCCAGCCCCGAACCCGCCGCGAGTTGTTCGCATTCGCGGTTTCGATCTCCGCGCACCCGGGAGGGCTGACGTTCATCATCGTCGTCGGCATTGATCGCGGAGAGTGCGACCAGCTTGTGTACGCCTTCGGCCTGCGCCAGGCGCACGGTGGCCTCGAGTTCGCCGATGAGTGCGCGCGAGTTCAGGAAGACGGCGTCGGCGCCAGCCATGCCCGCCGCGGCGGTGGGTACCGCGGTCACCGACGGCGGGAACGGTGACACGGACCGGGTGACGGCACGGACCGCCACGCCGGCGTCGATGAGATGTTGTACAAGGGGGCGGCCGATGTTCCCGGTCGCCCCGGTGACCAGAATTGTTTTCATGACGACAAGGACGGGGTGGCCGTGCGAAAAGTTACGCGTAACTTTTCCGGGTGCGGGATCGTCATGACACCATGACCGACTCGATCGACACCGCCTGGCGTGAGCACCACGCCTATCTGGTGAATCTCGGATACCAGATGCTCGGTGATGTGGGGGACGCCGAAGACCTCGCGCAGGAGGCTTTCCTGCGCCTGTCGCGCCTGGCGGCACCCGTCGACGACGTCCGGGCCTGGCTGACGGTGGTGACGGGTCGGCTGTGTCTGGACCTGCTGCGTTCTGCGCGCATGCGCCGGGAGCGCCCCGACGGTGACGGCACCGCAGATGTGTTGCCGGACAAGGCCCCCGACCCGGCCGACCGGGTCACCCTCGACGACGAGGTCAGCACGGCATTGCTGGCGGTGCTACGCACGCTCAGCCCGGGGGAGCGGGTCGCTTTCGTGCTGCACGACGTGTTCGGTATCCCGTTCGACGAGATCGCCGAGACGGTGGGCCGACCCGTGGGCACGTGCCGGCAGTTGGCCCGCCGGGCCAGGACGAAGATCACCGGCTCCGGGCCGCGTCTCGGGGACGTGACCCGGGCCGAGCATCGGCGGGTCACCGAGGCATTCATCACGGCGTGCGCCAACGGTGACCTCGCGGCGCTGACCGCGGTCCTGGATCCCGAGGTGTGGGGGGTGGGCACGGTGTTGGCCGATCCGCCACTGCCGCAGCAGGTGAATCATGGCCCGCACGACGTGGCGGTGAACCTGTTGCGCTACCTGGGGCCGGGGGCCACGGTGGTGTGCACCGCGGAGCCGGTGCTGCTGGCCTTCGACCGCGGTCGCCTGTTCGCCGTGGTGATGCTGACGTTCCGGGGTGATCGGGTGGTCAAGATCGAGGCGACGGCCGACCCGTCGGCGCGTCAGCCGTAGGTGAACGAAAATGCTTGCAGGCCAGGGGACATCGTGACCTCGACGTGCCCGCTGCCGTCGGGGTGGCCGGCGACGATCTGGCGCATGTTGGGCGGACCGCTGACCGGTATGCGGCGGGTGACGCCGTCACCGGTCACCTCCAGGGTGCCGGTGCCGCCCACCACCAGGTAGACGTTGCGGGCGTGATAGTTCAGCGCGATCCGGGCGCCGTCGCCCGTCGCGGTGGCGCCCTGATAGTCGAGTTGCCAGGGGCCGCGCAGCGCGAACGAGTCGTCGGCCAGGCGGACGGGCAGGTCGAAGGTCATGGCGCCCTCGTCGTACGGGCCGGTGCCGCCGTAGTTCACCACTTTCCCGACGCTCAGGTAGGTCTCCGGGGTGAGTGGTGAGCGCGGGGTGGTGTCGGCGCCGGCGGTCTGCGCGGGCAGCACCCGGTCCGGATGAGCTTGGGACAACAACTGCCTGATCAGTTTCTCGGTGACGTCGTAGTCACCCTCGCCGAACTTCACGTGCCGGACGATGCCCTGCGCGTCGATCAGGTAGTGGGCGGGCCAGTAGCGGTTTCGGTAATTCGTCCAGGTGGCGTAGCCGTTGTCGAGGGCGACGGGATAGGTGATCCCCAGATCGCGGGCACCGCTGACGACGTTGCCCTGCTCGCGCTCGAAGGCGTACTCCGGGGTGTGTACGCCGATGACCTCGAACCCGGTGTCCCGGTAGGCGCGATACCAGTCGACGACATGCGGGATGCTGCGCTGGCAGTTGATGCACGAATAGGCCCAAAAATCGATGAGCACCACCTTGCCGCGCAATGCTGCCAGCTCGACCGGGGATCCGTCCGGCGTGTTGAGCCACGCCGTGATGCCCTTGATGTCCGGTGCCTGCCCACAGCTCTCGAGTTCGGTTGCGCCGTCTGAGCATTGCGACAACGCGGCGTTCTGTTCGTTGACGATCCCGCCCAAATCGAGTTTGTCGCGGATCTGCTGATCACCGCCGACGGCGTCGGACAGGGAGGCCGTGTAGTCGGGTACGGCGCGCTGCAGTCGGGCCGGCACGTCGAACACCAGGGCCACCGCCAGAGCGATGGTGACCAGACCGGCGGCGATGCGGATGCCGCGCTGGCGGCGGCGAAAGGCGCCGACCCGCTCGCTGACCCGTCGTCCGGCGAGGGCGAAGAAGAGCAACGGCAGCGCCGCGCCGACCGCGAACGACGCGGTCAGCGCCACGGTGGGTGTGCCGATGTTTCCGGTCGCTCCGGCGACGATGATGGCCGCGAGCACCGGTCCCGCGCACGGCACGTAGAGTACGCCGAGCGCCAGGCCCAAGCCGAAACCCGAAGTTCCGGAACCGAATTGCCGCTGTGGCAGGCGCGCGAACGGCTTCTCCAGGATGGCCTCCACCCGCGGGAAGATCAGCCCGATACCGATGGCCACCAATGCGGCCAGCGCCACCCAGCGCAACGCGTCCTGCGGCAGGTGCAGCAGCGTCAGCAGCGCCGACCCGGCCAGGGTCACGGCGGTGAAGCTCAGCACCAGGCCGGCGATCACCAGATAGGGCCGACGAGGAGAGGTGTTCTCGGACTGGGTGCCCGAGAAGAAGATCACCGGCAGCACCGGCAAGATGCACGGCGAGATACCGGTGATCAGACCGCCGAGGAATCCGATGGCGACGAGTGTGAGCATGAAGGTGATTCCGGCCTGCCTGGGCACGAGCGGCGCCCGTCGGGCGACGGGGGGATCGCCACGAGGGCGCCGTTCGTGGGTCTTGTTGTGGGGCAGTCAGACTCAGGCCGGCGGCATGAGCACGGTGTCGATCATGTACACCGTGGCATTGGCTGTTTTGACTCCGCCGCACACCAGTCCGGCGTCGTTGACCTTGATGTCCGGTCCGGTGCCCGTCACGGTGACCGGCGCGCCCTGCAGCGTGGTGTGCTGGCCGTCGACCTTCGCGGGACTGGCCTGACCCTCCACGACGTGATAGGTCAGGATCTTGGTCAGCAGGTCCGAATCGGTCTTGAGCTTGTCCAGGGTGGCCGCGTCGATCTTGGCGAACGCGTCGTCGGTGGGGGCGAACACCGTCAGGCCGGGGTTGCTGTTCAATGTGTCCACCAGATTGACCTGCGGATTCAGCTTGCCCGACAACGCCGAGGTCAGGGTCGTCAACATCGGGTTGTTGGAGGCGGCGACGGCCACCGGGTCCTGCGCCATGCCCGCGACGGAGCCCGGTCCGCTGGGCACCTGCTTGGCGTATGCGGCGCAGCCGGTGCCGACCAGTCCGGCCGCGGGATCACCCATCGCGCCGGTCATCGCGGGAGCCGTCATGGCCATGCTGGTCGAGGTGCCGGTTTCGGGTGCGGCGCTCGCGTTCGTGGACGAATCCTTCGAACACGCAATGCTTCCGAACAGGGTGAGTGCCGAAAGTCCGACAACCGCCACTGTTTTCGATTGAGCTATGTGCATCACTGTCATTACTCGAATCTGTTGTGGAGCGGTCTATTGGGCCGCCCTCACCGATGTATTCGGTGCGATCTCGGTCACGGATGGGTCGGCCTGCGGGCGACATCCGGCGTCGGTGCCACCGCTGCCGATTCGGCGCGGCACAATGGTGCGGTGACGAATGACCGCGTACGGGTCCTGCTGCTGGGCAGCACCGGTTCGATCGGTACCCAGGCGCTCGAGGTGATGGCAGCCAATCCGGACCGATTCGAGGTGGTCGGTCTGGCCGCCGGTGGGGGCAACGCCGACCTGCTGGCCCGTCAGGCCGCCGAGACCGGGGTCCGCAACGTGGCCGTCGCCGACCCTGACGCCACCATCGAGGCGGCCTACCGCGGGCCCGACGCTGCCACCCGCATCGTCGAGGACACCGAGGCCGATGTGGTGCTCAACGCCCTCGTCGGTGCGCTGGGGCTGAAACCCACCTTGGCCGCGCTGCACAGCGGGGCCCGGCTCGCCCTGGCCAACAAGGAGTCGTTGGTGGCCGGCGGGCCGCTGGTGTTGGCCGCCGCGGCACCCGGACAGATCGTGCCGGTGGACTCCGAGCACTCGGCGCTGGCGCAGTGCTTGCGTGGCGGCAGCGCCGACGAGGTCGCGTCCCTCGTCCTGACCGCCTCGGGTGGCCCGTTCCGCGGCTGGACCGCAGACGCACTCCGCAGCGTCACCCCCGAGCAGGCCGGTGCCCACCCGACATGGTCGATGGGGCCGATGAACACGCTGAACTCGGCCTCGCTGGTCAACAAGGGCCTGGAGCTGATCGAGACGCACCTGTTGTTCGGGATCGACTACGACCGCATCGAGGTCGTCGTGCACCCGCAGTCCATCGTGCATTCGATGGTCACCTTCACCGACGGGTCCACGCTGGCCCAAGCCAGCCCGCCGGACATGAAACTGCCGATCGCGCTGGCACTGGGCTGGCCGGACCGAGTGGCCGGGGCCGCCCGGGCCTGCGACTGGACCACCGCGTCGACATGGACATTCGAGCCGCTGGACGCGCAGGTGTTCCCGGCGGTGGAGCTGGCACGGGAAGCCGGCCGGCGTGGCGGAAGTCTCACCGCGGTGTACAACGCCGCCAACGAGGAAGCTGCCGCAGCCTTCCTCGCAGGGCGTATCGGTTTCCCGTCGATTGTCCGAACTGTTGCCGATGTGCTGCACGCTGCAGACCAATGGGCCGCCGCACCAGCTACCGTGGAAGAAGTACTCGACGCGCAGGACTGGGCCAAGGCCGCAGCCCAGCGCCTGATAGCCACCGAATCGACGCAGGAGGTCACCGCAGCCCGATGATGTTTGCTCTCGGCATCGCGCTGTTCGCGCTGGCCATCCTGGTCTCGGTGGCCCTGCACGAATGCGGTCACATGTGGGTGGCGCGAGCCACCGGTATGAAGGTGCGGCGCTATTTCGTCGGCTTCGGTCCGACCTTGTGGTCGACGATGCGGCCCAACCGGCTCGGTCACACCGAGTACGGCGTCAAGGCGGTCCCGCTGGGCGGATTCTGCGATATCGCGGGCATGACCTCGGTGGAGGAACTCACCCCCGACGAGCAACCGCACGCGATGTACAAGCAGAAGGTGTGGAAGCGCGTCGCCGTGCTGTTCGCGGGCCCGGGCATGAACTTCCTCATCGGCCTGGTCCTGATCTACGCCATCGCTGTCATCTGGGGCCTACCCAACCTGCGGCCGCCGACCACCGCGATCGTCGGTCAAACGGCTTGCGTCGCACCGCAGATCAGCAAAGACGGGGACAATCCGTACGGACCGTGCCCGCAGCCGGGCCCGGGTCCTGCGGCACAGGCCGGCATCCAGGCCGGCGACACCATCGTCAAGGTGAACGGCGCCGACGTGGCGACATTCGCCGACATGGCCGCGGCGATCCGCAAGCTCTCCGGCCCGATCCCGGTGGTCTACGAACGCAACGGCGAGCGCATCGCCACCGTCGTCGACGTCGCGCAGACGCAGCGTTTCGTCGACAAGGACTCCGACAAGACGGCCGCCGTCGGTGCCATCGGCGTCAGCATGGCCGCCCCACCCGGACCGACGCAGTACAACCCGCTGTCGGCGATCCCGGCCACCTTCACCTTCACCGGTGACCTGGCCGTCGAACTGGGTAAGTCGCTGGCCAAGATCCCCACCAAGGTCGGTGCGCTGGTGCATGCGATCGGGGGCGGCGAGCGTGATCCGGAGACCCCGATCAGCGTGGTGGGCGCCAGCATCATCGGCGGCGACACCGTCGACCATGGGCTGTGGGTGGCGTTCTGGTTCTTCCTGGCCCAGATGAACTTCGTGCTGGGTGCGGTGAACCTGATCCCGCTGCTCCCGTTCGACGGCGGTCACATCGCGATCGCGGTGTTCGAGAAAGTCCGGAACATGATCCGGGCGGCGCGCCGAGTCGACGCGGCCGCCCCCGTGAACTACCTCAAGTTGATGCCCGCCACCTACGTGGTGCTGGTTTTCGTCGTCGGATACATGTTGTTGACCGTCACCGCCGACCTGGTCAATCCCATCAGACTCTTTCAGTAGACCTGGCACAGCCAATAGGAGAACATCGTGACTTCCATCGGTCTGGGCATGCCGGCCCCGCCGGCGCCCACCCTGGCGCCGCGTCGCAAGACCCGCCAGCTCAAGGTCGGCGATGTGGGGGTGGGCAGCGACTCGCCGATCTCGGTGCAGTCGATGTGCACCACCAAGACCCACGACATCAACGCGACGCTGCAGCAGATCGCGGAACTGACCGCGTCGGGTTGTGACATGGTCCGGGTCGCGTGCCCGCGGCAGGAGGACGCCGACGCGCTGCCGATCATCGCGAAGAAGGCGAACATCCCCGTCATCGCCGACATCCATTTCCAGCCGAAGTACATCTTCGCCGCGATCGACGCCGGCTGCGCCGCGGTGCGGGTGAACCCCGGCAACATCAAGGAATTCGACGGCCGGGTCGCGGAGGTCGCCAGGGCCGCGGGCGCGGCGGGTATCCCCATCCGGATCGGGGTCAACGCGGGCTCGCTGGACGCCCGGATGATGAAGAAGTACGGCAAGGCCACCCCGGAGGCGCTCGTCGAGTCGGCGCTGTGGGAGGCCTCGCTGTTCGAGGAGCACGGTTTCGGCGATATCAAGATCAGCGTCAAGCACAACGATCCGGTGGTCATGGTCGCCGCCTACGAGCAGTTGGCCGCGCAGTGCGACTACCCGCTGCACCTGGGTGTCACCGAGGCAGGCCCGGCCTTCCAGGGCACCATCAAGTCGGCCGTCGCGTTCGGTGCGCTGTTGTCGCGCGGTATCGGCGACACCATCCGGGTCTCGCTGTCGGCGCCGCCCGCCGAGGAGATCAAGGTCGGCAATCAGATCCTGGAGTCGCTGAACCTGCGGCCGCGTGGCCTGGAGATCGTGTCCTGCCCGTCCTGCGGCCGGGCCCAGGTCGATGTGTACACGCTGGCCAACGAGGTCTCGGCGGGCCTCGACGGGCTCGACGTGCCGCTGCGCGTTGCCGTGATGGGTTGCGTGGTGAACGGCCCTGGCGAAGCCCGCGAGGCCGATCTGGGTGTCGCATCCGGCAACGGCAAGGGCCAGATCTTCGTCAAGGGCGAAGTGGTGAAGACCGTGCCGGAGGCGCAGATCGTGGAGACGCTCATCGAGGAGGCCATGCGCATCGCGGCCGAGTTGAACCCCGACGCAAGTGCCAGCGGTTCGCCCGTTGTCACCGTAAGCTGAAACCCGGCCCTGTGAGCGGGGTCACCCTCCGGTTCAGGTACCTCAGGCTCCGGTAGCTCAGAAAGAAACATCGTCATGTCGGCACCGCCCCTGTACCGCCTCACCGATGAGCGCCGCGTCTCGGTGGTGCGCGACCTGGAGTCCGTTCGCCGCGTCCTGGACGAAGATCCCGTCGGCTCGTGCATGGTGGCGTGCCGGGTGCTCGACTACGGTGTCGACCCGAATGCGATCGGCGGCGAGCTGTGGACGCGCCGCAGCGCCGACGAATCACTCTGTTACGCCGGGGCGAATCTCATTCCGTTGCGCGGCGGTCCCGACGACATCGCCGCATTCGCCGACAAGGCGCTCGGCTCGCCGCGGCGATGTTCGTCGCTGGTCGGCCGGGCCGAGTTGGTGTTGCCGCTGTGGCGACGGCTCGAAGCGGGCTGGGGCGTGGCGCGCGACGTGCGGGACGAGCAGCCGTTGATGGCGCTGTCGACTCCGCCGCAGTGCGCAGGCGACCCGGCGGTGCGGCCTGTGCGGATGGAGGAGCTGGACGCCTACCTGGTGGCCGCCATCGAGATGTTCATCGGTGAAGTGGGGATCGATCCGCGGATGGGCGACGGCGGGCGTGGCTACCGGCGCCGGGTGGCGGGCCTGATCGCGGCGGGCCGGGCCTGGGCGCGATTCGAGGACGGTCGGGTGGTCTTCAAGGCCGAGATCGGATCGCAGTCGCCGACGGTGGGGCAGATCCAGGGTGTCTGGGTGCACCCGGACTGGCGTGGCCGGGGCCTGGGTGCCGCGGGTACCGCGACCCTGGCCGAGGCGGTGCTGCGCGGCGGGCGCGTCGCGAGCCTGTACGTCAACGGCTACAACCATGTCGCGCGCGGCACGTACGCGAAGATCGGTTTCACCCAGGTGGGCACCTTCGCCACCGTTCTGCTGGACTGAATCTCCCCGGGTCGCTGCGCTCGCCCCCGCAAGCGGGAGGTGCCCCCAGCCCGCCGATACTGAATCTCGAACCCGTCACGGTCCGGTCTCGGTGCGCCTCCCCCCACCCCGGTCGTCACACTTTTAACATTTGCCTCAATGGCAACTATTACCTCACCAGCCTCGCGTGTCGCCGCGGCCGTCATGGCCGTCGTCGCGACCGCCGCCACGCTGAGTGCCTGCACGCCCAAGCCGAACGGTCCCGAACCCACCGCCGAGGAGTTCTTCTCCGCGCTGGCCACCGGGAACACCACAGCCGCAGCGGATCTGGCCGACCACCCGGCCCAGGCACAGGCCGCGCTGAACGAGGCGTGGTCGGGGCTGCAGGCCACCCGGCTGGACACCCAGATCCTGGGTTCGAAGTACGCCCAGGACACCGGCACCATCAAATACCGGTACAGCTGGCATCTGCCCAAAGACCGGGTGTGGACCTACGACGGCGAACTCAACATGATCCGCGACGAGGGGCACTGGCAGGTGCGCTGGAGTGCCACCGGCCTGCACCCCCAGCTCGGCGAGAACCAGACCCTCGCGTTGCGGGCCGACCCACCCCGGCGCGCCTCGGTCAACGAGCGCGGCGGCTCCGACGTGCTGGTTCCGGGGTATCTGTACCACTACGCCCTCGACGCCAGGCTGGCCGGCGCTGCGCTGATGCCGACAGCGCGCGCCGTGACCGACGCGCTGCGGCCGTTCGACGGCACCCTGGATGCGCAGCGGCTGGCCGAAGAGGCGAGTTCGTCGACCAAGCCGATGGACCTCATCACGTTGCGCAAGGACGACAACGACCGGGTGTCGCCCGCGATCGGCAAGCTGCCCGGCGTGGTGGTCACGCCGCAACCCGAGATGATGCCCACCGACGGGCGATTCGCGCCGGCCATCGTCTCCGAGGTGAAGAAGGCGGTGTCGGCCGATCTGGTCGGTCAGGCCGGGTGGCGGGTGGTCAGCGTCAACCAGAACGGCGTGGACGTCGACGTGCTCAACGAGGTGCCCGGCAACCCGGCCCCCTCGGTGACGATCAGCCTGGACCGCGCGGTGCAGAACTCGGCCCAGGACGCGGTGAACATGGTGGGCAAGAAGGCGATGATCGTCGCGCTCAAGCCGTCGACGGGCGAGATACTGGCTGTCGCGCAGAACGCCGCCGCAGACGCCGACGGACCGACGGCCACCATGGGCCTGTACCCGCCCGGGTCGACCTTCAAGATCGTCACCGCGGGTGCGGTCGTCGACCGGGACATGGCCACCCCGAACACCCTGCTCGGGTGCCCGGGCTCATTGGACATCGGGCACCGGACCATCAACAACTACAACACCTTCGATCTCGGCACGGTGCCGATGTCGCGGGCCTTCGCGAACTCGTGCAACACCACATTCGCCGAACTGGCCAGCACGCTGCCGCCGCGTGGCCTGAATCAGGCTGCCGCCCAGTACGGTCTGGGCGCGGACTACGTGGTGGACGGGATCCCCACGGTCACCGGATCGGTGCCCCCGACGGTGGACCTGACCGAACGCACCGAGGACGGTTTCGGGCAGGGCAAGGTGCTGGCCAGCCCGTTCGGGATGGCGCTGGTGGCGGCCACCGTCGCTGCCGGGAAAACGCCTGTGCCGCAACTCATCCTGGGTCACCAAACGCAGGTCAACGGCACCCCCGCGCCGATCTCGCCGAAGATGCTCGACGCGCTGCGGCCGATGATGCGCCTGGTGGTGACCAACGGCACGGCCAAGGAACTCAACGGGCTCGGCGACGTCCGCGGCAAGACCGGTGAGGCCGAGTTCAACGGCGGTTCGCACGCCTGGTTCGCCGGCTACCGCGGCGACCTGGCCTTCGCCGCACTGATCGTGGGGGGCGGCAGTTCGGAGTACGCCGTGCGGATGTGCCGGGACATGCTCAACGGCCTGCCGCCCGATTATCTGGCCTGACCGACAGTCGGTAGCCTTGTCGGCAGGACCATGACAGGCATTGACGACCACACGACGCTGCGCGTCTCCGACGCCGACCGCAACGGCACGTTGCGGCGGCTGCACAATGCCGTCGCCCTCGGGCTGATCGACATCGGCGAGTTCGAGGAGCGGTCGGCCCTGGTCTCCCAAGCCCGGCTGCACACCGACCTGGACGCCCTCGTCGGTGACCTGCCGGGGCCGGGCGCCATCGTGACGTCGGCGACCGACCGGGTCGAACTGCGCGGGGTGATGGGTTCGCTGAAGCGCCAGGGGGAGTGGGTGGTGCCCACCCGGTTGTCATTGCACCGCCGGATGGGGTCGGTCGATCTGGACCTCACCCAGGCGCGGTTCGCCGGCCCGATGATCGTGGTGGAACTCGACCTCAAATTCGGTGGGGTGGACATCCGGCTGCCCGACGGTGCCAGCGCCTCGATCGACGACGTCGAGGTGGTCGTGGGCAGTGCCAACGACCACCGCCGGGACGCGCCGGCCGAAGGCAGACCGCACATCGTCTTCACCGGCAAGGTGGTCTGCGGATCGGTGGACATCCGTGGGCCCCGGCGGTCCTGGGTGCCGCGGCTGCGGCGCGGGAACTAACGCGGCTCGAGCACCGCGAACGTCAGAGTCGCCTTGGCGGCCAGCCGGTTCCGGTCCAGATCGAAGACGTCGACGGCCGTGACGATGAGCCGCCTCCCCGCGCGCACGATGGTGGCCTCCGCACGCGCCCGGCCCAGTACCGGCGCCAGGAAGTGGATGTTCAGGTCGGCGGTGGTGACGTCGTAGCCGACGCCCGTGTGCCGGCCGGCGAGGATGCCTGCGGCGATGTCGATCAGCGTGGCCACCAGGCCGCCCTGTAGCGCACCCCGCACATTGGCCAGATCGGGCCGGTTGTCCATCTCCATGACGAGCCGGTCGTCGCTCGACTCCACCTCGACATAATCGAGCCGGTTCAGGATGTGCTCTTCGCTCACCGCCGTACGGTAACACCATTACCGCAGGTGGAGAGTGACGCTCTCCAGCGCCGGGTCGGTAGGCTACCGCCATGCCTGTTCGCGCACCTCTTCGATCCGGTGAGCTGTCCCCGACCCTGCCGGTGCCCAAGTCCATCCCGCGCCCGGAGTACGCGTGGAAGCCGACCGCCGTCGAAGGACACGAGCCCTGGGTGCAGACCCCCGAGGTGATCGAGAAGATGCGGGTGGCCGGCCGCATCGCCGCGGCGGCACTGGCCGAGGCCGGCAAGGCGGTGGCCCCCGGTGTCACCACCGATCACCTGGACCGGGTGGCTCACGAGTACATGCTCGACCACGGCGCCTATCCGTCCACCCTGGGTTACAAGGGATTCCCGAAGTCCTGCTGCACGTCGCTGAATGAGGTCATCTGCCACGGCATACCGGACTCCACCGTCATCGAGGACGGCGACATCGTCAACATCGACGTCACCGCCTATATCGACGGTGTGCACGGGGACACCAACGCCACGTTCCTGGCCGGCGACGTCTCCGAGGAACACCGCCTGCTGGTGGAGCGCACGCGCGAGGCCACCATGCGGGCCATCAAGGCCGTCAAACCGGGCAGGCAACTCTCGGTGGTCGGACGGGTCATCGAGGCCTACGCGAACCGCTTCGGCTACAACGTCGTTCGCGATTTCACCGGCCACGGTATCGGCACAACCTTCCACAACGGGCTGGTGGTGCTGCATTACGACCAGCCGGCCGTGGACACCGTGATCGAGCCGGGGATGACCTTCACCATCGAGCCGATGATCAATCTGGGCGCGCTGGACTACGAGATCTGGGACGACGGCTGGACCGTGGCCACCAGGGACCGCAAGTGGACCGCGCAGTTCGAGCACACCCTGGTGGTCACCGCGGACGGCGCCGACATCCTGACCCTGGCGTGAGCTCCGGCGGCGCGCTCCTGGTCGCCGGCACCACCTCCGACGCGGGCAAGTCCATGGTCGTTGCCGGGTTGTGCCGCCTGCTGGCGCGCAAGGGCATTCGGGTGGCCCCGTTCAAGGCGCAGAACATGAGCAACAACTCCGCCGTCACCATCGAGGGCGGGGAAATCGGCCGAGCGCAGGCGATGCAGGCCCGTGCCGCCGGCCTGGCGCCCAGCATCCGGTTCAACCCGATCCTGCTCAAGCCCGGCAGCGACCGGACCTCGCAGTTGGTGGTGCGCGGTCAGGTGGCTGGCACCATGGCCGCGGGGGACTACTTCACCCGCCGCACCGAACTCGCCGGCGTCGTCGCCGACGAATTGGCCGCCCTGCGAG
>JAHFVC010000078.1:0-4932 GCA_023264765.1 Mycobacterium sp. | reverse complement strand
ATTCGACGCCGTGATCTGTGAGGGTGCGGGATCGCCCGCCGAGATCAACCTGCGCGCGAGCGACCTGGCCAACATGGGCCTGGCCCGCGCCGCCGGGCTGGCGGTCTTGCTGGTCGGTGACATCGATCGCGGCGGGCTGCTGGCACACCTGTTCGGTACGGTCGCTGTGCTCGAACCCGAGGACCAGAAACTCATCAGCGGTTTTCTGGTCAACAAGTTCCGGGGTGATCCCGCGCTACTGGCGCCGGGCCTGGATCAGCTGCGGACGCTGACCGGACGGCCGACGTACGGCGTGGTGCCGCATCTGGATTCATTGTGGCTGGACGCCGAGGATTCGCTGTCGGTGACCACCGGCGCCACCCTCGGCGAGCCGGTCGCCCCGCTGGGATCCGAATGGCTGCGGGTGGCGGTGGTCCGGCTGCCGCGCATCTCCAACTCCACCGACGTCGAGGCGCTCGCCTGCGAACCCGGCGTGCTGGTGCGCTGGATCGCCGACCCGGCCGACATCGGCGACGCCGACGTGGTGGTGCTGCCGGGTAGCAAGGCCACCGTGTCGGATCTCGCGTGGCTGCGCGAGCGTGGCCTGGCCGCCGCGGCGGTGGCGCATGCCCGGGCAGGCAAGCCGGTGCTGGGGGTGTGCGGCGGATTCCAGATGCTGTGCCGCCGGATCGACGATCCCGTGGAGTCAGGGGCCGGAGCCGTCGACGGCCTCGGGCTGCTGGACGCCGAGATCGTGTTCGATCCACAGAAAACCCTGCGGCACTGGGAAACTCCACGACACGGCTACGAGATCCACCATGGCCAGGTGCGCCGTTCCGATGAGCAGGACTGGCTGGGGGTGGGCATCCGTCACGGCGCGGTCTTCGGCACGCACTGGCACGGCCTGCTGGACAACGACGCCGAACGCCGGGCCTGGCTCGCCGAAGTGGCCGCGGCGGCGGGCCGTACCGGTTTCGTGGTGGCGCCCGACACCGACGTCCGCGCCCGCCGCGACGCCCAACTGGATGTGATGGCCGACGCGCTGACCGCTCATGTCGACCTCGACGCCGTCTTGGGCCTGCTCGACGGGCCACCGCGGCGTGCCGTCATCGCCAGCACGATCGAGCCGTCCAGTCGGTAGCCTGGGCCGATGATCGCGCGTGGGCTCGTGACGGCGCTGCTGATCGCCCCGGCGCTCGGCGGATGCGCGCATGTCATTGATGGCACCCCCGCCTGGCCGGGGGCGCGGTTGGAGAAGGTCCTGCTCGCCTCGGCCGACTTTCCGCCCGGTGTGCTCTATGACCGCATCGTCGAGCGGCCCGGCGAACCGGACGGAGCCGGCGGCCCGCCGGCGATGCTGTCCACGCCGGAAGGTTGCAGCGACGGCTTCACCCGAGTGATCGCCGCGACGGCCGAACGCGGCCCGGGCAGTGCCGCCAAGTACACGGTCACCTACGACGGAGCCCGCATGCTCGTCACGGTGCTGAGCTGGCAACTGGACCTTGATTCCCTCGAGGCGACGGCCCAGCGGTGTGCGCATTACGACACCTTCTTCGACCGGTCGTCGCCAGCCATCCCGATGACCACCACCCGACTGGACGCCACGCGCCCGGCAGCGCTGGTATTCGAGCAGACCATGCAGCTCGGCGCCCAGCGCAGCAGCGTGTACTACTCGTTCGAAAACGTGGACGGGATGGCGGTTTTCGCCGTCGGCTTCCCGACTCCGGACCCCACGGTCACCGTCCGGGGCACCCTGCCGCAAACCTTCCTCGATGTCACCGGCAAACAAGCAAACCGCATCGGTGGCGGCTGACCGCGGCGTGTCGGCCCGGCGAAAACGCCCGCGCCGGACGGGTTCATGTCCTAGCGTGACGCAATGCCTTCGACCATGGTGACCGTCGACGGAGTGCCTGTCGCCGTCGAGGTGGCGGGCCCGGACACGGGCGGCGTGGTGGTGCTGCTGGGCGCCGCGCAACCCGGGGCACGCGCGTATGACGCCGTGTGTCAGCGCCTGCACACCGCCACCCTCCGCACGATCGTCATCTACCCCGATCCCCAGCTCACGGCGAAGGCCGTGGTCGGCGTGCTCGATGCGCTCGGCGTCCGGTGGGGCCTGCTGGTGGGGGATCGCCTCGGGGGCGAGCTGGCGTGGGAGCTGGCGGCCACCCGGCTCGACCGGTTCATCGGACTGGTGGTCATCGACCGCGGCCATCCGCGCGTCGCCGACCAGGCCGGCGTCGTCCGCGACGAACACTGCCCGCCCGTCGAGCTGAACACCACTGTGCTGGTGAGCAACCCGGGCGCCCGCGCCGTCGCGCAGGCGAGCCAGCGCTACGTCTACGGCGAATACCGGCTCGTCGAGCTTCTCAGCCGGCGAAACGCCGGTGAATCCACCGCGCAGGTCGCCGCCGAGATCGTCATGCGCACCAGCACCTGGTAGGGACTAGGCGCCGTCCTCGACCAGCGCGTCGCCGCTGAGGTCGACCTGTTTCACGGGACCGGTGAACCAATGCTTCACCGACGCGTGCCAGTAGATGAAGAGCAGCACCAGCACGCCGCCGACCAGGAGCGGGGTGTAGTTGACGAACTTCCACTCGAAGCTCGGATCCCACGGGGCCCCGCCGATGGAGGTGGGGAACATGGCGATGATCGAGGTGATGATGATCTCGGCCAGCGCCAGCGGGGCCATCCACTTGTGGTGTCCGCGCAGGTTCCACTTGCCCAGCGGGAAATCGTCCCCCGCTTTCCACCGGTAGTAGATCGGCACGGCGAAGCACAGGTACAGCCCGACCACGCCGATCGAGACCACCGCGAAGAAGGCGATGGGCACCGGGGCGCCGTTGATATCCACCTGCACCAGGGCGGGCAGCGTGAGCAGCGCGGCGATGACGGCGGTCACGATCACCGCGTTGGCGGGTACTCGCTTGGCGTTGACCTTCGACCACAATTGATGGCCGGGCACCGCCCGGTCCCGGCTGAACGCGAACAGCATCCGCGAGGAGCTGGTCTGGCAGGCGGTGGTGCAGAACAACTGCCCCGCGGTGGAGATCAGCAGAACGATACCCACCCATTTGGAGTCCATGGCCTGAGTGAAGATGGTGGCCACCGCACCGCCGCCGGCTGTCACCCCGTCGACGTCCTGAACCGCGAACAGGAATGTCAGCAGCAGGATCCAGCCGCCGATGGCCGAGTAGAAGATCGAGCGCCAGATGCCCTTGGCGGCGCCGTCGGCAGCGCTCTTGGTCTCCTCCGACAGATGGGCCGACGCGTCGTACCCGGTGATCGTGTACTGGGTCAGGATCGCCGACATCGGCAGCACGAAGAACAGGAACGCCAGGCCCGAGGTGGACCCACCGAAGAAGCCGGTGTTGTTCACCGTCGTGGCGAACACGGTGGAGAAACTGGCGTGCTGGGCGGGGACGAGCCACAGGATCACGATCACGATCGCGGCGCCCGCCACGTGCCACCACACCGAGATGTTGTTGATGACAGCCAGCAGATGCGACGAGAAGATGTTGATGGTGGCGACGATCGCCAGGATCACCAGGAACATGACGAACACCCGGTTCAGGCTGTACCCGGACGCCCACGTCTCGCTGAAGGTGCTCAAGGTGAGGTCCAGGAAGGTGGCGCTGCCGTAGGCCACCGAGGCGAGGATGGCGATCAATCCGACCAGATTGAGCCAGCCGGTGTAGTACCCGGCCTTGGGACCACCGAGTTTGGCTGCCCACCAATAGATTCCGCCCGAAGTCGGATATGCCGACACCAACTCGGACATGCACAGCCCGATGATCAGGATGAAGACCGAGATGATCGGCCAGCCCCACGCGATGGCGGCCGGGCCGCCGTTGTTCCAGCCCAGCCCGAACGACGTGAAGCAGCCGGCCAGGATGGAGATGATCGAGAACGAGATCGCGAAGTTGGAGAACCCCGACCACGAGCGGTGAAGTTCCTGGGTGTAGCCGAGGCTGGCGAGATGCCTCTCGTCGTCATCGAGCAGTTCGTGGCCTTCTGGCACGGTCGTTCTCCTTTGTGACAGCCCCCTGGATCTAGGGGGAGAATAGGCCGCTATTGGTCTGCTGTCCTACCTTTGGCGTGACGGATGTGTAAATCTGTAGGTGAATGACCGTCAATCGCAACGCACCTGCGGTGACGACGTGGCGGTAATGGTTGACTTCTCGGCGTGGAGAGGGTGTAGATGCCTGGATACTTGACGGACTCGACGTGCTGACGCAGTTCGAGCTCGAACGGCTGGTCGCCGACGGTGAGATCGACACCGTCATCGTCGCGTTCACCGACATGCAGGGCCGGCTCACCGGCAAACGGGTGTCGGCGCGGCTGTTCGTGGAGGACGTCGCGGCCCACGGGGCGGAGTGCTGCAACTACCTGCTGGCCGTCGACGTCGACATGAACACCGTCGACGGATACGCCATCTCGAGCTGGGCGACCGGCTACGGCGACATGGTGATGACGGCCGATTTCAGCACCCTGCGCACGCTGCCGTGGCTGCCCGGCACCGCCCTGGTGATGGCCGACCTGACCTGGACCGACGGGCGTCCGGTGCTGCAGGCGCCGCGCAGCATCCTGCGCAGGCAACTCGATCGCCTCGCCGGGCAGGGCCTGGCCGCCTTCGTCGGTACCGAACTGGAATTCATGGTGTTCTACGACACCTACCGGGCGGCATGGGCGGCCTACTACCGCGGCCTGACGCCGGCCACCGACTACAACGTCGACTACGCCATGCACGCCTCGACCCGAATGGAACCGCTGCTGCGTGACATCCGCCGTGGCATGGACGGCGCCGGGATGTACTGCGAAGGGGTGAAGGGGGAGTGCAACCTCGGACAGCAGGAGATCGCATTCCGCTACGACACCGCGCTGGTCACCTGCGACAACCACACCATCTACAAGAACGGTGCCAAGGAGATCGCCGACCAGCACGGCAAATCCCTG
>JAHFVC010000077.1:16766-19130 GCA_023264765.1 Mycobacterium sp. | reverse complement strand
ACCGCTGCGCCGAGTACCCACGATGGCTACACACCTACAATCACCACCGCGGCCACACAGCACTCAAGGGTCAACCACCCGCCAGCCGCGTACCTAACCTCTCAGGTCAGTACAGCTAGCCCACGTTGCGCCCCAGGATCGTCGACACCGGAACCGCGACAAACCCCGGGTTGGGTACGGCACCATTCGACGGCGCCAACGTCGGGGCCGGCACCGATTCGTCAATCTTCATGGGGCCGATGCGCTTCCAGTCGAAGTCGAACAGCGTCTCGTAGAACTGCGCGAAGTCGCGGTCGAAGAAGATGAGGCTGGCGTCGCGGTTGAATCCGGTACCGGCGGTGGTCCAGTTGTGGCTACCCAGCAACACGGCTTCGCCGTCAACGATGATGCCCTTGGTGTGGCAGTTGCGCTGGCTGCGGATCGTCGAAGCGACATCCTGGAAACCGAAGGTCCTCGCGTTGGTGACCACGTCGCGGTCGTCTCCGGCGTCGAAGCTGCGGAAGATGATCTTCACGTCGAGGCCCGCTTTCTGTTGGTCCAGCAGGGCCGTGAGCAGCCTCCGATAGTTGTCACCGACGAAGCGTGTGTTGAAACTCTGGTTCTGGAAGTGGATCGATCGCTTCGCCGACCGGATGAACTTCACCACTTCGTCGGTGTAGTTGTCCGGGGTGAGGATCGGTTGTACGTCGACGACACGCCTGCCCACCTTCGCCTCGAAGTACTTCGGCGGCGTGCGCGCCGCCTCCAGATCTCCCGCGTCGAGGCCGGTCGGCACGAACACGAACGGCTCCTCGATCGGCGCCGCCTCGTCGACCGCGCTGGCCTCGTCGAGATCGCGCAGGATGTGCGCTTCGAACAGCTTCGCCAGCACCTCGTCGTGCAGGATGGCGTGCCACTCGCGGTTGTACTTGGACAGCGCCTGAGGTTTGTCGGCGGGGTTGTGGACGGGATCGATGTCGGGCTGGTTCGAGATCTGCCAGTTTCCGCTCGACAGCCAGACGCTGGCGTTGTCCCGAACGGCGACTTTGATGTGATACGCGGAGTCGAAGATGCCGTTCTTGCCGACGCTGGCGGGCGCGAACGTGAACTTGCTTCCCTTCGCCTGACGGATCGTGTCGACGGCCTCGGCGTCCGACATGTCTTCGGTGTGCACCTTTCCACCCACCTGGAGCACCATCGCGATGGTCTCTTTGGTGGCCTTGACGGCATCGACAACGCCCGCGACCACATTGCGGGCACCGAAGTCGTACATGGCGATCGTCAGCGACTTCCGCGTGCCCTTCAGGTAGTCGCGCAACTGCGGCCAACCGGAATCGGGGCTGGAGTGGATGACGAATCCCATTTCCGCTTTTCGCCGCTCCAGCGGCAGGTCAGGTCGTGGCTTGTAGCTGGTACGCGGGACGTGGGCAGCCTCGTCGACGAGATCGCCCACCAGGTCGGCAGTGGATGCCACGGCGATGTCGAGGCGCACGCCGTTGACCGACTCGGGGAACGCCGCGATGCCCCGGGCCGCGAGCGTCGCGAGGTCGAGCTTGTTCTTCACCGCGACCACCACGGCGCGCTCATCGGTGATCGCGCCGTCGACGAATCGGTACCCGGGCTTGACCGCGACGACGTCGGTGCGGTTGGCGAAGATCGTGCGGGCCTGCCGAACAGCCTCCAGCACCTGATCGTTGCTGGGGGACGGCACGACCGGCGCTCGACCGTTTGTCACCGCGGTCGGAGTGGACGGCTGCGCCGCAGTCGAGTCGGTCACCTGCGCCAACCCGCTCACATCCAGTTCGACCGTGATCTTGAGCGGGACGGTGAACGTGACACTTCCACCGAGATTCCTCGCATTGCCGTTGTCTTGAGCCATGGGCACGCTCTCTGGGTTGGAGGGGCGGGTGATACCTCCGGCGATCCTCAGGTACTTGTTGACCGCCGCAGCAGGAACCGCAAGGTTCTCCACGAATTCGAGTCCGCGATAATGCAATCCGACGACTGCACCTGTGCCGATGTCCACTACCGGGGAGCCGGAGTTGCCGCCCAGCGTGCAGCACGAGTGCTTCACGAGGTCGGTGCTCGCCGCCAGCAGGTTCCCCACGGCCAAGCGCTTTTTGTCGAAGACCCCGCCGAAGACCTTCTCCGCCAGCGACTGATCGGAGAACTGGAAGTCGCGAGCCGGGTAACCAACGACCGCAACAGGC
This sequence comes from Mycobacterium sp., assembly GCA_023264765.1. Classification (GTDB taxonomy): domain Bacteria; phylum Actinomycetota; class Actinomycetes; order Mycobacteriales; family Mycobacteriaceae; genus Mycobacterium. The sequence continues at coordinate 16,941 of JAHFVC010000077.1, read as the reverse complement.
AGTTTCGGACGGGGCGTTTCCGTCGAGAGGTTCAACTTGACCCGGCCGACCGCCCCGCGCGGATTCGCCAATTTCAGGAAAGCGATATCGGGCCTGCCCTCGGGTGCGATCCAGACCACCCGCTCGACGGATACCTCATCCGCGACAGTGCTTCCGAACTCTTCGAGGAAGTCGA
>JAHFVC010000077.1:0-16756 GCA_023264765.1 Mycobacterium sp. | reverse complement strand
ATAGTTGGCAACATGCCGGTTGGTCACGACGAGTCCGTCATCGATAACCCATGCGGTGCCAACATATTCGGTGCCGAAGTTGTCGACATCGATGCGCCCCACCGAGGCCATGATGCGGTTGACGGCCGCGGCGTTGGCCGTCAGGATCTGGCGCCAGGCCTTGGCCTCTTCCCGCGCCGAGTCGATGTCGATCGCGTTGTTCTTGACGAGGAACACCGGAGTTCCGACCGCGAAGACGATGGTTTCGTCGACGCCGATTCCGTCGCCGCCTGATGCGGCGAACCCGCCGTCGCCGTCAGCGTCGATGGCATCGACGGCGTCGACGCCAGGCGGGACCACGCCGGGAAATCCTTCGAGGACGGGCGTGGGACGCAGGACGGTCCGCATCGGGTCATACCGCATTTCCAGTGCACTCTTGGCCTGACTCACCCACGTGGGCTTGTCGAGTTGCGTGCGCAGCCGATCGATATCCGCCAGCACATCGTCGCTGGTGGCAGCGGTGATCTCGCGCGCACCCGAGCGCAGCCGTTCGACATCGCCAACCGTCATCGGTGCCCCCTTGCCGTGTGGTTGTCTCATTGTGAGCACCAGAGGCAGAGGGATGTTCGGGTAGTCGACTACTCGAATCTGCGTATACGCCAAGCGTTTAGCCTGGGTTCGCCTGGCAGCCACGGCGTGGCCTTGAGGAGTCCGGCCGGCGTTACCGCGGCCGTAGATACAGAGTCAACAGACCTGTCGCGCCGGACACGACTCCATCCGACGAAAAAACCCGCCCCGACCGGAGTCAAAGCGGGTTTTCGGTTGTGGAGCTAAGGGGATTCGAACCCCTGACCCCCACACTGCCAGTGTGGTGCGCTACCAACTGCGCCATAGCCCCGTAACTCGTGCTCCACGAAGTTACACCACAGCCACCTGCCGTTCAAAATCGCTGGTCACGGCAGCTCGCCGCCCGCCTCGGGCCCCAGCGGCCGGGGTGGCGTGTGCTCGTGTGAGGTGGCCGGCCGGGTCTCCGGGGCGAAAACCCAGCCCAGCGAAGCGACCAGCAGGATGATGCCGCTGACCACGAACGCCGACCCGAACGACAGGTACTGCGCGATCTGCCCGATCGCCAGCGAACCCACGATGGCCCCGACGTCGGACATCATCTGATAGGTCGCCACGGCCGTGCCCGCTCGTGCCTTGCTGCCGATGATGTCGGCCACCGCCGCCTGCTGGGGCGAGGTGAAGACTCCCGCCGCGGCCCCGGCGACGAAGGCCCCGGCCATAAACAGGGTCAGCGACGAGGCCAGGCCCACCATCAGGGTGGCCACCCCGGACACCGCCAGTCCTGTGATCAACGGCACGCGCCGGCCCACCCGGTCCGACAGCCATCCACTCGGGATGACGGCGGACACGTTGCCGATCGCGAACACGGCCAGCGCCAGGCCGGCCATCCGCGGACCCCGGTGCAACACCTCGGTGACGAACAGCGGCACCAGGGCGATCCGCAGCCCGAACACCGACCAGCCCGTCGCGAAATTCGAGAACAGGGCCGCCAGGTAAGCCCGGTTACCCAGCACGTCGCGCACCGTCACCGCCGGCCCGCTCTCCTCGGCCGCTACGCCCAGCGGTGAATGCCGCAGGCTGACCCACACCACTGCCGCCGCCACCAGCAGCGCGACACCGTAGATCGCGAACGGCGCGGACAGCCCCAGCCCGGCGGTGAGTGAGCCCAGCACCGGACCGCCCACCGAGCCGACCAGGAACGCGCTGGAGAACATGCCGGCCACCCGGCCCCGGGCGTCCGGCGGGGAGATGCGGATCATCAGGCCCAGCGAGGACACCGTGAACATCGCCGAACCGAACCCGCCGAGGGATCGGAACAGCAGCAGCTGCCAGTAGGTCTGCGCGAAGGCGCACACCCCGGTGGACACGGCGACGATCAGCAGGCCGGTCAGGTAGACGCGCCGCTCCCCCAGCTTCTGCACGAAGATGCCGCTGGCCGGGGCCGCGCACAACCGCATCAGGGCGAACGCGGTGATGACGAAGGTCGCGGCGCTGATGCTGACGCCGAAGTTGCGGGCGTACTGCGGCAGCACGGGCGCCACCACGCCGTAGCCGAGCGCGATGACCGCGTTGGCGGTGATCAGCACCCAGACCTCGCCGGGTAACCGCTGCTTACAGTCGCCCTCCGTAACCGAACTCACCCGATGGCTGTATTCACCACTTCTTTGGCGGCCGCTTGCACCTGCGCCAGATGCTCGGGACCCTTGAACGACTCGGCGTAGATCTTGTACACGTCCTCGGTGCCCGACGGGCGCGCCGCGAACCAGGCGTTCTCGGTGGTCACCTTCAATCCGCCGATGGGTGCGCCGTTGCCGGGTGCGGTGGTCAGCTTGGCGGTGATCGGTTCACCGGCCAACTCAGTGGCGCTCACCTGATCGGCCGACAGTTTGGCCAGCCGCGCCTTCTGGTCCCGGTCGGCGGGTGCGTCGATGCGCGCGTAGGTGGGCGCGCCGTACTTCTCGGCGAGCTCCGCGTAGCGCTGCGACGGGGTCGATCCGGTGACAGCCAGGATCTCTGAGGCCAGAAGCGCCAGGATGATGCCGTCCTTATCGGTGGTCCAGGTCGAGCCGTCGGTGCGCAGGAACGACGCCCCCGCACTCTCCTCGCCGCCGAAACCGATTGAGCCGCTGATCAGTCCGTCGACGAACCATTTGAAGCCCACCGGCACCTCGACGAGTTTGCGGCCGAGTCCGGCGACCACCCGGTCGATGATCGAGCTGCTGACCGCCGTCTTGCCGACCGCGGTGCTGCCTGGCCACGACGGCCGATGCGCGTACAGGTAGTCGATCGCCACGGCCAGGAAGTGGTTCGGATTGAGCAGACCGCCGTCCGGGGTGACGATGCCGTGCCTGTCGGAGTCGGCGTCGTTGCCGGTGGCGATCTGATAGTGGTCGCGGTTGGCGATCAGTGAGGCCATCGCGTTCGGTGAGCTGCAGTCCATCCGGATCTTGCCGTCGGTGTCCAGCGTCATGAACCGCCAGGTGGCATCCACCAAAGGATTGACCACGGTCAGGTCCAGCTTGTGCCGTTCGGCGATGGCGCCCCAGTAGTCGACGCTGGCCCCGCCCAGCGGGTCGGCGCCGATCCGGATGCCCTGGGCGCGGATGGCGTGCAGGTCCACCACATTGGGCAGATCCTCGATGTAGGCGTTCAGGTAGTCGTGGCGCTGCGCGATCTGCAGGGCCCGCGACAGCGGCACCCGCTTCACCGCGGAGATGCCTTCCCGCAGTATCTCGTTGGCGCGCTTGGCAATCCACCCGGTGGCGTCGGTGTCGGCCGGACCACCGTTGGGCGGGTTGTACTTGAACCCGCCGTCGCGGGGCGGGTTGTGCGAGGGGGTGACGACGATGCCGTCGGCCAGGTCGGTGTCGCGGCCGCGGTTGAAGGTCAGGATGGCGTGGCTGACGGCCGGGGTCGGGGTGTAACGGTCCGCGGCGTCGATCATCGCGACGACGTCGTTGGCGGCCAGCACCTCCAGCGCCGACGCCCAGGCGGGCTCACTCAAGGCGTGGGTGTCGCGGCCGATGAAGAGCGGACCGGTGGTGCCCTGCCCTGCCCGGTATTCGACGATGGCCTGCGTGGTCGCCAGGATGTGCGCCTCGTTGAAGGCCCCGTCCAGGCTGGACCCGCGATGCCCGGACGTCCCGAACACGACCTGTTGGGCGATGTCGTCGGGGTCGGGCAAAACGGTGTAGTACGCCGTCACCACGTGTGCGATATCGATGAGGTCGGACGGGTCTGCCGGCTTACCGGCACGTGGGTTGGCAGCCATGAACACGATTGTTGCCTACTTCCCGCAAGCGCGCCGCAAGTGTGCCGCAAGTGCATCGCGACAACGTATGCGGCATGAACAGCTCCCCAAATTCCCTGACCTCAGAACCCGATCTGTCCGGCATCACCATGGCCCACCGGGCGATGATCGCCGATGTCGGACGCCTGGCCGACCTGCTGGCCGCCGTCGCGCGCGGCGCGCACCGCTGCGCCCGGCCCAAGGAGGTCGACCGCTACCTCCACCTGCTGTGCGACTCCATCCACCATCACCACACCGTGGAGGACGAGGTGCTGTGGCCGATCATGACGGCATCGGCGGGCAGCTTCGTCGACCTGTCCGAGCTCACCGGCGACCATGCCGCCCTCGATCCCCGACTGGATCGCCTCAAGGCGCTGTCCACCGCGTTCCGGACGGCGCCGAGCCAGATGACGGCGGCACCGCTGGCGGTGGCGCTGGCCGATCTTCATCAGCTGGTGCGCGAGCACATCGCCGACGAGGAGCGTGAGCTGTTCGCAGTGATACGTCGGCATGTGTCGATCGCCGACTGGGCCATCGTGGAGAAGGCGGCCCAGCGCTCCGGGAAGATGTCCTTCGACGGGCCGCGCATCGTCGGCGTGGCCACCGAGGAGGAATACGCCCGGATGGCGGCCGAGGCGAACCCGCTGCTGATCGCGTTCATCAAGCTGATGACGCGGCGGCACAAGCGCTTTGAGCGCCGCGTGTTCAGTTGATCAGTCGGGCGGCCTCGGCGGCCAGCCGCTCACGCAGCTGCCCGGCGGCCCGCCGGTAGCGGGTGGCCGCGGCCGTGTCACCGTCGGCCTCGGCCAGAACGGCCAGCGCCTCGTCGACCGGCCCGGTGAGCAGGGTGCCGTTGTCCAGGCCCGCCATCAGCCCGCTGTAGGGCGCCAGCTCGGCCGCTTCGGCCCGGGCCACCGCGAGGTCGCCGATGGCCACCGCGGCGCGCACCCGCAGCGTCGTCATCGCCACCCAGTAGTAGGACCGTTCGGTGGGCACCCGCTGGGCCCATACCTCTTGCGCCTCAGCGGTTCTGCCCACCGACGTCAATGCCAGCACGGCACCGTCGGCCATGGTCGCCGAGATCGTGCGGTGCAGGATCAGCAGCTCGTCGGCCATCGAGCCCAGGTCACCGCGGGTCAACGCGGCGCTGACCCGTCCGACCAGACCGACCAGCACGCCGTTGGCCACCCCGTGTTCGGCCAGACTGGCGGCCGCGGCCAGATACTTCGCCTCGCCCTCGTCGGGGCGCCCGGCCAGCACGGTCAACTGTGCCGAGTACGCGTCCAGCACCCCGAGCAGGTGGGCCAGCTGACCCGTCCCGGCGCGGGCCACCGCCTGGTCGACATGGTCGAGCGCGGCAGCCAGATCCGAACGGCCCGACGCCGCCAGGAACAGCAACCAATGCCCCACGGCCTGGTAGTCGACGGCTCCGCAGTCCTGGGCGACCGTCAGCAGTTCGGCGGCCGCCGGCTCCCGCTGATCGGCGAGGTCGGGCCCCAGGCATGCGAACGCCCGCACGTTCAGCGCCGCGCACAGCAGCCGGGCATGACTGTCGGGGTCCGTCGCGTAGAGCCCGCGAGCCAGGCGCAGCGCTTCGACGCTGGCCGCCATCGCCGTATCGTGTTCGGCGCCTTCCACTTCGGTGAACAAGGTGATCAGCAGCCGGACCCGCACCTGCGGCGGGTGGTCCTGGGCCAGGATCCGGCGCAGCGGGTCGACGATGACGGGGTCGATGTGATCGCCGGTCCGCAGTCGCCACACCAGCGGACTGTCCAGCGCGGTGAGCGCGCGCACCAGCAGTGCATCGTCGCCGGCGGCCAGCGTCACGGCGCGGTTGAGCTGCTCACGCGCGGAGATGGCGTCGCCGGCGCGGGCCAGCGCCGAGATCAATCCGCAACGGGCGGGCACGGCGCGCTGCGGGCCCGCGGCGCCGAGTTCCAACATGCGCACCGCCGCCCGCCACTGCCGCGCCGCCTCACCGGGTGCACCCACCGCATCGGCCTCCTGTGCGGCGGTGGTGGCGAATTCGGCCGCCTCCGTGGCATTTTCGGGAGTGGCCGCCGCCACCGCGTGGTGGGCCAGCGAGGCCGCATCGGCGCCCCGGCGGCGCAGCAGGGTCAGCGCGGCGGCATGCAGCCGGGTGCGGCGCAGCAGGGACGTGTCGTCGTAGAGGGTGTCGCGGATCAGGCTGTGCGCGAACCGGATCCGGCCCGGGGCAGGCTCGTCCAGCAGCCCGGCCAGTACCGCAGGCTCGAGCGCGTCGAGCATGTCGTCGCCGCCGTGGGCCAGGTCTTCGAGGAGATCGAGGTCCACCTCGCGGCCGAGCACCGCGGCCTGGCGCAGCGCGGTGGCGGTCTGGCCGGGTAACCGGGCCAGCCGGCGGCGCACCACGTCACGCACCCCGGCCGGGACGCCGCCGTGGGCCGCGTCGGCCCCTTCGGCAGCCATCAGCCTGGCCATCTCCCGGACGAACAGCGGATTGCCGCCGGTCCTGTCCCGCAACAACTTCAGCGTGTCGCCGGTCACCACGGACAAGCCGCAGTCGGTGGCCAGCTGCGCCATGGCGGCGTCATCCAGCCCCGCGAGGATCAGATGCGCGGCGGTGTGATTGGCCAGCGCCGCGCGCGCCATGCCGAGTTCGGCACCGGACTCCGAGGGCCGGTAGGTGCCGATCGCGAGCACCGGGCGTTGCGCCAGCCGGTCGGCGACCAGCCGTAGCAGCTCCAAGGTCAGGCCGTCGGTGCGGTGCAGATCGTCGAGCACGATCGCCAGCGGCTGGCCGGTCGCGGCCCGCCCGAGCACCTCGGCCAGGGTGTGGGCCAGCCAGAAAGCCCCGGCATCGGTGTTGGGCCCGTCGTGCAACAAGGGCGCCAGCGCCGTCACCTCGGCCGGCTCGAGTACGGACCGGAACGGGGCCAGCACCTCCGTCCACGCCCATCCGGCGGGCGCACCGTCGACCTCTGGGCATCGACCGAAGACCACCGTCCAGCCGGCCTGCTGCAGGGTGGCCGCGGCCGTGCCCGCCAGGGTGGTCTTGCCCGCGCCGGCTTCCCCGCCGATCCACACCACCTTCGATCCGTCATGGCGTGCGGTCGCGGCGGCGGACTCGATCGCGGCGAGTTCAGTTGTGCGGCCGCGGGTTCGCGATGCCGTCGGTGGTGCTGCCACGGGGGCCGGCACCGCGGGCGCCACCGTGATGGGGTCGAGGTGGTCGGCCTGGCGCAGGATGTCGCGTTCCAGGTCGCGTAGCGGCCGGCCGGGTTCGAGGCCGAGCTCGTCAGTCAGGTACTCCCGGGTGCGGCGCAGCACATCCAGCGCCGCCACCTGGCGGCCGGCCCGGTACTGCGCGGCGGCCAGCAGGCAGGCGGCGGTCTCGCGGCCCGGATGGTCGCGGGCGTGCGGTTCGAGCACCCGCAGCACCACCGCGTGTTGACCCAGCGCCGACTGCGCGGCCGCATAGGACTCGACGGCGCAGAGCCGCAACTCCGTGAGTCGGGCGACTTCCGGTGCGGCCCAGAGCGTGTCGGCCACCTCCGCGTAGGGATCGCCGGCCCATTCGGTGAGCACATCGTCCAGCAGGTCCGACCGGGCTTCGGCGGCGATAATTTTCGCTTCCACCGACCACACGTCGACGGCATCGTCGGGCAGCCGCAGGCAGTATCCGGGTGCCGCGCTGACGATCACCCGCGCGGCGGCGCGGCGGGCACGTCCGGGTTCGAGCACCCGGCGCAGATGCGAGATGTAGGCCTGCAGCGCGGCCAGCGCCTTTGGCGGCGGTTCACCTTCCCAGAGGTCCTCGATGAGGCGATCCACCGACACCACCTGCCCGTGTGCCAGCACCAGGCGGGCCAGCACCGCACGCTGCTTGGGACCACCGAGATCGAGGGGCGCACCGTCAACCCAGGCACGGACGGAGCCGAGTACACAGATCCGCACGCCCGTCATGGTGTGCCCAACATATCGGTCCCCGACTCGGGCGACATACTGAGCGCCATGGCTGGCTTCGACCGACGTGAACTCGCGGCGGTGTTCGCCGGTGGTGCGGTGGGCACGCTGGCCCGCGCGGGGTTGGCGCACGTGCTGCCGATCGCGCCGGGACAGTGGCCGTGGCCGACTTTCACCGTCAACATCGTCGGCACGGTGCTGCTGGCGTATTTCACCACCCGGCTGCTGGAGCGCCTGCCGACCTCTGCCTACCGGCGCCCCCTGCTGGGCACCGGATTGTGCGGTGGCCTGACGACGTTCTCGACCATGCAGGTCGAAACGGTGACCATGCTGGAGCATCACTTCTACGGGCTGGCCGCGGCTTACACGGTCGCCAGCATCGCGGCCGGTCTGACCGCCCTGCACCTGACCACAGCCCTGGTGCGACGGGCGCGCATCCGATGACGTTCGTGGTGTGGGTGGGTGTCGCGCTGATCGGCGGGCTCGGAGCGGTGTCCCGGTTCGTGGTGGACAAGTCGGTCTCCAAGCGGGTCGCGCGGCCGTTCCCGGTCGGCACGCTGGTGGTGAACATCAGCGGCGCGTGGCTGCTGGGATTCTTCGGCGGCCTGGCCCTCAGCCCGAACGCCGCACTGCTGGCCGGTACCGCGTTCGTCGGCGCCTACACCACGTTCTCGACGTGGATGCTGGAGACCCAGCGGCTCGGTGAGGAACGACAGGTGTGGCCTGCGGTGGCCAACATCGTGCTCAGCGTCGCGCTCGGACTGGCCGGCGCGTGGCTGGGCCTCACGATGGGGAAACTACTGTGAGCGACGACTTTCTGAAGCTGACCGCTTACTTCGGGGAGCGGTTGCGCGGCGAGCGCCGCTTCGTGGCCGACGAACTGCTGGACCTGTTCGGCGCACAGCGCATCGCCAACAGTGTCGTGCTGCGGGGCTGCGCCGGATTCGGTCCGCGCCACGAACTGCGCAGCGACCTCACTTTGACGCTGTCGGAGGACCTTCCGGTCGCTGTCGCGGCGGTGGACCGGACCGAGCGGATCAGCGCGCTGGCCGAGCAGGCCGTCGCGATGATCGACCGCGGCATCGTCACCCTGGAACGAGCGCGACTGCTGGATGCACCGGATCCGGGCGACTACAAGCTGACGCTCTACGCCCGCCGCGCGCGGTCGCACCGGGCATTGTGCGACGTGCTGCACGCCCACGGGTTCGCCGCGGCGGCCGTGTTCCTGGGGGTGGACGGCACCGAGTCCGGGCAGCGCCGCCGGGCCCGGTTCGTCGGCACCAACGCCGACGTCCCGGTGATGATCGTCGCCGCAGGCAGTGCTGCGCAGGTGACCGCTGCCGCCCCGGAACTGCGGCGGCTGGCGCCCGCCGCCACCATGACGTTGGAACGCGCACAGCTCTGCAAACGCGACGGTGAGCTGATCTCACCCCCGGCCGCGCTGCCCGAGACCGACGCCGACGGGCGTGTGCTGCGGCAGAAGCTGATGATCCACACCTCGGAGGACACCGTCACCACCGCGACCGGGACGACGCCCGTGCACCGGGCGCTGGTGGCCCGGTTGCGGGCGCACCACACGGTCAGCGGGGTGACCGTGCTGCGCGGCGTCTGGGGTTTCCACGGTGACCGTGAACCGCACGGCGACAAGCTGTTTCAGCTGAGCAGGCGCGTCCCGGTGACGACGATCGTCGTGGACACCCCGGCGCGCATCGCGGCGAGTTTCCCGATCGTGGACGAGTTGACGGCCCGGCACGGTGTCGTGACCAGTGAACTGGTCCCGGCGCTGGTGAGCATCGACGGAGGACAGCGAAACGGCAGCACAGAACTTGCTCGGCACACATGGTGAGACACCCAACAGCCCTGTAGCCGGGGTAAGCCTAGCCTTGGCTAACTACCCGGTGTAGCGTCCCCCGACATGGAACAGTCACAACCCGCTGCTGTCAACCCTGAGCTGCTCTCCATCCTGAGAGATGATCTCAGTATCGACGTCAGCAGGGTCACCCGCGACTCCCGGCTGATCGACGATCTCGGCATGGATTCGGTGGCGTTCGCCGTGGGCATGGTGGCCATCGAGGATCGACTCGACGCGGCGCTCACCGAAGAGGATCTGCTCAGCTGCGAGACCGTCGGCCAGCTTGAGGACGCGGTGGTGGCCAAGCTTCCCGCCGGGCAGGCCAACTCGTGAACCAGCTCGGCTCCGCGCTGACGGAATCGATGACCGGCTCCAGTAACGACCTGCACGTCTTCGACACCGCAGAAGGCATCTGGCACCGGCACCCCTGGGGGGAGGTGCACGCGCGTGCCGAAAACGTCGCCGAACGCATCTGCGCCGAAGGCGCCCACACCGTCGGCCTGGTCGGCGACCCGACCGTCGAGTTCCTCGCCGCGATCACCGGCGCCTTGATCGCCGGGGCCGCCGTGTCGATCCTGCCCGGGCCGGTCCGCGGCGCGGACCCCGAGCGCTGGGCGCACGCCACCCTGTCGCGGTTCGAGGGTGTTGGGGCGCACACCGTGTTCAGCCACGGCACACACCTGCGCGAGCTGGGAGCGGCAGACAGCGCATTGACCGTGCAGGACGTCACCCCCGTCGCGCACGCGCGGCGGTCCACCACCTTCGCCGGCGGCATGGACAGCACCGTCGCCGTGCTGCAGGGCACCGCCGGATCGACGGGAACGCCTCGCACCGCCCAACTTTCACCCGATGCTGTGCTGGCCAACCTGCGGGCGCTGGTACGCCGGGTCGGCGCGGGACCCCAGGACACCGGACACTCCTGGCTGCCGCTGTACCACGACATGGGCCTGTCCTTCGTGCTCGCCGCCACGCTCGGCGGGGCGAACCTGTGGCAGGCACCCACCTCGGCGTTTTCCGCGCAGCCGTTCGGTTGGCTGAAGTGGCTCTCCGACAGCCGCGCCACCCTGACGGCCGCACCGAACATGGCCTACAACATCGTGGGCAAGTATGCCCGCCTGGTCAGCGACGTCGATCTCGCCCCGCTGCGCTTCGCCCTCAACGGCGGCGAACCCATCGACTGTGACGGCAGCGGGCTGTTCGCCGCCGAGATGGCCCGCTTCGGGCTCGACCCCGGTGCCCTGTCCCCGTCCTACGGCCTGGCCGAATCCAATTGCGCGGTCAGCGTTCCCACGCCGGGCACGGGTCTGCAGGTGGACGAGATCCACGTCGTCAGCGACGACGGTGGCTACGTCCGCAAGCACGCCGTGCTCGGCGAGGCCATTCCCGGGATGGAGATCCGGGTGTCCCCGCGCGAGCAGTTCGCCGGCAGCGTCACCGACCGTGAGGTCGGCGAGGTCGAGGTGCGCGGCACGTCGATGATGACCGGCTATCTCGGCGAAGAACCGATCGACCGCGAAAACTGGTTCCCCACCGGCGATATCGGCTACCTGCTGGACGGCAGCCTGGTGATCTGCGGGCGGGCCAAGGAGATCATCACCGTGGCCGGACGCAACATCTTCCCCACCGAGATCGAGCGGGTGGCCGCCCAGGTCGACGGGATCCGCCCGGGCGCGGTCGTGGCGATCGGCACCGACGGGCCCGCGACACGCCCGGGCCTGGTGATCGCCGCCGAGTTCAAGGGCGCCGACGAGCCCGCCGCCCGCAGCGCGCTGGTGTCTCGCATCGCGTCCGAATGCGGTGTGGTGCCGGCCGAGGTCGTATTCATGCGGCCCGGATCGCTGCCCCGCACCTCGTCGGGCAAGCTGCGCAGGCTCGAGGTCAAACGCAATCTGGAGGCCGCACCATGACGCTCACCGCCCCGCCCGTCGAGGACTTCCCCGCGTTGCTGCATCGGGTGTTCAACGACCAGGTCAAGACGTGGACCGCCGAAGCCGAAGCAAGCGAACACTTTCCGCGCCAGCTCATCGAGTACCTGGGTCGCGAGGGGGTGTTCGCCGCCAAATGGGGGGCCGAACAGCAACCCGACGTCGGCGACGTGATCGCCCTGGCGATGGAACTGGGCAAGCTGGGCTCGGCCGGTATCGCCGTCGGGGTGAGCCTGCACGACTCGGCCATCGCCATCCTGCGCCGGTTCGCCCGCAACGACTACCTGCGCGATATCGCCGAGCGCGCCATCCGCGGCGAGGCCGTGCTGTGCATCGGCGCCTCCGAGGAGTCCGGCGGATCCGATCTCCAGATCGTCGGCACCGAAGTGCGAGCGGCCCGTGGCGGTTTCGAGGTCAAGGGCATCAAGAAGTTCGTCTCGCTGTCCCCCATCGCCGATTATGTGATGGCGGTGGCGCGCGACGTCGGCGACGACGCGACCAGCAGGCACGGCAACGTCGTCGTCATCGCGGTCCCGCTGAACGACCCCGGGATCCAGGTCCAGGTGCCCTATCGCAAGGTCGGCGCCGGACCACTGGACACCGCCGCCGTGCACATCGACACCTGGGTGCCCGCCGAGGCGCTGGTCGCCCGCGCGGGAACCGGCCTGGCCGCGATCTCCTGGGGCCTGGCGCACGAGCGGATGTCGGTGGCAGGCCAGGTCGCGAGCAGCTGCCAACGCCTACTGGGAATCACGTTGGCGCGCATGATGGATCGCCGCCAGTTCGGCCATACCCTCTACGAGCACCAAGCGCTGCGGATGCGCATCGCCGACCTTCAGGCCCGGGTGGACATGCTGCGCCACGCGCTGACGGGCATCGCGGCGGGTAAGAAGCTGGACCTGCGCACCGCGGCCGCCATGAAGGTCACCGCGGCCCGCCTCGGCGAAGAGGTGGTCTCGGAGTGCATGCACATCTTCGGCGGCACAGGCTATCTCATCGACGAGACCCCGCTGGGTCAGTGGTGGCGCGACATGAAGCTGGCCCGGGTGGGTGGCGGCACCGACGAGGTGTTGTGGGAGTTGGTGGCCGCGGCCATGAAGCCCGACCACGACGGCTACGCCGCGATGATGTCCCACTGACGACCCCGCGTCACGTGACGGCCGGGATGTCCTCCGGCGTCCTCGGATACACGTACAGCGCCATCTTGCGGTTCGACATCTGGTGTTCCCCGAGGAATGTGCAGCCGACGTATTCGACGAGGCGGCGCGCACCGATGTTGCGGTGGTCGGGGTCGAACATCACCCGGCGGCACTGCGGCTCGCCGGCGAACATGTCGGCCAGCAGCTTCGGCATCATCAGCGGGGCGATACCCCGGTTCACCAGTTTGGTGTCGGCGATGGCCGCGTGCATGCCCAGGTCGTACGGATCGGATTCATACCGCGTGGCGATCGAATCCTTTGACGCTCTGTACAATTCGATGTAGCCGATGTCCTCGCCCTTGCGGCTGGTGATGAACGGCCGCGAGAACGTCCCTGCCAGCTGGGCTTTCAGGTACAGCCGCCAGCGCTCCGGCGGCCAGTCGTACTCCCACGCCTCGGCCAGATGTGGCAGGTTCATCCATTCCGACACCATCTCCGCGTCAGTGTCGGGGTCGGCCAGGCGGGCGGCGTACGGTGCGGCGATGGCCGGTATCGCGGGTGCCGGGACATTGCGGACCGCGTCGGAAATCGTGGTCAGCTCGCGCGGCAGGATGGGCAGCGGCTCGTCAGTCTCGATCATTTGAGGGCCGAGCCTACCCAACGACACGCATTCCGGGTGCGCTACGCCAACCCGTGGCAGGACGCCGGCGCAACCGCCGACTGCCGTGAGCTGCTAGAGGTCGCTGGCGTCGTCGGGCACGTCGACGGCATGCTCGGCGAGCACCTCCAGCGGCACCACGTCCAGGGTCCGCTCATGCGTGCATGCCATCACCACCGGCGCCGCGCAACCATCCTCGTGTGCCCGCAGCCAGTTGTGCGCGGTCACACACCAGCGGTCTCCGGGCTCCAGTCCGGGGAACCGGTACTCGGGCATCGGTGTCGTCAGATCGTTGCCGATCGAGCGCTGGTGGTCGAGGAACTCCCGCGTCACCACCGCACAGATCGAATGCAGTCCCGGATCCTCGGGCCCCGTCGAGCAGCAACCGTCGCGATAGAAGCCGGTGAGCGGTTCGGACCCACAGGGTTCCAGTGGGCCACCGAGCACGTTGCGTTCGGACACCGCTTCATCATGCCCTGCCTCACAGTGATGTGAGCGCCACTCCGTTCACCGTCACCCGTGTCAGGGTTGCCGCCCCGGCCGGCGCGTTGGTGTGACCGCCGGACAGCGAGGCGTTCTGCCTGATGGTGATGGTGTCGAAGACGATTCCGCTGACGGCGATCCCACCGTCGCGCAGCACGCCGAGGACCCAGCCTGCTGTGGCCGGGGTGTTGACGATGGTCAGCCCCTTGACCGTCACCGCGCTGACACCGGAACCGGGGTTTCCTGCGTACACAAGGACCGCACCGTGCACGATCGCAGGATTGGTATCGGCATTGGTGATGGTGCCGCCGTCGATCGTCACGCCGGAGACCGCCCTGGTGTTATAGGTGGATTCGGTGGCGATGTACACCCCCGCCGCATTGGTGTCCGAGACGGTGATGTTGCGGTAGGTGATGTTCTGGCCGCCGACCACCGAGATGCCGCGACCCCAAGTGGTGCCGGCCACGGTCGGTGAATTGATGGTGATGTTGCGCGACATCGCCTTGTCGTTGGCGTAGGACACCACAGCGATCCCGTCGTCCCCGGTCCATTCGGTGCGGACGTTGTTCAGCACGCCGTCGTGCGCCCCGTTGGTCATGTGGATACCGTCGGCACGAGATCGGGTCACGGAGACGTTGTCGAGCTCGAAATAGCCCGCACCATAGATGAATACGCCGGACCCGGCGGCCCCGATCACGTTCACGTCGTTGACGGTGGCGTGGTCCCCCATGACGACCAGGCTGTGCTGTTCGGGTGCGTAGTAGCGCGGCCCGGTCAGCGGCGCGGTCAAGGTGAGGTTCGACAGGGTGACGTTGTCGGCGAGGATCTGCACCGAGGACGTCGCGTCGTTGGTGGCGGCCAGGGTGGCGCCGTTGCCGTTGATGGTCACGCCGGCCACCCGGATGTAGAGCACGCCGGAATGCTGGTAGGTCTTGTTCTCCAGGGTGAGGGTGTCTCCGGCTTTGAGCTTGTCGAACATCGCCTGCAGCGCCGCAGTGCTGTCGACGACGACGGGCCCCTGCGCGGGTGCCGTCGGCACCGTCACCGTGGTGATGGTGCTGGCTTTACCGTCGCCGACGGTCACCGAGAACGACACTGTGGTGGCGGCCTTCGCGAGCGCCGCGCCGGATGCCGTGGTGGGCGTGAAGGTGAAGTTGCCCGCGGCGTCCACGGTGACGGTGCCGCCGGAGGGCTGGGCGACGGTGTAGCTGAGCTTGTCCCCGTCGGGGTCGGTGACGTTCAACGTGCCGGTCACCTTGCCGGTGCCGGCGTCCGGGGTTCCGACCGTCGGGGTGCCGGCGATCGGTGCGGTGTTGCCGCGCACCAGGTTCAGTGTTCGGACGGTGCGGTCGGCCATGTCGGTGACGTACATCTGCTGGCCGTCCGGGCTCACAGCGATCCGGTGCGAACCGTTTTCGGCCGCAGAGTCGATCGCGATGGTGTTGACGACGGTATTGGTGGCGGTCGCGATCACCGAGACGGTGTCCCGGCCGTTGGCGACGTAGAGCACGCTGCCGTCGGGGCTCAGGATCGCGCCCATGGGTTCGGCTCCCACGGCGATGGTGGCCACCAGGCGGGTGGTGGCGGTGGGATTGAGCACCGAGACGGTGCCGCTGCCGAAGTTCGACACGTACACCCGGGTGCCGTCGGCGGAAACATCGATCCCGAACGGGTTGGTGCCCACTGTGATCGGCGACCCGACGACCTTGTTGGTGGCGGTGTCGATCACCGACACCGACTTGGCGTTCCAGTTGGTCACGTAGAGCCGGGTGCCGTCGGCGGACACGGCCACCCCGCGCGGCTGGCT
The DNA here is from genome assembly GCA_023264765.1 of Mycobacterium sp. Taxonomy (GTDB): domain Bacteria; phylum Actinomycetota; class Actinomycetes; order Mycobacteriales; family Mycobacteriaceae; genus Mycobacterium. The sequence goes on along the minus strand of JAHFVC010000077.1, from coordinate 1,112 downwards.
GCCGACCGCGATGGTCGTCACCACCGTCGGTGTGGCGGTGGTGGTGTTGAGCACCGCCACGGTGTTGTTGCCGCTGTTGGCGACGTAGGCCCGCTGCCCGTCGGGCGCGAACTCGATTCCGTAGATCTGGCCACCGCCCAACGTCACCTTCGAGACGACGGTGTTGGTCGCGGTGTTCAGCACCGACACGGCATTGTTGCCGCCGACGTAGGCGCGGGTGCCGTCGGGGCTCAGCGTGACGGCCTTCGGGGAGCCGACGACGCCGACCGTCACCGTGGCACCGGTGACGCGGTCGATGACCGACACCGTGTTGCTGCCCGCATTGGTGACGTAGATCTTGGTGGCGGACACCGCCACTCCGGTCGGGTAGGTGCCGACGGTCTTCCCGCCGCCCGACGCCAGCGCAGCGGGCAGCACCGGGACGGTGACGGTAACGGTCGTGGCCGCGGTGCCGTCGTTGACCTGCACGGTGAAGCTGTCGGTGTCGGGGCCGCTGGTGATGTCGGCGGCCAGCCGGGCTGCCTGGGTCGGGGTGTAGGTGTAGGCCCCCGTCGTCGCGTTGACGCTCACCTTGCCCTTGTTGGGCGCGCTACCGGTCACGGTGTAGGTCAACACATTCGACTCGGCGTCGGCACCGCCGATCGAACCGGTCACCACGCCGGTCGCTTGGTCGGGCACGGACTGGGTGGGCGCAGCGGTGGGTGCGGTGTTGGCCGGGGCAGCCGCCGCGATCTGTGGGGTCACCACCACGCTTTCGGCGGTCGCAGCGGCCGGCTTGCGGGCGGTCGCGGCCAGCATGACCAGGTCCGCCGGAGAATCCGCCGGGGCGGCGGGCGTCTTGTCGGCGGCGGCCTGGATGCCGAACAACCCGAGCACGGCCTGGCGCAGCAGTGCCACCTGTTTGGCGACGACCGGGACGGGCTTGGGCGCGGCCACCGTGGTCGGCAGCGCCGCGGGAACCGCCGCGGACGCACTGTCCGTGCTCTCCGCGGTCGGCGCTTTGGTGGCGGTGGCGCCGCGGTCCCGGCAGGTGGTGCACCGGGCCTGGCGATTCGTACGCGGCTTCGCGCTCGGCTTGACCGGCGCGTCGGCGGCCGAGGGTGAGTCGTTGG